>JABFSH010000028.1 GCA_013140705.1 Methylococcaceae bacterium
ACAGTTCATTTCCAGTTACTTTCCACCCCACCTCGCGGTGACGCAGTTACTTTCAATTTCAGAGCTTTTGGCTTAC
Source organism: Methylococcaceae bacterium (assembly GCA_013140705.1). Taxonomy (GTDB): domain Bacteria; phylum Pseudomonadota; class Gammaproteobacteria; order Methylococcales; family Methylomonadaceae; genus JABFSH01. The sequence goes on from JABFSH010000028.1 coordinate 77, forward strand.
TCTGGTACGGACTTTAACCGTACTGATAGTACGCCCTTACGGGCGTACGGACCCCGGCAGTCCATGCCGGCATGACGGCTACTTGAGTGTCTGCTATTTCAGCTGAAACTTGAGGGTAATCAGGTAAGATTTTAAATACTTTCTATTCGTTATATGCATCTGTTACTGCAAGTAAACAATCCCTGCCTGATAACGCGTTGCCGGCAAGTGCGAGGTATAGACGCATATACAAATAATTTATACAGTCTTGGGATATTCAAAGAGAAATGATTTTGGTTAAAAATTAAGCCGGCTTTAGAGCCCGGTAGCAGTACCTCATCTAAATTTATTCAACTAAGGAATTTATTCAGCTTAAATGTATCTATCAGTTTGAAGGAATTGTATTAACTTTAAGGTATAAGGGAACTGGTTTCTAATTAATTTGTGGGTATACCCAGACAAATGCGTACATGTTGTTTTGTGCGAGATCGTATATATAAGTAAACCACTGTGGTGGAAAACGAGCCATCAATCATATAGGAGTGTGTAGCCATGACTAGTTTTTATTTTATAAGAGTCATCAAAACATTAATGGTGACCACGCCTTTTTTAACGATGATTCTGATGGTACTCGCCTTATGGGGTATCGGTGGCAAAGCCACTTATAACGAACTGAACGCCACAAAGCAGCAAATGAAGCTTGGCGCCGGAGAGGCAAAAAATTATTTAGTCAACGGGACCAAAATTGACGAGCCACCTGCAACCGAGTTAGGGAACCCAGAAATTATTGTAGAACAAGAAAAAAGTGTCCCGAAAAAACGGGATCCAGTACCTAAAAAAATACAATGGGGGATTGCAGTTTAAGCAGGTACCTATTTGCGTCAATATGCTTAAGTCGATTACCAAACATGAATAATCCCGAATTAAATCCTCTGAATTGTCTCCGTTGGTTTCATCGTGTTTAAAAAACCGGTTGAGTAATCGCCACGCAAGCATCCCCAAATTCAAGGTTTTAAATTGGCTTTAACCGCCTATGCGATGACTCGTCAAGCATGCCAAAAAAAAACCCAATCCACCCGATCCGCTGATTAGCGCTTGCTACCCACAATGTTGTCACAACCAGACAGTAGGCCCGAACCGAAGTCGCGCATCATCTAAGCGTAATCATCATCTGCTCACTGCAAACCAGTCTGCCGCAAGCGCTGAATGCACTGGTGATAGAACTTGGCCAGCTTGTCCCAATAGGTTGTCCATGCCTTGGCCATCGCTTCCGTTCCTTGTTGTTTGAGCGGCGGCCCATCCTCAACGACGATGAATATGCCGGGGTTCATTCCCATCCAGCAACTCCAGGGGATGATGCCATTTTCCGGCGGCATAAATTCAATCGTTTGCAGGCCCTCCTTTAGCTCGATTCTTAAGTGGTATTGAGGCACCAGAATGACCCTGTTACACTGAGTCAATGCCTTGGCGTTGATCAGCCATTTAACAGGAACGCCTTTGCGCAAAGTGAATTGGTTCGGTGAGTACCCGCTGCTAAGTACCTCCATGGTAATGATCTGTAGCTGATCAGCAGAAGGCGAGTCCACCCATAGTGCCGGTGACAGTTCTTGTGACAGCCGTGCCACCGTAGTGTTGAAGTCTATGCCGGTGCCCGTTTTCACTAAACCGCGATTCAACATAATGACTCCGAGCGCAATAACCAAGAAACCGGAAGCCTTGAGCAATCGGGGTGTCAGGCTGGCCGACAGCAGACTGGTCAGAAATCCGAAGCCCAGCAGTAAAGGCAGGGTGCCGAGACCAAAAAAGAACAGCATGGCTGCGCCTTCGATCCAGTGACCGGTACCGGCTGCCATCACATACATGGCTTGCAACGGGCCGCAAATAATCATCAGGCCATTTAACAGGCCAATGATGAACGGGTTGCTGTGTCGGCGGTAGGCATTGCCGACGAAATTTCTAATAAGAGGCGGTGTGATCATCTGAAAATGCCGCAGTGTCGAAAAGACCTCCAGCATATGCAGGCCAAACAACAGTAAAAAAATGCCGGCTGCAACGCCGACCGCGCCTTGCAGGACCGGTGTGAAGGCAATGACTGAGCCCAGCGCCCCGAACAGGGCACCGATCAGCGTGTAGGACAACGTTTTGCCGAAACCATACAGAAGATGCGAGCCAAAGGGATGGGAAGCACTGGCAGCATTTTTCGCCACATAGCCCAACATCAGCGAACCACACATACCGGCACAATGAAAGCTGGTCAGGAAACCGATCAGAAGCAGTAAACTGTAGCTGACCTCTTGACCAAGCTGAAGTCGATCGGCATGAACCGTGAACCATCTATCCAGGCAAAGAATCAAAACAATCCCAACCACAGCCAGACTGGTGATCGCTGACTTTTTCAATACCCCAAGCAAACTGAATTGACGGGAGATGTCGTGGGTTGTGCTCGGAACACCGTTAAATGTCTCAGAAAATCGCTCGGGGCCAAGCTGATATCCCTGCGTTTCAATACAGGCATGAATTAATGCTACTGTAATGAGCGTCTCATCAAAATGAATGTTAAGGGTATCGCAAGTATAATCCGCGCGGACAGCCAGTATCCCCGGCAATTGTCTGATTGCGTTTTCGATAACGGCTTCACATCCGGCACAGTGCATGCCATGAATAACGAATGCTTGAGTACGTAGTGCCAATGGAATGAAGGGATTACGTTTTCGGTTTGTCAAAAACCTGATTAATAATAGTGAGAAAGCGATCGGCTTTAATAAAACCAACAATGCGGTAAGCACTGCGCTCCTGCTGATCAGGGCCAAAGTAAAGAATCGCAGGCGGGCCAATCAGGTTAAATTGCCTCAACAATGCCTGATCGTCCGGGCTGTTTTTTGTCACATCAGCCTGTAGCAGCACAGTCTGAGATAAAGCCGCCCTAATCTTGGAGTCTGCAAAGGTATAAAGTGCCAGTTCTTGGCAGGAGGCACACCAGTCCGCATAAAAATCAAGCATAACCCATTGCTCGCTCGCCTGAGCTTTGGCCAGATAGTGTTGCAAATCCAGGGAATTTTCAATCTTTTTAAACTTCAGAGTCAGCGATAGTTGCTCCTTGCAGGCAATGGCCGCCGTGCAGAGAAGAGGCCGCAAAACGTCGGGTTGATTGGTGGAAACGCCTATCCACAGGAGAATTCCGTAAACCGCTGTAAGTGCGACTGCGCCAGTCCATCGCTTATTAAAGAGCAAAAGCATGATTGGCAAAATGCCTAGCAGGAGACTTAAAAACACGGTTACCATCGGCGGCATGATGCGACTTAATAACCAGACGGCAACAGCAAAAAGCCCCATGCCAAAAATGACTTTAGTGATGTTCAGCCAGGCACCCGCCTTTGGCAGTAATTTACCGGCATAAGTGCCCATGACAAGCAACGGGATACCCATGCCTATTCCAAGGGCAAACAAGGCCAGCCCTCCCAAGATCGCATCACCGGTCTGACCGATATAGATCAGTGCACCGGTCAATGGCGCCGTAACACACGGTCCGATTGCCAAGGCTGAAAGAACTCCCATCACCGCGGCTCCGATCAGATTGCCACCCTGCTGTTTGGAGCCAAGTCCGATAATTCGGGTTTGTAGAGCCGAAGGTATTTGCAATTGAAAAACGCCGAACATGGACAGTGCTAAAAGAATAAATAGTACGCTCAATGCGCTGATTATCCATGGTTCCTGGAATAATGCCTGGAGGTTGCTGCCGAAAAGTCCTGCCAGAATACCAAATACCGTATAAGTCAGTGCAGATGTCATCACGTAGCTCAACGATAACAGGAATGCCCTGTTTGTGTTTATCTTTGTGCCCTGACCAACAACGATGCCGGAAAGAATAGGCAACATTGGGAAAATGCAGGGCGTAAAGGCCAGCAAAACCCCGAAACCAAGAAAACTTGACACGACAAACCAGGCTGATCGGTTTTTTAATGACGTGGCGATGCTATTCTGTTCGGAGATAAACGGTTCGGCTTTATCAGACCATGTCATTGTGGCAAGTTTGTTGCCACTTATTCGTGGTAGATCGAAGACTAGCGTCTCATGGCTCGGCATATAGCAAATGCCGTCCTCGGAACAACCCTGAAAAGTCAGATCCAAAATAAGCTGACGGGCTTCTGGTTTCTGGCGCTGAATGGGGATTTCTAACACCAGACGCTTCCTGAATATTTCCACGTTTCCGAATAACGCATCCTGCCGGGTTTGACTGGGCGGGAAAAAAGGCGCCCCCAGCATGACGCCCGGCGTCAGAGAAGTCCATTTGAATTTATTGCGATACAAAAAACAGCAGTCTGAAATTGTCCAGGAAAGTAACACTGAATCGGCGTTGGTAAGGCTGGCCGAAAGACGAAACGCCTGCTCAGGGGGCAATAGCTCGACTGGGTCAGCTGCGCATACGGGATTGGCGAATCCGGCAAGCAGGCAGAATAGCATTTTTATAATTGAACTGTAAGCTAAACGTAACACCCCGGTTCGCAGACTATTTGCAGATATCAGTTTATCGGAAGGTAAAAATGGAGTGTATGAAATCATCAGAAATGTGCTTGGAAAAATCCCTTGGAGCACTTGTTGCATCGTTATTTTATTGACAGGAAAAACTATTTGAATGAAAGGGGCCTTCATCTTTTCACGGCTAATTGGAGTTGCAAACAACGGTTCCCGGTAAATAGTGCGCCACGGCAAGCGGCCGTATTCAGAAGTAAAACATTAAACTTTAAACCGTATGACAAAGGTGTACCTGTAAGAACTGCCCATAGTGTAATACCCCGCCCTGCGCCTGGAAATGTGGCAAATTGACGCGTTGCAATAGGGCATTTCAGACGCTGCCTTTTTGTCGAATAACCTTTACACCTGAAGTCCATCAGGGTGGGCAAAACAGAGTAATCATAATTAAACTGTGTTAATTAACACAGTTTAATTGAAAGAATTGTAATTTTATGGTAAGATTAAATCTCATTTAGGTTAGGAGGATAATATTATGAAAATTCAGTCTCTTTTGATCGCCTTATTCTTGTCTATTTCGCTTGTGTCAACTGGAGCGTTGGCCAAAACGCACCCAAAGCACTGCGATATTCACAAAACAGCGACTACACATGATTGTGCCAAACATTGTGCCGATCATCCCGGTGCCAAAGATCAGGCCTGCGCTAAACATTGTGAGTCTGACCCGACCGCCAAAGCGCATGTATGCAACACAGCGCACTGCGATGAGCATCTGGCTTTAGCAGCAAAGAGTTGTACCACAGAAAACTGCTCAAAACATGAGGGGGCAGCCGCCCATAATTGCAGCACGGAGCATTGCGCCAAACACGGCGGTAACATGGCCGATTGTTGTGGAACCACGCAACGTTGTGATGTTTAGGACTCTTTAGCATACCTGTAGTCGATCAACGCTTAGCAAGAAGTCTTTACCGGGCCAACGCCTTGTCTCAATGGACTTGATAATCTGTTTGCAGGCTATCAAGTCCAAGAGCTGACATTCCCAATCCTTGACAATTCAGTTCATACTTTCTGATTTCGGGAATTTATTTTTTCCAAGTCCTGATAGGTTCCTGCGCAATCACTTTGCTTCTGGCGAGACAAAGCATAAGTTATGTTGATGGCGATTAGTTTCAAACTTGATAATTCGATTGAAAATGTCCTCAACACTGCGACCTCCTATTGGCCCCGCAGTGATATGACCGGTTGCTGTGCTAATCAGATGCTCATAGCTCTGGTGTGGGCCTCCTACATGTGTTGAGTTGATTAACAACACCGTTTCATCCGGCTCCACTACTTTTATCGGAGCTTTAGAACCCGGGTTACAGTCCCCGAAAAAATAAGGCCGTCTGGTGTAATCAACGAATTCAGCGATTTTGTGAAATGAAAGAAGCGCTCAGGGGAATCAAGATATTACGAAAAAATACTTTTTTATACGAGTTATTACCCCACCCTGTTAAAATATCGCCATAGCAATTCCAAACTCGCCCTATTAGCAACCCGCCATATAATGACTAAATAGGCTTGGATTTTGGTTTCTAAGCTTGGACCTAAGACAAAGGGTTTTTTCATCGATATCCTTGCCTGCACAAAGAATTAAACCGCATATCAATGTGAATGCGTCTTGACCGATATTTTCTTCATCGACATTCACCTTTAACTTAGCTAAAGCTGGCTTTTTCAGCACCGTCCAGGCGGGAAAAAAGATGGCATCAAGTTCTGGATCAAGTTCATTGAAATTACGCCAATCTGACAACAACAAAAAGTTGTCGGTGCCGTTAACTAGCCGTTCGGCGCTTTCAGGGAAAAGCATATACAATCTGAACCAGCTTGCTAATCCCTCCGCTTCCCTATTCAATTTAAAACAAGCTTCGGCATAACGATAGAGTAATATCGGTTGCCTTTGCCAGCCTTCTTCACCTTCGATCGCAACAAGAACCTCCCGCCAATCAAACGCCTTAATGGCGGTAAAGCTTAAATGATCTTGAGGGGATTCTGCGTCAAAAGTTCTTCCTGAAATTTCTTGCGATAACTGTTGCCAAATAGGTGTGAGGTAATCGCCCGTAAATCGGCCCAAAACGCTAAAAGCCATTGGTGTCAGCGTATCTAGCAAGTATTCAATTTTGCTTTTGGTTGTTGGGTAATGACATAATCGTTCTTGCTGAGCCAACAAACGTTCAAATGACGTGTATGTTTCCGGAGCTAGCGACTCTACTCGCTCCATTAAATTCGGAATGTCTTCCCCCCGCCTTTCGACGATGGCTCTTGTCAGGTCTTGAACTGCTAAAATGGGGGCACTATCGAAAAACAGATCCATCTGAACCCGGTTCTCTGCGGGTTGATAAACTGTGGTTAAGATAATTTCGTTAGTCTTGGATCGACAAATAGTGAGCGATTTTTGCTCTATTGATTTATAGGGCTGGCAAACAGCATCCAAATTTAATTTTTCGGCGTAGTCTCGTGCCAACTTCAAGCTTGCAATAATCTCCGCTAACGGGTTCTTGAAGGAATCTTCAAGAAAACCTCCGCAGGCGTTTCTCCAACTATCGTAATCGGCGTAATCAAGATGCCCTACCTTGAGCAGCCACGGGATTGCCGAAAAACTTCCTTGTTCGAACAGAATCGAATCGAATTGGTTTTGGATAGAATTGGGCATAATCGAGTTTCGGTTCGGTATTAAACACTCTCACTATATCCCACGGAACCTGTCCATTTAAGTACCTGTAAGATAAAGCTCAAAAGTGGCAGTTGTCCAAGTGGCCATGCCGGCGCCAAAATAATCTTTGTCCTCCGACCATACGGGGCAGTCGAGCAGGAGTGCCGCAGCCACTGCTGGCCAGTCATTCACGGAGCGAAATGCGTGCTGCATTACACTCCACTTCAGTTAAGATGTCATCTGTTATGATTTGGACGGTATTCATTACACCATTAAATACTGGACGCCAATACGACTCACTCAAATTACGCTTCGCAGCCAATTCTGTTGAGAGATAAAACTCAGCCTCTACCGCATTCGCTTCTGTGGCGTAGAAAGCCACTGATTCACTGTAGCGCTCTATTAAATGTCTAACTTTAGATCCTAAAACCACGCGAACGAGGATGTTTGCGTCAATGACTAAACGTTTATGCTGCATGTGACCGCTGATGCCGCCATTGTCTAAATTCCTCTAACAACTCATCTTCTTTGAGTCCCAAGCGGATTAATTCATCATCCATGCGTTTTCCTGCCTCCAAGAGTGCTTCACGCTGTGCTTGTCCCGGTTTTTTCGGAATAGGTATAAAGAAACCGATGGTTTGACCGTGCCGCGTCACCTCAATGGTTTCGCTTGATTCGAGAAGCAATGAAAATTTTTCGCGTAATTCTCTTACACCAATACGCTGGGTCATATACACCCCCAATTAATGAACACAAATATGTACACAACTGTAACAGAATAAAATCAATTCGGCAGAAATTTCATGCAATTTCGGAGGCAACATGGACTTTGCCAACGTCTGGTTTGGGTATTCTAATCCTTAGGATATGACAAAAAATAACTTACCGATTGGGTACCGAGATAATTTTTGCGTTCGTCTGAGGTTGTCGAAGGATGGACACAAAATTCCACTCCGTCGCGGCAAGCCATTCATGCTTTGACAAGCTCTCAAGAAACAGCTTTTTTTGTATTTATAATATCAATAACTTGCAAAGATATGAAAACGAAAAAAGTACGTCGAACAGCGACTGTTTCATGGTACCTCCATGTCTCCGAAGGGGGGGGGGCTTATTTTGCTCAGCACGAACGGCTTGCGGGCGATTTTGCGTTTTCGGGTAGTTATTTTTAACGGAATCCTTAGAGGCCCCTTAAATCAATACCATATTATCCCGATGTATCATTTCTGAATCATCGGCATAACCCAAAATGTTTTCAAATTCCGAACTGCTTTTTCCTGCTATTAGTTGGGCATCGGCTTTACCATAATTGATAAGCCCCCGAGCGATTTCCAAGCCTTTTTCATCAAAACAGGAAACCAGCTCGCCACGCTCAAACCGGCCGGAAACCGATTTAACGCCTACCGCAAGCAAGCTTTTTCCGTTACTTTTCAACATGCTGACCGCCCCCGCATCCAGAACCAGCCGTCCTTTGACTTGCAATTGCCCGGCTAGCCAACGCTTTCTTGCCACCAAAGGCTCAATATCCGGTAAGAAATGGGTCCCCAGATTAGCACCGGATACGACATCTACAATAACATTGTCAACCGCCCCCGCAGCAACCACCGTTGCCGCACCAGACCGGGATGCCAATCGCGCCGCTCTAACCTTGGTGCTCATGCCGCCCTTTCCTAAACCGCTACGGCTATCGCCGGCCATACTGTCGAGACTGACATCATTCACACTGATCTCTGAAATCAATTGTGCATCAGGATAGATGCCCGGATCACCCGTAAACAAGCCCTGCTGATCCGTAAGAATGACCAGGAGCTCAGCTTCAATCAGATTGGCAACCAAGGCCGCCAGGGTATCGTTATCGCCAAAACGAATTTCTTCCGTTGCTACGGTGTCGTTTTCATTAATTACGGGGACTACTCCGAACTTGAGCAGCGTTAGCAAGGTGCTGCGGGCATTTAGGTAGCGCTGACGATCCGACAAATCATCATGCGTCAATAACACCTGCGATGCATGCAAACCATGCTGCTGAAAATTATCATCAAAAACCCGGACCAGGCCCATTTGCCCAACCGAAGCCGCTGCCTGCAATTCATGCAGCGTTTTCGGCCGAACTTTTAAACCCAATCGGCTCATTCCCTCAGCTACCGAGCCGGACGAAACCAGTACCACATCGATTGAGCGACGCCTCAAATCTGCCATCTGCCTGACCCAGGCCTGGATAGCCTGCTTATCAAGTCCTTGCCCACCCTTGGTCAGCAAGGAACTGCCAATCTTGACTACAACCCGTTTAGCATTAGCGAAGTTAGTCCTGCTCACTTTTTCTCAGCCGTTGTTGTTCTAAAAAACTCATAATAGCAAACATCAACTCCTTTGTACCCTCACCATTAATTGCAGCAATTTGGAAAACAGGCCCGTTCCAAGCCAGTTCCTGCACTATTGCCTGACAGCATAATTCTGACTCATCGCCCGGCAATCGATCTATTTTGTTAAGCACCAGCCAGCGAGGCTTAATCGCAAGCTCGGGACTCCATTTTTCAACCTCCAAAATAATTTTTCTGGCAGCCTCGATCGGCGACTCCATACTTTCATAGGGAGCTACATCGATGAGGTGCAACAACAAACCGGTTCGGGATAAATGCTTAAGAAACTGCAAGCCGAGCCCCGCACCTTCAGAAGCGCCCTCTATGATGCCCGGAATATCGGCAATGACAAAGCTGCGCAGATCATCAACCCGAACCACACCCAAATTAGGATGCAGCGTAGTAAATGGATAATCAGCTACTTTAGGAGTTGCAGAAGAAACTGCGCGAATCAAGCTGGACTTCCCGGCATTCGGCATACCCAGCAAGCCCACATCAGCGATCAAGGTTAACTCAAGATTAAGCCGGCGATGCTCGCCTGGCGTTCCCTTGCTGGCTTTTTGAGGCGCTCTGTTGATACTACTTTTAAAGCGCGTATTACCCAAACCATGGAAACCACCCTTGGCAACCAGCAACGTCTCACCGACAACAGTTAAGTCGCCAATAATTTCACCCGTATCCGCATCAGAGACCTGGGTTCCCAAAGGCACCGCGACAAAACAATCATCACCCTTTCGTCCAGTACAATTGCGAGCCATGCCATTCTGGCCACGCTGAGCCCTATGCACGGCATGATAGCGAAAATCAACCAGGGTGTTCACGTTTTCAGCAGCAATCAAGTAAACACTTCCGCCATCACCGCCATCACCGCCATCAGGCCCACCCAATGGGATGTATTTCTCACGCCGAAAGCCGATAGCACCATTACCGCCATCACCCGCCTCTACGCGCACCTCTGCTTCATCAACAAATTTCATAAATTCACATCGATATAAACAAAAAAAGCCCCGTTATGAGGAACGGAGCTTTTTTAGAACCAAAGCAACTGCATCATTATTTAATGCAGCATGCCTGCAATATTTTTATGCAGGAACAATACTGATAAACTTACGACTGTTTGGACCTTTAACTTCAAAAATAACTTTTCCATCAGCTGTTGCAAACAACGTGTGATCTTTTCCGCAGCCAACATTAACGCCAGCATGAAAATGGGTTCCGCGTTGACGAACAATAATATTGCCTGCCGTCACAATTTCACCACCAAATCGTTTGACGCCTAATCTTTTGGCATTAGAGTCACGTCCGTTACGAGTACTACCGCCTGCTTTTTTATGAGCCATCTAAAACACCTCTTGGTATTAAGCAGAAATGCCAGTGATTTGCACTTCTGTATAGTATTGACGATGCCCCATTTGTTTCATGTGGTGCTTACGTCTTCTGAATTTAATGATTTTTATTTTTTTGTGTCGTCCCTGAGACAAAACCGTACCAGTAACCTTGCCACCTTCAACAAAAGGCAAGCCTACTTTGACAGAGTCACCTGACTGGACCATCAGTACCTTATCAAATTCAATGCTGTCGCCTGCACCTAGCTCCAGTTTTTCTATTTTTAGGGTGGTACCCTCTTCAACCCGGTATTGTTTACCGCCAGTTTGAATTACCGCATACATCCGCGTAAGCTCCATCAAGCATAAATCTGTTAAAAGTGAACAAAAAATTGTATGTATTATACGAAGAAAAGTCAACTAAATAATTAAACCGACTGATTAATCATCCAATATAATTGCACATTTTAGCGACTGCAGGCAATTTACCGCATCATTAGCATGACTTAACTGCGAGTTATTCGGGTATAATGACCAATCAACACTGGTTCACAGAAATGATCATGAAATATAAAACAAACTGCACGCGCTTTATCTAATGGCCTCACATTCACAACCCCTACCAGAACTGCTTGTGCCCATAGATTTTAATTGTATTAAGAGCTTGACGACTGTCGAAAGCAAAGCAGTTGACCAACTCATTATTGACGAATTAAGCTCGGATGTCATTCTCATTAATCAAATGAGCCATTACATTGTCGGCAATGGTGGAAAAAGGTTACGACCAATGCTCCTCCTGCTTGCTGCCAAAGCACTGGGTGGAGCCTCCGACAATCATCTGATACTCGCTGCCGTTATTGAATTCATACACACCGCAACTTTACTACACGACGATGTTGTGGATGATTCAGACCTCAGACGGGGCAAAGAGTCTGCCAATGCTGTTTGGGGTAACGCAGCCAGTGTCTTGGTCGGTGATTACTTATATTCAAGAGCATTCGAAATGATGGTCCGAACAGGCAATATGCGTGTTATGGAAATTCTGTCAAAAACCACTACAGCAATCGCCGAAGGCGAAGTGCTGCAATTATTAAACTGCAACAATCCTGAAACCACTGAAGAAAAATACCTTGAAGTCATTGCCAGAAAAACGGCAATTTTATTCAGCACCGCAGGCAGATTAAGCGCCATAATATCAGGAGCATCCGTCGAAACTGAGGAAAATTTAGCTCGATATGGGCAACATTTGGGTGTTGCGTTTCAATTGATCGACGACGCGCTAGACTACAAAGCCAATCAAGAGGAACTCGGCAAAAATCTGGGTGATGACCTTTCCGAAGGCAAACCCACCTTGCCGCTCATTTATGCCATTCAAAACGGTAGCAACAGCGAAGCACAGGTGATTATCGATGCCATTAAAAATGGCAATCGTGATGCATTCAATGACGTTTATGCCATCGTGCAGCGAACCAAGGCTATTGATTACACCGAGCAACGTGCCGACGAAGAATCTCTAAAGGCTATCAATTCTCTGAATGTACTTCCTCCTTCCGAATACAAGGAAGCACTGATCTCATTAGCCAAATTTTCTGTACAGCGAAATTATTAGCGCTAACGATCTATCCAAGCGTAGAGATTCGCTTAGCAGTAATTCAGTAGTCGACAATGGGTGTACAACATTTACGCAATCATCGTATTTTTTATATCTACAGTGCTATATCGCCTTCCGTTAACCTTAGCTTTCATCTTAAGGCTTTTTGAGTAAGGTCATTAACCTTGGCAAATTCAGGCTTAAAAGGGACATTCAAATGTCAAGAGAGCCTCCCCCCCTGATTAATCTTTGGCAGCTTCATTGAAACCACTTTTAACATTCATAAATTTATGCTGGGGCATTACACTAGATTAAAAGACCTGACGGCCAAGTCCAGATAACATGTTATGGTTGAAACCCTATGAATACACCGTTAGTTACAAGACAAGGTTATGAAAGACTTCAGAAGGAATTGGATCATTTATGGCGTGTCGAGCGCCCTGAAGTGACAAAAATGGTGGCCTGGGCTGCGAGCCTCGGTGACCGTAGCGAAAACGCTGATTACCAGTACAACAAAAAAAAATTGCGGGAAATTGATAGGCGTGTCAGATACCTACAAAAACGCTTGGACTGCCTTAAAATTGTCGATTACCATCCTGATCAAGAGGACAAAGTGTTTTTTGGCGCTTGGGTAGAGGTAGAAAATGACACTGGTGAGATAAAGCGGTTTCGGATTGCCGGATATGACGAAATCTTTGAACAGAAAGATTATATCTCCATCGATTCGCCGATGGCTCGTGCCTTATTAAAAAAAGAGACCGCTGATGAGATTATAGTAAAAACCGAAGCTGGAGTATTCACCTGGTATGTAAGTTCCATTGAATATGAGAAATAGCAATGAGATAGTTCACCAATTATTTCCGGCCTCTAAACCTCAAGCTGGAAAGAAAAAGCGTATCAAATAAGTATGCAGGTAGATAGCCCTAAAAAAGGTAATCACGTAATCCGATAACGCAGAATTAAATTTTCAGACAAAATCGCTTTTAATCTATATCATAGGCCCTTTTTAAATTACCAAAAAGGTTTTATCATGCAAGTGTCTGACAATACTGCAGTTTCTATTCACTATACACTCACGAATGATAATGGTGAAGTATTGGATAGCTCAATCGGCAAAGATGCTTTAGAGTATCTCCATGGCGGTGGAAATATCATTTCCGGACTGGAAAGCGCGCTATCAGGCAAAGTTGTTGGAGATAATTTCAATGTCCGTATTGCAGCGACAGATGCCTATGGTGAATTTACCGATGAAATGATTCAGGTAATCCCCAGATCCATGTTTGAAGGAATTGATAGCATCGAAATAGGCATGCAATTTCATGCTGATGTCAATTACGGAACCGGCGTGGTAACCGTGACAGCCATTGACGGCGACAATATCACCATTGACGGCAATCATCCCTTAGCAGGACAAGCTCTTACATTTGATGTGGAAGTTGTTGCTATAAGGCCTGCTACTGCTGATGAAAAAGCACATGGCCACATTCATGGCGAAGGCTGCCATCACTAACCGCCAAGCAATAAGCATCTGCATTAACGCTGCGCTTTTAGCGGCGCAGCACAAAACAACTTCAACTCAGCCACATTGTCTTGAGAGCGGAAAACAGCAACGAAAACAACTGCCTTTGCCGAGTTCACTGGAAATATTCAAAACTGCATCATGACGCATTAACACATGCTTAACAATCGCCAAGCCAAGTCCTGTTCCCATCACTTTCTTGCTGCGCTTGACTTCAACCCGGTAAAATCGCTCCGTCACTCTTGGAATGTCGGCCGGCCCAATCCCTTCGCCCTGATCTTCAACTTCCAGTAATATCGAGCTTTCAGACCGATACCATCGCACTTTTACGACAGAATTATCCGGCGAATATTTAAGTGCATTCCCCAGTAAATTGGTGAAAGCGCTACGCAGCTCATGCGCTTCTCCGAAGATATGCGAATCAATTTCCAGCGTTAATTGAATTCTTCCCTTGTAAACATGTTGTAATACATCACCTTCATTGCATATTTGGCTCAATAATGCCGGGACATCAACGCACTCCGATTTTCTTTGATTCGTTTCCAAGTGTGTCAATAACAACAAATCATCAACCAGATGCTGCATGCGCTCAGTCTGACCCTGCATTTGCTGGACTGATCCAGTTAACAGCGGCGAATCGCCATTGTCCATATCCGACAATGTTTCCAGATAACCCTTTAGCACAGTTAAAGGCGTTCTGAGCTCATGAGACACATTGGCGACGAAATCCTTACGCATTCTTTCCATTTTTTTCAGTTGAGTCACATCTTGCGCCAGCAACAACCGTAATCCTGGACCGTAAGCAATAATGCGCACAGACAGAATAATTCGGTTATTAACCGGAGAAGGCAGCGTAACGGATTCGTTATAATCACCCACTCTGAGATAACGAATGAACTCCGGAAAACGAATCAGATTTGGAATGCGCTGACCTTTATCGGATTGCTGCAACCCCAGCACCTCTCGAGCCGCTTTATTAGCCCATTCAATTTCATCATTAGCTCCCAGAACCACAGCGGCATCCGGTAACGCTTCGGTGGACTGCCGAAACTGGTCTATGATTTTGCTGAGTTTCTTTTTTCGGCGTTTTTCGTTCTTTTTTATGCGATAGACATGGTAATAGATCTCTTCCCAAATCCCTTTCGTTTTTGGATAACGACTTTTTCCACCCATACTGACCCAACTTTCAAATCGGGTGACCTGAATAACCTGCCGAATAAGCAATCCTAATGTTAGCAAAAACAATAACGGCAAAAACAAACCGGTGATAACACCCAAAATGGAAATCACCAACAGCCAAAGCAATAGTATTTTTATTTCTCTTTGCCAAACACCCATAAGCACTTAATCAAGTAAGGAAAATCGATATCCGAAACCACGCACCGTCTGTACCAGATCCTCTCGACCGTACTCACCAAGAATCTTTCTCAATCGGCGTATATGAACATCAATGGTGCGCTCCTCAATGTAGACACTACGCCCCCAGACCTGATCCAATAATTGACTGCGGCTATAAACTTTATCCGGGTGGGTCATAAAAAACTGCATGAGGCGAAATTCGGTAGGACTCACTTCCAGTTGCTTATCCCCTATGCTTAATCGATGCTTCTCGGTATCCAGGATCAAGTCGCCCAGATTAATCTGCGCGGAATCCTGTAATTTTCCACTTCTGCGCAAAACGGCACGAATGCGAGCAATCAATTCCTTGGGGGAAAAAGGCTTGGTGATGTAATCATCGGCACCGATTTCAAAACCTTTGACCTTGTCTTCCTCCTCACCTCGCGCAGTCAACAAAATAATCGGCAACTCCTTGAAAATGGCTTCTTTTTTTAAACGCCTGGCCCATTCGACACCGCTAATCCCAGGCAGCATCCAGTCCAGCAAAATCAAATCCGGAAATACCTCATCCAAGGACTTCTGAGCCTCCTCTGCATCTGCAGCCGCAACCGCTGAAAAACCTGCCTGATCAAGCACCATCATCAACATACCTCTGATCGCCTCTTCATCTTCAACAACGAGAATATTTAACTTGGACATAATTTAATGATGAATTAATAAATCTCTGCATTGTAACAAACCCCATGTTACCTTTTTATGACAAAAGGCAGTTACTTTCCATTATAACTGCAGAGATGCTTATCCTCGTGCCCGGCATTAGAGGTATGCATGTTTATGATAGGGCCCTCTTGGCGCCCGCTCAAATAATGCATTGCACTCAGTCTCTAAGATGCCGCCGATGATTCGGGTGCGTCGAAAGGATGTTTGCGCTATTACTTCCTCAGCCCGAATAGTGATTTGCCTCCATTGCTGTTGCTGTAAAAAGATCATGGAGGTCCCATAGAAAACCGTGGCAATCCCAGCCCATTCGATAGCGCTTTGACACATCGGACAAGGCTCTGCCGTTGTGTACAAATCATATTCACTCCAGTCTTCAGGACGGTACAATTCTGCGCAACGATTAATTGCCACCATTTCGCCATGAAACGTCGGATTTAGGGAAGACTGATTATAGCCTTCGGCAATAATCACACCGGTAGCACGCCGAACCATAATAGCGCCAAACGGAAACTCGGGAACTTTTAGAGCCTGCTCGATGGCCTTGCGCATGTACTCTTCGCTCTTCATTGCAATAAAACAGGTAATGAATTGATTGAAAATTTAGTCAAAAAGCGTTAACTTCATATGAGGCAGCAAGATGGTTTTTTTAAATCCTGGCAAATTGTATTAATAGCATTGCCGCTTTAATAACATGGTTTATACACCTGTTAATGGCCAATTAAACAACGGAGATTTATATGCGTATATTACAAGAATTTAAAGATTTTGCGATAAAGGGCAATGTGATTGACATGTCCGTCGGGATTATCATCGGCGCGGCTTTTGGCAAAATCGTTTCTTCGTTCGTAGCTGATGTCATCATGCCACCCATCGGCGTACTGGTCGGTGGTGTCGACTTTACCAAGCTGGCATTCACTATTAAAGAAGCCTCAGGGGACGTGCCGGCCGTGACCTTGAAATATGGCAACTTTATTCAAACAATGGTTGATTTTACGATTATTGCTGTTGCAATTTTTCTTGTCATAAAATTGATCAACAAATTGAAAAAGGCAGAGGAGGCCACGCCAGCAGCCGCACCTGAGCCGAGCAAAGAGGAATTACTGTTAACTGAAATTAGAGATATTCTCAAATCAAGTAAATAGCCATCCTCTGGCGGCTCAATAAACTTCATACCATTGATTCATGTTCAATAAATCGATCTATGGGGAAAATATGGGTTCTACAGACATAAAGACTTTCATTTCCGAATTAGACTTTATGACTGGCGGGTGCGATTGAGCTAGAATCAAAAACAAGATCGCACCACACAATAAGTGAACTATCAGCAACTTACGCCGTTTGGCGCAAAATAAACCCAACCTGCTGATCTGGATGTTCGGCCTCGGCTTGCAGTAAGTGACGTAGCAGCCCTCCAAGCCTTGTAAACCACCGAGGCCTAGACTAGCAACTTCGGCGTCACCTGATGCCATGCCAAAGAGTTTTTCAAAGATACAAGGGGGCAGTCAACGAAAAGGGCCACCGGATTGCTATAAATATGAATGTAGTCAACGGTTTTCGCTCCAAAGAGAACGCGAAGTGGGCAAAGTGCCATCTTGGCGCCGATAGCCTCGTGGTCTCGGATGAACAGGCCTGTTTTACTGCTGTTTCCGAGTCCGGTTGTCAACATGTGGATATCGTCACTGGAGGTGGTCCTGAATGTTTTTCACTGGTGGCCTTTAGTTTGTCAATACCATGATAAGCAATGTGAAAAGGTCGATTAACGGCGCGTATCACGCTATTCATTACAAACACCTTCACACTATTTGGCAGAGTTTTGTTATCGCTTCAATCGAAGGTTTGTTCTTGAAGGTATGCTGTCCCGATTTTGTTACGTTGCCGCCAGAACGCAGCCTATGCCCATGCGGTTGCTGAAGACAGCTGAGAGTTTTATGGGTAATCAGGAAAATATTTTCAGCCTTAACTATTTACATGAGTACCTAACCTCCGCTCAGTGCCTGGAAGATGTATACAGTTCCATCATCTGGAACACGATCTGACAGTGTCTTTCTATCGATCAGTATGGTGTTATTAATACAGAGATTGACATGCCTGCGTAGCGCACCGCGTTCGTCCAGCACGTAATCTGTGAACCCGGGAGCGATCTCGTTGATCGCACTTAAGATCTCAGCGACCGAATCAGCCTGCACCGTAATTGTACGGTTCTCGAGTACCGGGAAGAACCGGTAAAGATGTTGAGTCATTTTTACCGTAGGCATGTCATTTAGCCAAATCGCACCGAATAGACCGGTGGAAAATTGTTACCCAGGCAGTGCCAGGTTTCACCGCGATCTTGTGACAGGTAAACGTTGCCTGTTGTAGTACCGAAACATAGACAATCGCCTGCTACATCCAGTCCATGCCTCAGGACGATGTCGTATGCATTTTTCTGCGGCAGACCGCTGCGAAAAGATTGCCAGGACTGTCCACCATCTGTCGTCCGCGCAACACACAGACCACCGTCAATCGCCATGCGATGAGAGTCTGCACGTGCGGGCACAACCCATGCGGTACGCCCGTCATGAGCATCAACTGCAATAGGAAAACCGAAATGTACACCGGCATCAGGCATACTAACCTTAAGCCAGTTCTGTCCCCCATCATTGCTGTAAAACACACCGCAGTGGTTCTGCTGCCAGAGATGATCCGGTAGCCCTCGGCAACCCGTCACAAAATGCGGATCGTGCCCCCACTCGGATTCCGGATTCGGCATATAGTCATTCAACATACCCCGGTTACGGCTATTCCAGGTTTGACCGCCATCGATGGTCTCCAGCACTCCGGCTGACGAAACCGCAATGAGGATATGATTCGAATCGCGCGGGTCGAGCACGATTGAGTGGATGCCCGGTTCGAACACGCCATAATCTATACTCGCCGGTGTGCCAAACCAGCGGTTCTCACTGGTCGCCTCACCGGCGAACAGATCGCCACCACGACTTTCATGATTCCATAATGGCCGGTTGAGTTCCCAACTGTCGCCGCCATTATCGCTAACGAACAAACCGCCAGGGATCGTACCCGCATACAGCCTGCCATGTTGCTCATCGTTGCCAAACGCAAGACTCCAGATCTTGAATACGGTAGCTTCCTTATATTCAGGCTGCCCCACAGGGGCTTCTGGATCGAAATCCGGTGTAGGTAGGTACTTGACAATATAACGTGCGCCATCCGGGTACTTTAAAGACAGCACATCCTCCCATGTCTTACCCCCATCGCGTGAACGCGACAGCTTGGGTCCCCAGTGACCATGATCCAGGCTAGCCCATAGCGTACCATCACGCGGATCACGGGCTGCGTAACATACCGGAATACCGGCATGTTCGATGGGTCGAGGATGCCAGGTAGAATTCGAACGATCAAATATCACCGTACCCTTGCGAGTACCCAGAAGAATCATGTCAGGCATTAGTTTGACCTCATATACTTAAAATATACTTCCGCGGAAACATCAATTAACATGCGACACATAACGTGCCGTTGAGCGGCGCCGGCTAGCACTGTGCGGAGGCGTCCCATCCAATTTGTTGTCAAACCCCGACTCAGTAAGTCGCACCCCGGTTTCGGAATAGAAGCAGTGCATTGTTAAAGCGAACGCGACGGTTATCGAAGGAACAAATAGACGCGTAAATAGCGAAACCACACCAATAGATAGACTTTCAACGACGATCAAAGCCGCAAATCTCCAGGTAAGACGCCAGTTAAGGGGGATTGGACGATTGGTTGGCCCTTAGTTCAGCATATGACGCCCACACCAGGTCGTATTTTTGTGGCAGGAATGTGACGACTGTATTCATATGGCACACCGGTGGTCTGGACTTATAAAGTTCATACAAGATATTACCTAATTCTGGTTAACATACGTCTTTTAAAATCTAGTTGTCAATACTGAATGAGCTTTAATACCTGATTTTCTATGCGGTTTAGAATACATTTTAATGTGAATTAATTCTACTTTGTCAGATTCATTCCAGCGCTATCTGAGACCGTCTTGCATGATATTCTTTGGCTTTTGCCGCAGATCCTGCCGTTTGCGGATGGTGTCCGCCAATTCTTCAGCGGTGAACTGCCGACGTAGGTGCAGATGCTCCAGCACCGCACCAAGTCGTTGAAGGACAACAGGGGCCACTGTTGCCGCCCTGCAATTTTCTGCTTAACCAGAAAGTGTTCCCAGCATGCCCATGGCCATGTGGTGATGCCAGGCATCCCAGCAGCGAACTGGGTAGTCAGCCTTGCCCCATTCGCTTTTCGCCTCTCGAAAGCTGTGCTCAATGAAGAAGTGTTGCGCCTGTACCCTCGCAAGTTCCTGCCAGGCTGTAATCCAGCGGTACATTGATTGGATAAGCAGTAGGGCGCTATAGCCTCCGCATCGACTTCTCGGCGCACCAAGAGATGCCAGCAGCGCGCTTTGTCTTCCTCGCCATCCCAGACCCCAATCAGGGTATGCAGCTAACCGGCTACCAACCAGCCTTTTTTGCCTTCCCGCAGGGTCAGACGCCGCCAAGCCTCCGGTGGTTTGTGCCGCTGCCCATCGATCAACGCGCGGTGAAGCGCAGTGAGGCTGACGAGACGGGTTTTCCACCCCGTCCAGCCCATTCAAGCAACCGGGGTTCTGGGTCTTGAAGATAATTCATTTGATCGCAATGCCCATCCGCTATAAACGGGTAACCTTGCCAATCCGCGCATATAGCCTTCAAACGTTGATGTGGAGCCGTGCGTGGACGACACGAAAAATGATGAAACGTGGCAAAATGCGCACTGAGCGCCTATGGAAACTCTTAGAGAGCATGTAAGAGCATGGTTCAAAACTTCCACGACAGCATTATAAGTAACTTATATAAAACAATAACTTATTACACACTGATTCTGCCTTTCTGAATAACCAAGCTACTCTAACAAAGTAGCATTAAACTGATCCGGTATTAACTATCCGGTTCATCGTTTATTTCCAGCCATAAGGCATTTATGATGGCCAACGCACAGGCCAGGCCGACCCCTAAAATCCACGCGAAATACCACATGTTTATTTCTCCTTGATTTTTAATATAAGACGTGCTGATTTTTCTGAATATCGTCCACTGTTATTTTGCCGCGCATGACGCGGTAAACCCAGAGGGTATAGGCGAGGACAATGGGCATTAAAACAACGGTTGCGAAGAATAATAAATGCAATGTGTAGCGGCTGGCGCTGGCATCCCATACTGTCAGGCTGCTGGAGGGCGCGATACTGGAGGGGATGATGAACGGAAATAGCGAACCTCCCGCCGTCACAATAACGCTGATAACGACTAAACTGCTCATCAAAAAAGCAGAGCCGAGATACCGTTTAGCCGACAACAATATAACTAGCCAGGCACCGACGATGGCCAGCACTGGCGACACAAGCAACACAGGATAGTGCCCGTAGTTAGCTAACCAAAGGCCAGAGGTTTTTTCTACGGTTTTTGCGAGTGGGTTGGCAATGTGCCCTGTATCGATCACCGACGTAATCCGATAACCGTCGACGCCGAAGGCAATCCACAGACCCGCAGCGATGAAACTTGCCGTAAAAATCAGGCTGCTCCATAGTATCACGCACCGTGCCCGTTGTGCCAAAGCCGCCTCGGTTCGCCAGTGCAGAAATACGGCGCCATGCAGACATAACAACGAGACGCCGACTATGACACAAAGCAAGGCAAAGGGTTGAAATAACTCCCAGAAACCGCCGGTGTAAATGGAACGTAAATCCGCGTCTAGTTTAAAGGGCAAACCTATAATCAGATTGCCTGCGGCGAGACTTAACACGACGGCAGGTACCGCGCCGCCTGCAAATAACGCCCAATCCCAGGCGGAACGCCAGCGCGGATTAGCCAGTTTGCTGCGATAATCGAAGCCGACCGGTCGTAAAAATAAGCCAAATAATAGCACCAACATACCGGTATAAAGCCCGGAAAACAAGGTGGCGTACACCAGCGACCAGGCGCCGAACGAAATTCCGCCCAGTGTGACCAGCCAGGTTTGGCTGCCCTCCCAGGTCGGTCCGACCGTATTCAGCATCACGCGCCGTTCATCGTCGGTTTTGCCGAGAAAGGGCAACAAAAGTCCGATCCCCAGATCAAAGCCGTCCAGGACGGCAAATCCGCAAATCAGAAATACCAGTATCGCCCACCAAATAATGCGCAGTGTTTCGTAGTCAAACATGACTCAATCCCTCTTCTTGTTCAAAATGATAGCGGCCGGTATGCAAACTGCTCGGACCCAGACGTATATACTTGATCATTAAAAATAACTCAATCCCGAGCAACACGGTGTAGAACACGAAGAAGCCCGCCAGACTTAAATATAACTGCCCGGCATCCACACTGGACGTGCTCAAATGGGTCGGCAAAATATTGGCGATGGTCCAGGGTTGACGGCCGTATTCGGCGACGACCCAACCCAGTTCGCTGGCGATCCAGGGCAGGGGAATACCATAAAATGCCAGGCGCAGCAGCCAGCGTTGCTTATGAGCGGTGCGTTTGGCGTTGAAGTAGAAAGATGCCGCGAAAATAAACAGCATCGCCACGCCGCAAAATACCATGCCGCGAAAAGTCCAAAACATCGGTGCCACTCGGGGGATGGAATCATGCACCGCCGCTGCGATTTGTTCGGGCGTGGCATCAACAACGTTTTCCGTGTATTTTTTCAGCAGCAATCCATGTCCGAGGTCGTTTTTATGAAGTTCAAAAACCGATTTTGCCGCTGTATTGGTTTTATCCTGCCGCAAAAGTTGCAAGTTTTCATAAGCGATCATGCCACTTTCTATCCGCTGATGCTTGCGTTCACGGATTTCCTTAATGCCGTCGACCTTTTCGTCGATGGAGCGGGTGGCAATCAGGCCCATGACCCAGGGAATTTTGATCGCATAGTGGGTCGTCATGGTGTCTTCATCCGGAAAACCAAATAAAGTAAACGAAGCGGGCGCTGCTTCCGTTTCCCATTCGGCTTCGATAGTCGCCAGTTTAGCGCGTTGTACTTCACCGATGGTATAGCCGCTTTCGTCACCGAGTACGATGACCGATAACACCGCCGCCAAGCCGAAGCCGGAGGCAATTCTGAATGAACGCCTGGCAAAGGCGACATCTCTATTATTTAGCAGATAGTAAGCGCTGATGCCGAGTACAAACATCGAGCCTGTG
The DNA here is from genome assembly GCA_013140705.1 of Methylococcaceae bacterium. Lineage (GTDB taxonomy): Bacteria > Pseudomonadota > Gammaproteobacteria > Methylococcales > Methylomonadaceae > JABFSH01. The sequence goes on from JABFSH010000028.1 coordinate 23,258, forward strand.
ACATAACCGGCCGCCACCGTGTGCACAAATTTAACCTGAGCGACGGGGTTAAAAAACAGTTCGGAAAAGCTGGTCAGTTCCATACGCATGGTTTCGTAATTGAATTCGGCACCGACCGGATGCTGCATCCAGCCGTTGGCGATCAATATCCATAATGCGGACAAACTCGTACCTAGTGCCAGCAGCCACGTAACACCCAAATGCTGTAATTTACTCAGGCGCTCCCAGCCGAAGAAAAATAAACCCACGAAAGTCGATTCCAGAAAGAATGCCATCATGCCTTCTATCGCTAGAGGCAGTCCGAAAATATCGCCCACATAATGGGAATAATAGGCCCAATTGGTACCGAACTGAAATTCCATGGTGATGCCGGTGGTGACGCCCATCGCGAAATTGATGCCGAACAGTTTGCCCCAGAACCGCGTCATGTCCTTATAGATAGGCCGGTTGGACATCACGTACACGGACTCCATAATGGCCAGTAAAAACGACAAGCCCAGCGTTAGCGGTACAAACAAAAAATGATAAAGCGCCGTCAGCGCAAACTGGAGCCGCGAAAGCTCCACAACTTCTTGGGTGATCATGAGTGCCTCTCCTGAGGGGTTTGAGAATGCGTGAAAGTCCGCTGTTCACCGAAAAGTTTGCCGGCAATAATGGCTTCATCAACAGGTTGCTTATGTCCGGCAAAAAATAGCCACCACAACCCGCCTAATAAAAGAAATTTAACCAGTAAAGCTATCATTATTTCTCGGCTATACGAGGACGAATGCGTTTGTTTGAGTGGCTTTTGGTGCACTAGAAGGATTCCATTTTTAACACGCATTAACTATCAACCTTAAAAGCTATAAATTCAGTGCTATTAACCCGTGAATGGTTAATAGGCCGCAACAAAATTATTTTCTATTGAAAAATAGAATGAGAGCGATGACACCGATGAACAAAGCCGGTACGACATAAAAACTCCACTGGGACTCTTCCCAGTTTTCTGTGCCTCGACGCAGAGTAGGATCTTTCGATTCATCATAAGGAACGCCGGTTTTCACGAGTAATGCCTGCGGCCAATGCGATTGGCTATCAAAAACAGTGACTCTGCTCGAAAAAAAATCAAACCCTTTAAAATCGGTGTTGTAAAGGGTAGACGCCTGAGTAAGCGGGGAACTTCCCAATACAAAAAGGAGACTGAGAGTTAACATTAATTTTTTTAACATGATTTTTTGTCCGGGCTGAGTGTCAAAAATTACCGATTTTTATAAGCTATTTAAAATAGTCCGCATTTAGCTCAATTCTCTGACCGCATCGGTATTGCGAAAAAAGACTTTGCCGGGTTTTAATTGGGCAATAAAATCGGTCTTTTCCAGCTTATCCATAATCGGACCTTTTGCTTCTGAGAGATTCAAGGTTTTACCTGACGCTTGCAGCGTATGATTCAAGTTTTCCAAGGCTTCCAAGGCCGTGGTATCGATATCGCTGACAGAAGTAAAAATGAGGACGACGTGTTTAATAGCCGGTTGCCGCCGCAATTCGGCGGCAAGGAAGTCTTCAATGTAATTGATATTGGTAAAGGTGATACTTTCGTCAATACGAAGCAATAATAAGTGCCGCCAGGTTTCTACGTGATGACGCTTGATATTTCGAAACTGCTCGGTACCCGGAATACGCCCCACCACGGCAATATGCGGTTGACTGGATTTACGTAAATGGCGGGCGATGGTCAGCAGAATTCCTAATGTGATGCCTTCTTCAATGCCTAAGACAATAACTCCCAACAACGTAACCAGCTCTGCAAGACCATCACCCCGATCATACTGCCAGGTGTGCACTATGTTTTTTATCCGCACCAAGGGGATGATGGCGACTAAAATGATGGCGGCCAATACGGCTTTGGGGATCGTTTCAAACCAGCGCGTTAAAAAAACGACTGCTATAGCCAGCAATCCGGCGGCAATCAACATCGCCATTTGCGTCCGGGCACCGGCGGCAAAATTCACCATGGTTCGGCTAAAGCCGCCGGCAACCGGCATGCCGCCGGAAAATGCCGTCGCCAGATTCGCCGCCCCCAACGCGATCAGTTCCTGGTTGGGTACAATTTTTTCACCCCTCAGGTTCGCTGTTACTTTCGCAATGGCGACACTTTCCACATAAGCTATTAACGCAATAAACGCAGCGCTGGGTAATAATAGCTGCCATCTTTCAATACCGGTAAAGTCAAAACTTAATACCGGAAAACCACCTGGTACCTGTCCTATGACCGCAATGTGGTGGTTTGCTTGCAGATTAAAATAACTTACTACCGTTGTGCCCAATAAAACCGACAGTAATGGCCCGCATTTGCTGATGGCAGTGACGACAGAAAGCGAGAGGCCCATTTTTTTGAGTAATGACGGCAGCAATTTGCCAAACAGGATTAATAAGCCTATGGATGCCAAACCCATGGCCAATGTCACAGAATTAAAGCCTTGGACATAACGGCCGTAACAGGCAAAGCTCAATCCACACTCGGGACTTTTTAAGCCGGCAATTTGCGGTATTTGGCTTGCGATAATCAACAGTGACGCGCCGCTGGTAAATCCTGTCAAGACCGGATGACTGATAAAATTCACTAGTCCACCCATGCGTAACAATGCCATCAACAACAGAATCAAACCGCTTTCTGCCGATAATATCAAGGCACTGTGTACGGAGTCACCCAACGCTTGAATCTCAGGCGCACCTAACGCACTGGCAATCATTATGGCTGCTATGGAAGCCGGACCTACCGATAACGTTCTGCTTGTACCTAATACGGCATAAACCATTGGCGGTAAAATACTCGCGTACAAGCCCAGTTCCGGCGGCAATCCTGCCAATACCGCATAGGCTATCGCTTGTGGAACCAGTAAAATCGCCGTAATGATTCCTGCAAATACGTCACCGTTAAAATCCTGACGGCTATAGGATTTTAGCCAGGCGATGATTGGCAAGCACTTGGTTACGGGTAACTCCGTCTTGGTGGATTCAGTCATGGTCTTGGTTGTTGCGATTGAAAAAGGTACGGGCTTAAATTTAAAGGTGTCCAGCAGGCACACCTTAACGTCAATCCATTTTCAGCTTTCGTCTTTCATAAAGCGTTTGGCGTAGGATTCCAGATGTGGAAAATCTATGCGATAGCCTTTGATCATAATGTGCCAGTACAGCCACGGAAAACCCATTTTTTTGCCTATCCACCAGATAAACAGATTTTTTCTTGGGTCCAACAATGGAAATGAGGGGGTTACCTTGCCGCCATAGGCAAACTCCGCCAACATAACCGTACTCAATGACGTCGTTAACGGACACGAGCCATAACCGTCATATTTCTCTTCGATGGTTATATTTTTGATGAGATGCAAAATATTGTCGACGACAATCGGCACCTGCTTTCTGACGGCTGCAGCGGTTTTGGCATTCGGGGTTGAAGTAGCGTCACCCAGGCCGAAGATATTGGCGTATGCATTGTGCTGCAAGGTTCTTTCATGCACATCGACCCAGCCGGCGGCATTGGCTAATGGACTTTTTTTGATGAAATCAGGGGCACTTTGAGGCGGTGTCACATGGATCATATCAAAGGTTTTCACAACTTGGGTTTTGTTACCGTCACTATCTGTTTTTTCAAACGTCGCGGTTTTGGCGGGTCCATCAATCGCCACCAGGTTATGATTGAAACTGGTTTTAATGCCGTAACCGGCTACCACCTTCATTAAAGCCTTGGCAAAAAACGGGATACCGAATATTGCAGGACCGGCGTTACAAAACTCCACGTGAATATCTTTTAAAATACCCGATTTCCGAAAGCGGTCTGCGGCCAGATACATGATTTTTTGGGGGGCGCCGGCACATTTAATGGGCATCGGGGGTTGGGTAAACAATGCTGTGCCGGATTTGGTTTGCTGGATACAGGCCCAAGTATATTCGGCCGTGTCTGGCGAATAATTGCTGCAGACATTGTTTTTGCAGAGTGTTTCTTTTAGTCCTTTAATTTTATCCCAATCCAGTTGTAAGCCTGGGCAGACCACCAGGTAATCGTAGCCGATAACGTCACCTGAACGTAAGGTGACCGTGTTGTTTTCCGGTTGAAAGCTTTCGGCATACTCTTTAATCCATTTAACGGTCGGATGAATTAAATCGGCTTCTTTTCGAGTCGTTTGTTTTAAGGTGTAGGCACCACCGCCAATAATGGTGAAGCCGGGTTGATAATAATGTTTTTCAGACGGCTCGATAATCGCAATATCGATATCGGCATTTTGCCGACGCATATTATTGGCAACCGAAACGCCGGCAGCACCGCCGCCGACGATCAAGAGTGTATGGTGTTGTTGTGACATGTTTTCTCCTCCAAGTGATATTATTTTTTATTTTGTAATTCTACTTTGTCAGATTTTCACGAGCTCGTCATACTCGCCTGGAAGCGAGTGGATGGCAAGCTCGAATCCAGCCGTAGCACCTGGATTCGCTTCGCGCTCTAACGGGTCCTGCCATCCATGCCGGAAAGACGGGCTTTAAAAAAATTATCAGGCAATCTGACAAAGTAGAAGTAAGCGAGTTAATTAAATAGATTTCCTGTTGTACGGGTGTTGAGCGTTGGGTCAGCCCAGCAAACGCTCAACACGCTTCGGAATGCTGTTAAACAGCTTTCTGCCACGCTTCATAGCCGCCAGCCATGGAGAGCACATTCGTATAACCTAATGTTTTCATGGTTTGGGCTGCCATTGCTGAACGCCCCCCTGTGCGGCAGTAAATCAGTACAGCTTTTGATTTATTGGCTAATTCAGGCATATTGCCTATCTTAAATTCGAGCACGCCGCGGGGTAATAGCACAGCTTGATCAAGATGGCCGGCCGTATACTCGTTTTCCTCGCGGGTGTCGATAACGGTCAGGTTGCCTTCAGCAATCAATTGCCTGGCTTTTGCCACATTAATTTCGGTAATGTGTTGTTTAGCCGCCGCGACCATGTCTTGCACCGACATACCGCCGGTCTTTGGCATGTCGCCGCCGCAGTTAACAATGGGTGCATCTCCTGTTTTTGTGCTTTCTCGAACTGTTTCCCGTTGCGCGATGGCATCCTGGCGTTGGTTTTCTTCCAGTCCGCAAAAACGGTTGGCGGGTACTGCCTCATCGATCAATTTAGGCTTCGGAAGGTTCAGGTTATTCATGATTTCGATAAATTGTTCCCGCGATTTACCCGCCAGTCTTGGATTTGTCGTGCGTTCCTGCATGACATTGCTGACCCAGCGCTGTTGGTAATCGTGGCCAGGATAAACCAGGGTATCATCGGGCAGAGTGAATAAGCGTTGGGTAATACTGTCGTACTGAGCGCCGGCATCCCCGCCTTGAAAATCGGTACGTCCGCAGCCGCCAATAAACAAAGAGTCGCCGGTAAATACACGGTCTCGCCACAAAAAGGAAATGCTGCCTTTGGTATGTCCTGGGGTGGCGATAACCTTGATCTGTTCGTCATTGGTAAAGGAAAAAACGTCGCCATCCTGAATCTGAAAATCCGCCGTTTCCGCACCGCAAAGAGCGCTCACGCCGGTTTGTGCTCCCAGCTTTTGCCGCAACAAGCCGCTGGCGGTGATGTGGTCGGCATGGACATGGGTTTCCAGGGTATAGATAAGTTTCAATCCCATATCTGCCAGCATGGACAGATAACTGTCAATATGGGTGTTGACGGGATCAATCAACATGGCTTCTTTGTTGACAGGATCAGCAATCAGGTAAGTGTAAGTCCAGGTTTCCTGGTCAAATAGTTGTTTAAATAGCATGTTGTTTCTCCTCGTTGTTACTGGTTATTGACTATCGAAATGTACCTTTTATAGACTGAATATAAAGCAAAGCGTGTGCCATTAATAAATTTGTCATGTAACGTATTGTTAATATTTATTTTTATTACAGACACCAGGCGTTTATGATTTGCTATTGCTGTTTCATTATGTTTCATTGAAACATAATTATGTATCAATGAAACATAATGAAACAGTTGAAACACCATTAATACGTTACTTCACTGAAGTATCGCCCTTTTGAGAACAAGTCGGGATTAACAACATTAATCGCTACGGTTCTATCCGTAGGCATGACTAATCGAGGCAGCAGGATTAATGAATCTGGATGGGGCATTCAACAGTGTTAATCGGCTTCCAAAAATTATCAGTACGCCGCAGGGCAATTAAAATGCAATGCCTGCCGCTTATCTAATTGTTTTAAATACATTTTATTTATTATTGGTTTGTTGCTACGTGCTGAAATCGTCATAATACTGGCATATATTGGAAGCAGTTTTACACACGTAGATTCCCTAGTTTTGATTAAATAATGCTTTTGGTTGTCCGTTCATTTACACTGAACTCATAAATACAAACTAGGCGACAAACTATAACTCTTTTGCCCTTGATACATTTTTTTCAATTTCCCCCTATTCAATTAACGGACTTTTCCAATGAGACAGCTTACGCCTGAAGGCCAGCAACTGATTAACAATCTTGCACAACGTTATAACTTTAGCCCTGATGCCGTATTCTGCATGCTGCAGTCGGTCATCAATGGTAACGGCTCTATGGCACAGTTTAATCATCGAGAATTTGGAGGCTCAGGCCAATGGATGAAAGGTGGCATGATTATGCTGGGAGACATGTTCAATCATTACTTGAAAAACAGTGTCGCCGGACTGTGTCAGGAACTCTCTACTCTGGTTGCCAATCAACCGAACCTCATTCAAGAGGGCAATTTTCAGTCACAAAACCAGGGCACCCAGCAACAAAGCAACGGGGGAAACAATTTTTCTACCAGCGGTCAACAACAAAATAGTTCCGGTCCTATGGGTCCTGTCAGCTTGTTTGTGCCGCCAGCGACCGGTAGTTCAGGAAACTGGTGGCCCGCAGGACTGCAATTTCCTAACAGTACAGGTGCTCAGAATAACGTGCGTTATGCTTATTTTGCGACCATTCGGCGCTTAGCGATCGAAGTCAATGGGCATGTGACACTTTACGATACACTCGATCATCAGATTGGTGGCTTTTCGCAACAACAGTCAGTAGGTGGCTCTATAACTTTTACCAGTCAATATGGCTTGGTCGATGTAAAAACATTACCCATCATTTCTATCGACAATGAACCGGTGCATGCACCGGTTCAATCGCAACCCACCCACTTCAACATTCAGCCCAGCCCTGTGACTACGCAAATGGTAAATCAGGAATCCGATATTTTCAGCGCTATCGAGAAATTAGCCCAGCTGAAAGAAAAAGGTATATTGTCGGATGATGAGTACAGTGTTAAAAAAGCTGAACTGCTGGCCAGGTTATAAGTTATATCACCCTCACAAATACGTAGGGCGATTGATGTCAACAAGAGTTTATTGATTAAATCAATTTGACTATTTGGGTAGGATTGTGGATTTCCTTGACGGGGAGTCTTACAACCCCCACTTAAGCCTGAGCTGAATCGGGAAATTTATACCTGCAAAACACTGCGTCATAATTGCTGCACCGGGAAGTCGAGGAGGTTGAAAATATCCATCGTCAATTGAGGCCGACAAAACATTTTCTGTTTATACCCACATTAAATTCACTATCGATCCATTCGTCAGACATACGATCATAAAGCGGGTCGCGACGGATCAACCCGGCCTGCCTTCAAAAATTGGGCAAGCTATTCTCCAAAAGCTTTTCAACGATGAAAGGAACTACCCATCAATGGCGGTCGTAAGCTGTACTGGGTTGTAAACAGGTGCTATAAAAACTGCGGCAAATAGAGTACCTTGATGTGTTGCTTGAGCTTCAACCGCCAGGTTTTTTTTCATTTGCTCAGCTTATCTGCTAAACCTGACTATTCCGATATGCAAAAAGACTCAGCCGACAAACACACTAATAGCCCGCATAATGTGCTTGATATACTGCTCAAGCACAAATTGATTGCCGATTTAGTACATAAACAGGATATGCCTCACCATGATCTGGTAGAAACGCTGGTTCACAAAGAACACATGGTGCAATTGCAGCAGATACTGAATAATTTAACAACTGCGGAAATCACCGATATTCTGGAAAATTTACCACCGGACGATCAATTGCTTATCTGGGAGCAACTGGATGATGTCCATAAGCAACCGGTTCTCCGAGATGCCCCGACTTCCATCCTGCAAACGCTTGGCAGGCAGGCCTACAAAGTCGAAAAATCGCGGGTCAAAGCGTTTGCCTTGCAGGAGGGTCGTTTGCTGGAGATTTCAATAACTTCTTCACAAGATTTGATTGAGGCCAAACCCATTTGGATAGATCTGGTTGCACCGAAATTTGAGGATCGAAAGTGGCTTGGCGATATTTTCGGGATAGAATTTCCTGACCCGGATAAATTGAGCGATCTGGAGTCAAGCGCCCGGTTTTATGTGGAAGAAAATGGTGAAATTCACTTGCATTCGGATTTCTTGCTGGACAAGGATGACGTGTCACGCAACGTCGTTGTCGCTTTTATCCTGTATCAGGATATTTTGTTTTCTATTCGCAAGGAAGAGTTACCGGTTTTCCGGCTTCAGCGTTTACGCGCCTTAACTCAACACAATTATGTTTCTGGCTCAAGAGATATGTTGCTCGATCTCTATGCCGCCAATGCCGAATATTCAGCCGGGGCCCTGGAAGATGTTTATCTGGCGTTGGAAGTTGTTGGCAATCATGTTCTGAGTAAACAAATGAGCGATGAAGAAGCCGCCAGTATATTGAATGACATTGCTCAGGAAGAGGATCTGAACGGGCGGATTCGCCGGAATGTCATGGATACGCGGCGTGCTGTTTCATTTCTGATGCGTAGCAAGTTTCTTGCAAAAGACCAACTGGAGTACTCCCAACAGATTCTGCGTGATATCGAATCGTTGGACGGACACACTGCATTTCTTTTCGACAAAATCAACTTTCTGATGGATGCTTCCGTGGGCTTCATCAATATCAACCAGAACAAGGTCATCAAGCGTTTGACGGTAGTCAGTGTCGTTTTTATGCCTCTCAATATTTTAGCTGGCATCGGTGGTATGTCCGAATTCTCAATGATGACGCAAGGGATACCCTGGCCCCTCTCTTACAGTATTTTTACCATTGGATTGGTAGTGATCGGCTGGCTGACTTATGCCATTTTGCGGTTACTTGAAAATCGCGAGCACGGTAAGTCTTTAAAATGACAGAAGCATACTCGTAGTCATTTAACTATTTGGAGTTTTGGCGCGAGACTACATTGAAACGAAATTCTCATAACAAAATACAGTTTGGAAGTTGGTGGGGCTGGAAAGGAAAAGTTGGTGAATTCCACCCGACAACCGCTCCTTGATACCCAACTTATTCAATTTGCGCAATGCAACGTCGATGCTGTATCGGCAGGGTTAAATAACCAGTCCGTGGACTTAAGTGAGCTCCAGACCAATCTTCGACGGGTAAAGATTGGTCTGAATGAAATCGTCCATGCGAATCCGATAAAGTGGTACGTCCAATTTTTTTAGCCGCTTCAAGGCACTGGTTTTAAGTCAATGATCTCTCATGCACTCGCCTATGTTCAATGGATGTGCGGGGTGTCGTATCAACGGCAAAACATGAACCCTTTTTCGTGGGTATGCTATAACTAATCATGGTCATCATAAAAATTGATGACAAAGAAGTTGGCCAGAATGTTTGGTCTAACTTTTGTTTTTTAACAAGCTGACAGCGGATAAAAAAATTCTAATTTCCTACATAACTCATTGACCTGGCATATCCTTTGTTTGCGGATCAAAGCCCGCAAGTCATAAAAATTGCTTTCAAGTAGCCATGGAAGGTTTGTCGGGGCTGGATTAATGCATGCATGCCGAACCGAGGCAAACCTGGTATAACGATACAAATAAGGGAACCCCTAAAGATTATTCGTTCATGCTTCGACAAGCTCAGCACGAACGGATAAGCAGCTGATTTAACTAAACACCCGTTCGCACTCGACTGCATGGATCCAGGAGGTAGAGCACCGACAGTAGGCGCTTTAAGCGACGCATGGAGCAGTTGCCGAGAGCTTGTCGAAGTGCAATTTTTAGAGGTTCCCATAAATGTATTCAGCATTAGAGCCAGCAGCTCGACACAGGTCAGAGCGGTTTGAGGTTTCTATCCGTCTCTGTCAATAATTACAGAGGTAATATTGCTATGTCTTTAATCACTTGGAGCGACCAGCTTTCAGTTGGTATAACAGAAATCGATGAACAGCATCAAAAACTTGTTCAACTTATTAACGGCCTACATAATCATATGGTTGCAGGCGATGCCAAGGACATCATGAGTAAGGTACTCGATAGAGTGGTTCAGTACACAGGATTCCACTTTGAAACGGAGGAAAAATTGATGCAGGAGTATGACTACCCAGCCTCGGCAAAGCATAAGCATGAGCATGCTGACCTAGTCAATACCGCTGTTGATCTGCAGCATAAACTAAAGAGCGGAAATGCCCATATCACAATGGAAACCATGCATTTTTTACAAGACTGGCTCCAACACCATATACTCGGGTCAGATAAGGCATTTGCCGACTTTCTCAAATCCAAAGGGGTTAACTAACCCAAAAGTCAAAATTGAATCCCATAAAATGAGGATGGATAAATTACACCCCCGTTTTTCAAGCTATCCACCGCCGCATAGGTAACTCTCAATCAAGACTACCTAATACGAGCAGAGATAGGATCTTTGAATATTCAAGCGGTTTACACACCAGAGCCGGATAAGTTAGAGGTATGACGTCCGGCTTTTGTTTGCAGATGAACTGATGTCTATGAATACCACTAAACCCGGCAATTGGCACCATCCGTTATGATCGGATTGGCGCGATCTAATTCTACTTTAAAGCATCCATGCTCATGATCTATCTGCTTGTTTCGATTCCGGCAGTAGCAACAACGGCGACAGAATTAAAGGCGCTGCACTAGGATGTCATTAATCTCGGCATCCGTCAGCACAATGGGGTTGGTTTGCATACTACTGCCTCGGCTATTCGCGACGATCAACGGGAAATCCTCTGTGGAAATGCCATAGCTATGGAGTCTGGGAAGTTGCAGTCGTTCGCTCCAATCGGCCAGCAGAGCAATTAACAAGGCGTGAGCCCTTATATCATCAACCTCAGTTTGACCAGTCAATAACCTTCCGACTTGCGCGTATTTAACCAGAGCCGGATTGTGCTGCTCGCGTTCCTGCATTGCCTTGATGTTGACTTTGGTAGCAGTAGCTACCAACGTGCCGCAGACAACGCCGTGGGGAATGGGGAAATAAGCGCCCAATGGCGAAGCCAAACCATGTACCGATCCTAAGCCTACCTGAGCCAAGGTGATGCCTGAAAGCAGGGCAGCGTAGGCCATGGCGCCACGCCCGTGACTTGCGGACGGTTCGTTGCCTTCCCAGGCTGCAAAAAGCCCGTCTTTAACGGCTGACATGCCGCTCCAGGCCAGTGCGTCAATAAACGGGTTAGCCTTGATTGAGACATAGGACTCCAGCAATTGAGTAAATGCGTCCATGCCATCGGCAGCCACCAGTTCGCGGGGGCAAGTCGCTAACAATTCGGGGTCAATCACAGCGTATTCGGGTATTAGACACTCATCACGGAAGGACTTCTTGAAGCCGTCGCGGCCTTGTACACTTAATACCGAGTTTTTTGTTGCCTCGCTGCCGGTCCCTGCTGTAGTGGGCACGGCGATGAAAGGGGTGCTGGGGCCATGGTAAGCGATGTTTTTGCCCACACCTTCAAGGTGATCCATTACCGAATTACCGTGCGGCAACAATCCGGCTATCGCTTTGGCGGCATCGAGCACACTACCGCCACCAATGGCGATGACCACGTCAATTGCTTCACCACGAAACCGGCTCACGGCCTCATCCACCAGCGTCGGGGATGGCTCACCCGAGACGGTAAAGTGCAGCCACGATATACCCTTCGCTTCCAGCAACTGGATGAATGCCGGCCAGCGGGGAGTCGCACAAAAGGATTGTTTACCGGTTATCAGCAAGGCAGTACGACCATAAGTTGATGCCAACGCGGGTACATCACTGATACGACCGTTGCCAAAGCTAATGCGAGGCAAGCGCGATATGGAAAATTGGGTCAATTGCATGCGGCTCTACTCTTTCGGAAAAAGGCCTTCGTATAGGACGCCCTGCCGGGGTTTCGCCATCCACGAAGCCACTGTATCGCGCCAGGTTAAATAGTGGGTTGTTTGCTTATGGGCGGCCGCCGCCTCGGCAGAGACATATGCTTCATAAAGAATGAAGTGGTCGGGGTTATCGGGTGATTGCAGCACGTCAAAACGCCGGTTTCCGGGTTCCTGGAGGGATGCTTCCTGGTTGAGCCGCGTAGCTGCAATAAATTCTGCTCGATGAGCAGGGTAGACTTCAACATGGACCAAGGTAACGTGCACGGCGGTTCCTCATATACTAGGGATGTTAATTCTATTATACTTCACGCGACAGAGTTTCCGGTTTATGAATATAACTGGAACTTTAGATCGCTCAAAGGTAGCATTAGGTTTTTGAGTAGGTAGTGAAGTTGCCGCGAACGCTGTGGATCGTGATTTGATGGTTTATTTCTGGTCGATCTGGCGATTCGTTTGCTAATTGATAACTTTCAAATAAAAAAACAATTTTCTTCGGAAGGCAAATTGACGATTTATCAGGCCCCTCTTTTAATTGAGAAAAATTTATAATGGATACATACCCTCAAAAAACTTGTTCGATCGACCGTTTACTCACTCAACCAAAACTGATAGCTGCTGCAAAAGCAGGCATAAAAACCCAGCAGCGCCGTGATGGCGTTTATGGCTGGCCCGGAGAAGAATTTGCGCTGGACGGCATGGTTTTTGTCATAACCGAATTAACGCGTCAGAGTTTAGGGGATATGACTGATGAACATGCCAAAGCTGAAGGGTTTCCTGATCTTGTAACCTATAAGGACATAATCATAAAAATGCATGCTGGCATGACCTGGAATATCGAACACTTGGTCTGGGTGCATGCATTTGCTGCTAAGGAGAACACTTAAGGGAACCTCTAATAATTATCCACTCATGCTTCGACAAGCGCAGCACGAGCGTATAAGTCGCTGATTTAAAAGACTACCGTCTGCACTGAGCTTGTCGAAGTGCAATTTTTAGAGGTCCCCTTAAAATATGCAATATTCTGCGCCGCAGAGCATTAATCAAAACCTCTTCTTCTCAGGTCATTAACAATCAAAGATGGCCAGTATTTTTCCCATGAACTGAAAACTTCGGGTCAGATAAGAATCCCATGTGCCCGACACACGAAAGATAAACTGACAATGAACGAAAAAGAAAACCAGATCGACAGGGCAAGGGCTTTACGGAACTTAATTGCTTCGCAGCAAACACTGCTGCTGTCAACAGCCTCAGTAGCCAATGTTCCTGACCTTAGCTACGCACCCTATGTAAGAGATCAGTCCGGATGTTTCTATATCCTTGTCAGCGAACTCGCCGCTCATACCGCCAATTTGCTGAATAACCCGCAGGCCTCAGTGATGATTATTCGCCCTGAATCCGAATCGGGCAATCTGTTTGCACGTGAGCGAGCGGTATTCAATTGCATTGCCATGGAACTTCAGCGCGATCACCAGGATTACAATACGCAGTTATTGGCGCTACAGGATAAGTTTGGCGAAATTGTCAGGCTACTACGCTCGTTATCGGATTTTCACATAGTTGCCTTATACCCGAAAAGCGGCCGATATGTTGCAGGTTTTGGCCTGGCTTACACTATTAATATCAACGATGGTTCCTTATCTATCTTAAATAACTGATGTTTCGCACTGTCCGCGAAAAGTTTAACAGACACGAAAAAGTTTCCTGCCGCAATCCGCATTCAGTTCCTGCATCTTAGCCATTTCTTTCGTGTATTTTGTGAATATTGATCGCGTGCAAAATCCGTTAAGATGGTTTTGCATGCTTTTGCAACTGTACATTTATTGCCGTCTATCCGACGGCAAGCTGACATGATCCTATTTACACTTGAAAATCTTATTGCAAGGTTTCTGCAATAAGGGTATTAATAGTGTCGTAAGCATCCAGAAAACATTAGAACTGGGCCAAAAATGAAACAATCTATTCAGAATCTTGCAAAGAAATACGATCATCAGTCAACGCATTTACTGCAAATACTTCGAGAAATCCAGGCTATTCATCATTTTGTACCCGAGGAAGCCATTGATGCGCTGGTCGAGTTATTGCACATTCCCCGAACCCGTATTATTAGTGTTATTGAGTTCTACAGTTTTCTTCATCTAAGCCCTCGTGGCAACTATGAACTCCTGATCAGTGATTCCATTACGGATCACATGTCAGGTAAAAAGGAGCTGACTCATTATCTGTCCAAGCAGTTGAATGTAGCCGTCGGGAGCGTCCGTGAGGATGGTGTGGTGAGCCTCGATAACACCTCTTGTACGGGATTGTGTGATCAAGGACCGGCTGGTTTGATCAATGGTTATCCGTTGACGCGATTGGATCGCCCGCGCATAGACTGCATTGCCGATTTGATCAATCAGCAAAAACCGTTAACAGAGTGGCCCAGCGAATTATTTCAGGTAAACGACAACCTGATCAAATCCGGCTTGCTGCTGGAGCACACGATTGCACCGGGTGAGGCGCTTAAAGAGACATTTAAGCGGGGTTTGCAGGAAACTCTGGCGGAAATTAATCAATCGGGTTTACGCGGCCGCGGGGGAGCCGGTTATTCCACCGGGTGGAAATGGCATCTGTGTTATGAAGGGCCAGAAGAGGATGCATTTTGCGATGTAGACGCACAAAACCAGCTGCAGCGTTATGTCATTTGTAATGCCGATGAAGGCGAGCCGGGTACGTTTAAAGACAGGGTATTGTTAAATAGTTTCGCGGACCAAGTGTTTGAGGGCATGACACTCTGCGCTGTCATTACCGGCGCCAGCAAGGGCTTTTTATATTTGCGTGGCGAGTACCTGTTTCTATATGACAAGTTACAATCACAATTAGCTGAACGCCGGCAATCGGGTTTGTTGGGTAACAATATCCTGGGGCAAGGTTTCTGTTTTGATATTGAAATCTGTTTAGGTGCGGGCGCTTATATCTGTGGTGAAGAATCTGCATTGATTGAGTCGCTGGAAGGTAAACCCGGTATTCCCAGAAATCGGCCTCCATACCCCGTCACACAGGGCTATTTGGGGAAACCGACTGTCGTTAACAATGTTGAAACTTTTCTGGCGGCCACCGCGATTGCACTGCATGGTGGAGAGTGGTTTGCGAAGATAGGAACGGAAAAATCAAAAGGCAGCAAAATCCTGAGTATCTGCGGCGATTGCACGCAGCCCGGCATCTATGAATTCCCGTTTGGAACCAACCTAAAAACCATCCTGGCGGAATGTGGTGCCGACGATGTATTGGGGATTCAGATTGGCGGACCATCCGGTACCTTTGTGTCTAATCAAGAACTTGATCGAACCTTGGCATTTGAAGATTTAGCCACCGGCGGATCCTTTATCATTTTTAATAGCCGCCGCAATATTCTCGATATTGTTCACAACTTTACGCACTTTTTTGCGCATGAAAGCTGTGGATTTTGTACGCCCTGCCGGGTAGGCACGTCGCTATTGGCAAAACAAATTGATAAAATTGTTGAGGGGCACGGTTCGGCCGGTGATGTTGTGGCACTCGAAGAATTGTGTCAGATTATTAAAAAGCAGAGTCATTGCGGCTTGGGGCAAACAGCAGCTAATCCTGTTTTGACAACACTGGAACGTTATCCCGAGTTGTACCAAAGCCAATTAAAAAAAATCAGTTATGAACCGGGATTTGACCTGGATGGTGCACTGGAGACAGCACGCCGCCTGGCAAACCGAAATGATGCGGGCGCTCATTTAGCTCAAACGGACGCATCCGGTTCCCTACCGATTGCGTCATTTCCACCATCCCTGGCAGTCGCGGAAGATCATGAGTAAAACCATTACGATTGACGGCAAAACCATCCCTTTTGAAGAAGGGCAAACCATTATGGATGCAGCATCCGCAGCGGGTGTCTATATCCCTCACTTATGTCATCACCCCGATTATAGTCCGCACGGCAGTTGTAAGCTCTGCAATGTCAGTGTGAATGGCCGCATCTGCTCATCCTGCACCTTCCCTGCCATGGACGGGCAGACTGTTCTTAGCGATACCCATGAACTGAATGAGGATAGACGCCGAATTACCCAAATGCTTTTTGTTGAAGGCAATCATTTATGCCCAGGCTGCGAAAAAAGTGGCAACTGCCAGTTACAGGCCGTAGGTTACCACCTGAATATGCTCGATAATCACTTTCCGCATTTTTATGCCTCACGAGAAATGGATGCTTCGCATCCAGACGTTTTGATTGATCATAATCGCTGCATTTTTTGTACATTGTGTGTTCGTGCCAGTCAGCAAGCCGATGGTAAGGACGTATTTGCAATCAGTGGCAGAGGAATCAACAAGCATCTCATCGTGAATTCCCAAAGTGGACTGTTAAAAGATACCGATTTTGAAGCGACTGATAACGCTGCGCATATCTGTCCAACCGGTGCTATTCTGGCCAAACGTCAAGGTTTTCGCGTGCCTATTGGACGGCGTACCTACGATCACAAGGAAATCGATCAAGTCAGTTTGGCCGAGTCTGGTTACCGACCGAATACGACCCTCATAGCCGAAACGGAGCAGTCTCAATATGACGAGTAAAATTAGAGTAGCGACTACATCGCTGGCGGGTTGTTTCGGTTGCCATATGTCATTCCTCGATATTGATGAACGTATGCTGAAATTGGTTGAAGTCGTGGAATTTGACCGGTCGCCGATTAACGACATCGAACACTGCAGTAGCAACTGTGACATTGGCTTGATTGAAGGCGGTGTTTGTAACTCGGAGAATGTGCATGTTCTTCGAGAATTTCGCAAGAACTGCAAAATTCTGGTTGCCGTTGGCGCATGCGCCATCAACGGTGGCTTACCGGCCTTACGTAACTTTGTGCCGCTGGAAGAATGTCTGGCGGAAGCCTACCTTGATGGCATCGGTGTCGAAAACCCACAAATTCCCAGCGATCCTGAATTGCCCTTACTGCTTGATAAGGTGCGCCCATTGCATGAAGTGGTAAAAATAGATTATTACCTGCCAGGGTGCCCGCCCTCTGCCGATGTATTCTGGAAATTTCTGACCGATTTGATTGCCGGAAGTGAGCCCTCATTACCATATGAGTTGGTGCATTACGATTAGTCCAGCAGGGTAGACTACGTTTTTCTGCCCACCATCTGGTATAACCGACTTTATTCAGCGTGGGCATAAAATGCATGTTCCCACCCTACAAGAACCTTAAGGCAGTGTATGTACGAACATTTAGAAACAGCTAAACGGACAGAAAACCTGAAACGAATTGTCGTCGATCCGGTCTCTCGCGTAGAAGGTCACGGCAAAGTCACATTAATGCTGGACGAGAATAATATGGTGCAGCAGGCTCGCCTGCATATCGTTGAATTCCGTGGATTTGAACGCTTTATACAGGGGCGGCCTTATTGGGAATTGCCGGTATTGGTGCAGCGACTTTGCGGTATCTGTCCCGTTAGCCATCATTTGGCTGCAGCTAAAGCCATTGATCAATTGGTCGGTGTTGATCCGGTAAACCTGCCGGTAACGGCCGACAAATTAAGACGTCTGCTGCATTTTGGGCAAGTTCTGCAATCGCACGCCCTGCATTTTTTTCATCTCTCAAGCCCCGATTTACTGTTCGGTTTTGAAAGCGATATCAACAAACGTCATATTGTTGCTGTGTTGGCTGAATATCCGGACATCGGCGTGCAGGGCGTCATGATGCGCAAATACGGTCAGGAAGTGATTCAAACCATTTGCGGTAAACGGGTGCATGGGACCGGCGCCATACCCGGCGGTATGAATAAGTCGCTAAGCACAGTCGAACGCGATAATCTGTTACAGAATATCGATCAGATCATTGACTGGAGTATCTCCTCGGTTGAGCTGATTAAAAAAGTGCATTGTTCCAATCTGCCTTATTACGACGATTTTGCTACCATCCGTTCCAATTACCTGGGACTCATCAAGCCGGATGGCGCGCTTGAACTTTATCATGGCGGTATCCGGGCAAAAAATGATAAAGGCGAAACCATTATCGATCACGTCGATTACTGCCGATATAACAGCTATATCCATGAAGAAGTCCGCTCCTGGACCTACATGAAGTTTCCCTATTTATTGTCATTAGGACAGCAAAACGGCTGGTATCGCGTCGGGCCACTGGCTCGCGTCAATAACTGCGACTTTATCAATACCCCGATGGCAGAGGCTGCTCGGCTGGAATTTAAAGCACACAGTGGTGAAGCCATGGTGCACAGTACACTGGCGTTTCATTGGGCGCGATTAATTGAAACGTTGCATTGTGCCGAAAGTATTAAAGCCTTGCTGAACGACCCTGATATTCTTGGGCAGGATTTGCTTACTCAAGGTGAAAAACGCTACGAAGGCATTGGTGTCATTGAAGCGCCGCGTGGCACCTTGTTCCATCATTACCAGATTGATGAAAACGACATAGTGACTAAAGCCAATTTAATCGTTTCGACCACCAGCAATAACATGGCGATGAATGAATCGGTGCGTCAGGTGGCGGCAGAATATCTGTCAGGCCGGGAACTGACCGAACCCTTACTGAACAATCTGGAAGTGGCTATTCGCGCTTACGATCCGTGTCTGTCGTGCGCCACGCATGCCGTCGGGAAAATGCCCTTGCAGCTTGAGTTGATCGATGCTGAAGGCAACTTGATTGACAAGTTGATTAAACATGGCAACGGCCAGGTTGAACGAAACTGCGTGTCTTGAATGGTTAATCCGGTTCTGTTTTTTGGCTATGGCAATCTTAGCCGCGGTGATGATGCCCTGGGGCCGTTATTGCTGGAACATATCGAAAAAACCTCTTTATCCAGTCAGTTAGCCATACTGACAGATTTTCAGTTACAGATTGAGCATGCGCTTGATTTGGCTAACCGCGAACTGGTCTTGTTTGTCGATGCCTCAGTCTCCTGTGCTGGCGCCTATGAGTTTGTCGAAATCCAGCCGGCGCTGGATAAAAGTTACACGACACATGCCATGAGTCCTGCTGCGGTGTTGGCAGTCTACCAATCCATCAAAGGTCAGGTGCCGCCGCCCAGTTTTTTGCTGAGCATCAAGGGCGAATCGTTTGAATTGGGCGATGGCTTAAGCGCCGATGCACAAAACCATTTGCAACAAGCCAGTCAGTTTGCCGATCAATTACTTGAACGTACGAGTCTTAATCAATGGCGAAAATTGGCAAGTACGGGTCGGGAATCGCTCGGCAAACACCCGATCGATCACTTAAAAAGCCATGCATGAACTATCCCTGCTGGAGAATGTGCGGGACATTCTGGAAGAGCATGCGGTGACTCAAAACTTCAGTAAAGTGACACAAGTCACGCTGGAAATTGGCAAATTGTCCTGTGTAGAGCCGGAAGCCTTGCGCTTCGGTTTTGATGTCGTGATGAAAGACTCGCTGGCAGAGAATGCCACATTACTGATTTCCGAGCTTGATGGCCTGGGACTCTGCCAACAATGCCATCGTGAAATGCAAATGAAAACCCTGTACGAACCCTGTATCCATTGTGGTCATGCGTTTGTTAGAATTACTCAGGGCGCAGAAATGAAGGTTAAGGATTTAGTCGTGATCTGACTGCGGAATAGGATGCCGCTAATAATCACTTCCCTGATATGATTTGGGAAAAATGTAGGCGAGGCGCCCTCGCCGCGATTGATCATCCAGGTGGCACTGTTCGCGGCGAGGGCGCCGCTCCTACAAAGATTTCAGGATACCGAGCTTTTTCGGAAAGTTATTTTTTACCATATCCTTAGTAAAACACTCTCAAGGCTATTTATGTGTGGAATCTGCGGCTGCAGCCAAACAAACCAGACAACAAAACTGAAACCTGTTGTGAAACAAAATCAGCACCTGCTGACATCGGCTCATGGCCATGCCGGACATGCGCATGATCATCATGAAAATGAACGCCTGATTCAGGTTGAACAGAACCTGCTCAATAAAAACAACAGCTATGCGGCGCAAAACCGTGCCTATTTCAAACAGCATCAAATTTTTACCTTGAATCTGGTTTCAAGTCCCGGGGCAGGCAAAACAACATTGCTGGTGGAAACCATCAAGCGATTAAAAGACCGTTTTCCGATAACTGTCATCGAAGGCGATCAGCAGACCGAACGCGATGCCGACCGAATTCGGGCTACCGGTGTGCAAGCATTGCAAATCAATACCGGACGCGCCTGCCACCTGGATGCTCATGGTATTGGTCATGCCATTAGGGAACTGGATGTTAAAGACCATAGTTTGCTGGCAATAGAAAATGTCGGTAATTTAGTCTGCCCCTCATCGTTTGATCTGGGCGAAGCGCTAAAGGTCGTGGTGTTATCGGTGACGGAAGGCGATGACAAGCCGATCAAATACCCGGATATGTTTCATGCCGCCGATTTAATGCTGCTCAACAAAACGGATTTATTACCTTATGTCGATTTTGATGTCGAGCAGTGTATCCGGTACGCCAGGCAGGTCAATCCGGACATAGAGATCATCAAGCTGTCATCGACCAAAGGGGATAATTTTTCGACTTGGACGGACTGGTTAACCGAAAGGTTGAGTGCATTGCCTTAACCACGTGCCAGTCTAAGCCTTGGCACAGGATCAGCAGATTCTCGGCAATTGTTCACCGCTCAATAAATCCAGAACCCGGCTAATACCCATCGCTGTCTGGAGCGTGACGATACCTTTGGGATGAACAGACTTCACCGACCCTATCAAACAAGCCTGTTGGCCGAGCGCATGCTCGTGCATTACGGCCAGAGCCTGCTCAGTTTTATCTTCAGGCACAAACAACGCAAAGCAGCCTTCATTGGCGATATACAAAGGATCAAAGCCAAGAATTTCACAGGCACTGTTTACATCGGGGCGAATAGGTACGGCGGTTTCGTTGATCTCGATATGATGCCCAGAGGCGCTGGCAAGTTCTATCAAACCGCTGGCCAGTCCGCCGCGCGTCAGATCCCGCATACAATGTAGAGTGATCTCGGCCTGAATTAAGGCCTGAACCAGACCGGAAAGATCGGCGCAATCACTGCTAATATTGTTGTCGAAGCGCATGCCTTCGCGCTCCAGCATGATCGCCATGCCATGCCGGGCAATATCACTGTTTATGATGATACTGTCACCGACCTGAATGTTGGCGGGGGCACTATGGGTTGATCCACTAAGCAGCCCGATCCCTGCGGTATTGATATAAACGCCGTCGCCGCTGCCATGATCAACCACTTTGGTATCTCCCGTTACGATCAACACATCGGCCTGCTTAGCGATCTCCTGCATGGACGCGACAATGCGCTGTAAATCAGTTATCGGAAAGCCTTCTTCAATGATCAGTGAGCAGCTTAGATAAAGCGGCTTGGCGCCGCTCATCGCCAGATCGTTCAGGGTCCCGCAGACGGCCAGTTTGCCAATGTCACCACCGGAGAAAAATAAGGGCTTTACAACATACGAATCGGTTGTAAAGGCCAGCTGGGCGTTATTGATGGTGAAAACGGCGCTGTCATGTTTCTGATTCAGTATCGGGTTGTTAAATACTGGCTGGATGATATCGTTCAGTAATTGCTGCATCAATCGGCCGCCGCCGCCATGCGCCATAACGATTTGGTCGTATTGCAAAGGGAGTGGACAATTAAGGTTCTGATCAGGCATGTTGTCGACCGCGGTAACGGTAATAGGCTGCGCAAGCGCCTTCTGAAGAAACCATGGTGGCCCCCAGCGGATGCTCCGGCGTGCAGAGGTTGCCAAAGGCAGCGCATTCTGGTGGTTTTATCAAGCCTTGAAGAATTTCGCCACTTCGGCATTCCGACGGCTCTTCCGACTGTATGGTTGACACGTCAAAGCGCAGTTCGGCATTCAACTGATTGTATTCATCGGCCAATGCCAGACCGCTAGCGGCAATCTCACCCAGCCCGCGCCAGCTCCTGTCGACGCCTTTAAAGACGCGTTGCATCAGTTGTTGTGCAGGTTCATTGCCCCGTTCCTTGACGACGCGGCTGTAGCTGTTTTCAACCTGATAGCGGTGCTCTTCCAGTTGTTTAATGCATAAATAAATGCCGTGCAAAATATCGACCGGCTCAAAACCGGTGATGACGATAGGGATGCGATATTCCGAGCAAATCGGCTCGTATTGCTGAGTGCCCATGATGGTGCAAACATGGCCTGCCCCCAGAAATCCCTGCACTTGATGTGTCGGGGACGCCAATAAGGCCTGCATAATCGGTGGCACACAGACGTGACAAACCAGCAGCGAGAAATTTTGCAAGCCTTGTTGCTTGGCCTGATACGCCGCTAAAGCAGTAGCTGGCGCCGTGGTTTCAAAGCCGACACCAAAGAAAACAATGTGTTTATCTGTATGTTGTCTGGCAAGCGCCACGGCATCCAAAGGTGAATAGACAATTCGAATATCGGCGCCCTGCGCTTTAAGACTCAACAAATCAGCATGGCTACCGGGCACACGCAGCATGTCGCCAAAGGAACAGAAAATCACCCCAGGTTGTCTGGCAATCGCCAGGGCTTTATCAATATAGGCCAGCGGCGTGACACAAACCGGGCAACCGGGGCCATGAATCAGTTGAATGCTGTCGGGCAGAAGCTGATCAAGACCGTGCTTGACAATACTGTGGGTTTGACCGCCACAGACTTCCATGATGCGCCAGGGCTGAGTAGTGATCGAATTGATTGCGGAAACCAGATTTTTGACAGTATCCGGATCTCGATATTCATTCAAAAACTTCATGAGAGGCTAGTAAAGGCCGCTAAGTCATCTAAAGCCTGCAAACTGGCCAGTGCCTCGGCTTCATCCAGAATGGAAAGGGCAAATCCGGCGTGCACGATCACATAATCATTGATTTTTGCCTCGGGCACATAAGCAAGGCTGATTTCCTTGCTGATACCGGAAAAGCTAACCCGGCCTTTGCGACCTAAGGGGTCAGTGTCGTCAATCAGGCTGATGATTTGTCCGGGGATGGCTAAGCACATGGGTATTAACCTCTAAAGTTTAAGGCATACAATTGGCCAAGAGCCAATCCGCCGTCGTTAGGCGGTATTTTTTCATGGCAGTATACGTCAAAGCCAGCAGTTTTTAATTTACTGACAGCCTTTTCCACCAGCAAGGCATTTTGAAAACAGCCACCACTCAGAACGATGGTTTCAAGTTCTGCCTGTATGGCAATGACTCGAATGATGTCGGCCAGCGTATTATGAAATTTCATCGCAATCAAGGCGGGAGAACTGTTCGCGATATCGTCCTGCAGTTGTTCCAGCATGGGTTGCCAGTCTATGATGACAGGTTTCGCACTCAATAGTTGATAATCATACTGCGCATCCGAAGTCACTGAATCCGCCAGCGATTCCAGCATCATGGCCGCCTGTCCTTCATAATGATTGATGTGGCAGAGACCTAAAAGACTGGCAACGCCATCAAATAAGCGCCCTAGGCTGGAAGTGCGAGGGCAGTTGATGCTTTTATTCAATGCCTGACTCAGCAAAGTCTGTTCTAGCGAAGTGAAAGGCAGGTTTCTATTTTCGAATTCATTGCCGGGACTTATCTCATGCCGTAAACCCAAGGCTGCACGTCTGGGTTCCTGAATAGCCTTTACGCCACCCGGCAAGGAGAAGGTACGGAAATGAGCAAAACGTTCAAAACCGGACCGAGTGATTCGCAAAAACTCCCCGCCCCAAAGCGTGTTATCGTCACCCAGGCCTGAGCCGTCCCAGACAATACCCAGTACCGGCGGCTCAAGTCCATGCTCGGCCAAGCACGACAGGGCATGTGCATAGTGATGCTGTACCGGCTCCAGGGTCTGACCAAGATGACTGGCAAGCTGGCTGCTGCTATAGCCGGCATGCAGGTCATGGATGATCCCTGTGGGTATGATTTGAAAGAAATGTTTTAAATCGCTAATTGTTGCCTGGAATTGCTGCCGGGAAGCCTCGGAATCCAGATCACCCAGGTGCTGACTTAAAATGATGTGTTCATCCTGATTGATGGCAATGGTATTTTTCTGTTGCCCTCCAACAGCCAATGTTGAAGGTAAGGCGGTTTTTAAGCTTACCGGCAACGGCGTATAGCCTCGGGCTCGACGCAAGACCGTTATCTTGCCGTTAATAAGCCGGACAATCGAATCATCCACGGGACGCAAAATAGGCCGGTTATGGATTAAAAAACAGTCGGCAACCTTGCCAAGCCGAGTCAAAGCTTGCTGGTCTTCAAAGCAAATCGGCTCATTGTGAATATTGCCGCTGGTGGCAACCACCGGAAAACCCAAGTCATGCAGCAATAGATGATGTAAAGGCGTATAGGCCAACATGACGCCAAGCAGATTGCTGTCGGGAGCGACACCTGGTGCAAGCAGAAAAACGGTACTCTGATTATTGCCGAGATTAGGCGTTTCGCGTCGTTTCAATAATACAATCGGCGCTGCAGGTGATGCCAGTGCCACCTGTTCCATTTCATTGACACAGCAGATTTGTTGCGCAGCGGCTAAATCCGAGACCATTAGCGCAAAGGGTTTGTGCGGACGGTTTTTACGCTGTCTAAGCCGTTCTATGGCTTGCTGATGCGTCGCGTCGGCCAATAATTGATAGCCGCCGATACTTTTTATCGCGACAATTTTTCCGGATTGCAAGGCGTTAATTGCGGCACTCAAGGCCGCCCGGGATTCAGCCAGTACCTGTCCGCCAGGATCGAGTAATTTTATCTGAGGTCCACAGTTCGGGCAGGCGATCGTTTGAGCATGAAAGCGACGATTATCAATGGATTGATAGTCCGTTTCGCAGTCATGACAGATCGTGAAATCAAGCATGCTGGTTTGCTGGCGATCATAAGGCTGCCTGATCATAATGCTGTAGCGTGGCCCGCAATGGCAGCAGCTGGTGAAGGGATAGTGGTAGTATCTGCTGGCGGGATTGAAGATATCGTCTGTACAATCCGGGCAAATTGCCATATCCGGCAATACAAAAGTCGATCGTTTGCCATCGGAAATGCTATCTTTAATCTGAAAGTCCGCAAAATTCTGTAACGCTTGCTGAGTAACGCTGAGAGATCTGATTTCGGCAAGTGGTGGCAGGTTGTTGTTCAGGCTGAACAGAAATTCTTGTTGCTGGTCGAAAAGTCCCTCTATCGCGATGGCGACCCCCTCGGAGGTGTTTGTGATCCAGCCATTTTGTTCGTATTGCCGGGCAAGCCGAACGATAAAGGGACGAAAACCCAAACCCTGAACGAAACCGGTGATGATGATTTTTAGATGATCCTTGTGAATACTTAGACCTTCAGTGAGTTAAAAATTTGAATCTTTTGCAAGAAGTTTCCATTCTTATTGGCATAAGGCGATGAATCAGGAACTATTGTTGCACTTATTGCATGAATCCGCGAGGATTTTGCTTACTTCAAATCCAGATTAGTCCGAACATGAGTACAGTACCCGAGATAATCCTCAAGGTAAAAACCCCGGCCGTATTGTTTGTCGATGATGAGCCTAATGTGCTGAAGTCGTTGCGTCGACTATTTCATGGCGAAGGTTATGAAATTTATACGGCTCCCAGCGGTGCAGAAGGTTTGAACAGGCTACGGCAGTCTGCAGTGGATTTAATTATTTCTGACATGCGCATGCCGGGGATGAATGGTGCCGAGTTTTTAGCGCACGCGGTTGAATTATGTCCTGAGACTATTCGCATCATATTGACCGGCTATGCAGATTTGCAATCCACTATTGATTCGGTCAACAAAGGCCGGATTTTCAGTTATTGCAATAAACCCTGGCATGATGAAGAACTGAAGCTACTGGTTCGCAATGCGCTGGAACAAAAACGTTTGCGGGAAGAGCATGATCGGTTATCGGCCATTATTCGCTTGCAGAATGACGAACTGAAAATACTCAATGAGCACCTGGAGGAAAAAGTTGATCAGCGCACGGAACAACTCAGAAAAACTTTAAAGAATCTGGATCAGGCCAATATCACGTTAAAAAAACAATATCTCGACTCCATCAAGGCGTTTTCCCGCATCATAGAAATGCGTCCGGGTATCAAGGCCGGTCATTCAAAGTATATTGCCGAGAACGCGCATGCCGTGGCTAAAAAAATGAACATGAGCGAGGAGGACGCCAAGTCAATTTTCTACGCAGGCTTGCTGCTGCAGATAGGGAAAATGACGTTGCACGATGAAATTCTCGCACAACCTTTTTATGTGTTGCATGCGCATCAAAGGATCAGTTATTTAAAGCATGCCGAAGAAGCTGGCGCCTTGCTGAAAGGGATCACTCAACTTGAAAATGCCATGATACTGATTCGCTACCAGCATGAATATTATGACGGTTCGGGATCGCCTGAAAACCTGGTGGGCAAACAAATACCGCTGGGCTCAAGAATATTGACAGTCATCAGTGAATACATTTCCTATTTTGAAGGTTCAATGACGGGCAAACCCATGCCGGTTGCCGAAGTTCGCAAGCGGCTGGATTCGTTTAAAGGCAAAAAATATGACCCTCACGTGGTTGATGTTTTTTTTCAGTATTTGGAAGAAAGCCAAACTGCCGAAAATAAGCGCCCGATAATCGAAATTGCCTGGACTCAGCTCTGTCCTGGCATGGAAATCGAAGAAATTTCTTACGAGGGAAAAGTCTATCTGAAGGACTGCCTTATCAATGACCGAATGATCAATAGTTTGAATCATCTACGCGCGCAAAACGGTATTTCACCCGTCATCAAGATCCGCTTGGGTGTCAATGAAAACGCTCCACTTCTGCAGACACCCGATGATCAAAGCTAGTTGATTGCTTTGATCATCGGGGAGTGAATAAGCGTATTACGGAAGTTTACCTTATTGTCTGGGCATTGCCGAAAGGGGTTTACGCGCCCGATGGCATCCCAGCATCCCTGAAAATATTGCTTTTGCAGAAATATCGCAATAGCCCTTCTCCTCAAGCAGGACCGACAGCTCTTCGGTCGAATAAAAAATTTCCAGGGCATTAATAAAATACTGGATAAGATTTAATGCCGCCGGACTACTGCGAAACAAAAAACCAGTTCCACTCAGACACAAACGCAAATAGGCATAATAAATTTTTTCAACTACACGATTGCTGGGTCTTAGCATATCGCAGTGGTAAAAATAACCACCGGGTTTTAGCACGCGATTAATTTCGCCAAACATATGGGCGATTCGCAAGTGCCGAGAAGCAAACTGAAGGGTGACCACATCAAAATGATTGTCAGGAAAAGGTAATGTGTGAACATCCGCAATCACACTATTAATATGAAAGCCAAGACGTTCAGCGCGTTGGCGACCGACTTCCTGCATGTCGATGCTTCGATCAATCGCATGTATTTCAAGGGTTGGCTCACGCTTAAGCAAAGCAATGCCAATGGCGTTAGTGCCAGCACAAACATCCAGCACACGCTGTTTAGGCTGCAATTCGATCATCGACATAAAGCATCGTAGAAACCAGTTCCAGCAACCCAGGCTGGCAACTTGATTGCCGCGATCGTAATAGGGAGCAATATTTTTAAATGCGTCATTGAGTTGATCAGACCAAACCGCATTAAATGATGATTCGCGGACCTGTTCGCGTTTGAGGAGCGGGGGTAAAGCCATAAATATAAAATTCCCGTCAATTAACATTAGTAGGGGTTGTGGCTACCAATATAACACGGGGCAGTTTAAAGTTAATCCATTCGTGGTGAGCCTGCCGAACCATGAACGAATTAACCGTCCACCCTTTGACAAGCTTAGGGCGAACGGTTAATTCGTTCACTGTCCCTTAAGTTGGTAGCCAGGTTGGTCGGATACGCTAGCGCGAACCCGACCAACGAGCTATTATTTCTTTGTCCAGCGAGGCAGCCACATTTGAGCAAACGATGTTGCAAACATAACAACTGCAGCCAGGCTATATCCCAAGCCACCAATCATGGTAATCCAGGCACATCCTGGCCAGAATTTCGTTAGCCACCAGGAGGCCACATCCAGTACCAGAAAAGCAAATGGCGTGGATATCAGAATCAGTTTCCAGGTTTGATTAAACTCTGCCATGCCGAAAATCCAGCCGACAAACAGAAATATAAAGCTGATACCGAACAAGTGAATATGCGAAACACGAGTCAACGAGGCGATGCTGGCGCCATGATCGACCTCGGCCAGACTTTTTGCCACTTCAAGTTTTGCCACTTCGGGCAATCCGGATTCTGAATCGTGACAATTGGCGCAGTGTTTCTCAAACAACGGCCCTACTTTTTCCCATTCCGCTGCCGGAGCTTCATCACGCACCCATTGAATCATGATGAATTTAACCTCTTCAGGGGCTTTATCCTTCATTTTTCCGGTCAGCGAAGATTCCATTTTTGAGCCTGACCGGTTACCGTAATAACTGTAAACTATGTCATTCATCGACAAGCCAACCTTGCCATCCGCCATGCCATGAGTGAGCATGATTTGTGCGCCTGCCATGCACAAGCCCAGGCCAATCACCAACATAAAGCCAGTGAACAAAACCCGGTAGGTTTGCGAGAGCTTGCCTAATGTTAATTCATCTTTCATTTCAATCATGTTTATGTGCCTGGAAGTTATAGATATAAGACAACCCCTCGGGTAGAGCAGGTTGGTGACTTCATAATGCCAAACTGAATTCAAAAATTTTGCAGCAGAAAAGACCGGCTAAATGCCCGGTACTTTGATATACCTGATTACCAACAAGCTTCAGCCGAAATAGAAACGATGATGATCTCACTAATTCCCCAAGATCGTCTCCCCGGCAGATTGCCGGGGTCCAGGTTACACGGATGTAAACCCGGCAGATAGCCATCCTGATGAGTCACATCCCTGTGTTCTGGATACCGGCTATCCATGCCGGCATGACGGCTACTTGAGTGCTTGCTATTTCAGCTGAAGATTGTTGGTAATCGGGTGGAAATATGCCTCGCTTTCTACTGTAAACTGTAAAGCTTAAGTTACTACCACTCTAAGGTGGTAATAATGATTTCACTAGAACACCAAATTATAAGACAGGGCAACTGCATTAACCGTGTAATCCTGCTCCTGCAGTCCATTCGGCATCACGCGATTGGGTGTGTAACCGAACTGCTGGCCGTTGTAAAAATAGTCATTGCTGTTTAATTTTTGGTAGATATAAGCCACAGCAATCTTGCCGTTTTTATGGACCTTATAATTACCGGTTAGTTTTAAGCTGATGAGTTCGTTTCTAATAGGTGACAAATTCCCGCACAACAGTGCAATTGGACTGTCGCAGGCAGTAGGTGTATTACTAACAGTCGGCACATAAAATAGTTTCGTTGAATATTCTGATGTATCTCGCGCATAGGATAAATCACCGATGATTTCCAGTTTTCCTGCCAGTAGACCGCCGTGTCGGGTAAGCAGACCAACAGTGTTGCTGTAATCTTCAAGCCGGTTGGTCCAGATATTCGTAGAAACTTCTGTTGGACTGCCGTTATTGCCACTACGGAGATTCCGTTCCCCTTTTTGCCAGCTCCAGTAGGCCGAAACGCTACTGTTTTCCTGATAGTTATAGCTAGCATCAACATTGACACCTGCTGAGCGTCCATTTTGCACACCTAACGAAGCGAGGTAATCGTCATAGCTAAAATGGCCATTCACACCTAAATCCAGTTTTTGGGTGATCTGCCAATTGATACCGGTTTTTACCAAATTTCTGTCTCGGGATGCATACGGATACGCCACGAAACCTATTTTATTTTGGCTATTCAATTCAGCTACACCATAATCGCCGGTATTGGCTTGGTAATTATGATCGAAATTTGCGTGTCTATTGGCAAAGCTGTAGCCCGCATTAAAATTGACAGCTTCAAACGCTTTTAACCGATAGGTCAGGCTAACTTTGTCTTCGTCACTGCCAGGACTGGCAACGCATTGGGCGCCGCCTACCACACCATTGCACCAGCGTTTGATGTCCTCGCGCTCATAAGCCAGCCGCAGATTCTGCGCCTTGGTCAGACGATAAGCCGCCGCCACTTCGTATTGCGTCCTGCTGTTGCTATACGGTGTATTGACACCGGTGTATTGATTATCTACTCCAACACCGCCGAGGTTAAAGTAGTTATACGCATTCGAATCTGTGCGGTTGTCGCGTTCGTTGTATTTAAACCCCGCGCTTAGCGTAAGATCCTTGATGCTCTGATCGGTCAGTTTTACGTCCCCATGCGTCGTTTCCACATGACCGTTGAGTTGCGATGTAGGTAGCCCTCCAGGCTGCATCATATCAAACGGATTCGGAGTATTCCCATTGACTTGCGGTATTTGGCTGGGCGGAAAACTCTCATTTTGTGTGTTATAACCGTAGGAGAATCCGCCGGTCAGTTTTGTCGTGGGCGTAAAATCATAGCCACCGCTCAGGTTAGCCTGGTGCAGACTGTTGGTCGGCGCAGTACTCATGGTGTTATTAACGAAGCAATTGACGCCTGTACAGCCACTTGCTCCAGAGGCCAGTGCATTTTGCCAGCTCAGACTGTTATAGTCATCATGAAAAAACGAGGCATAGTAGCCGCCGGTGAGATGGGCCTTGTCGCCAACCCAGTTCAGCGCGGCATTGAGGTTATCCGTACTGTAATTGGTGGGGTTCATGATGATGTTTACTGCTTCCGCCCGCCCGGTAGAACCGCCATCGAGACTTATCCCACCTTGAGATCCGGTGCCGATCAACTTGGCGCCTGACTGTTCCAGATGATTGTAATCAACCTGCGCGCTTAACTGCTCGGTAATCGAATAAGTTGTGCCTAACGAGGCGTTCCGGCGCGTGGTGTACTCTTTTTCGGTATGGAACGCATTTAATTGCTCCGGTGTCAATTCCCTTGCACTAGGCTGACCATTCGCTGCGTTAATCGAACCAAAATTTGCGGGCAGCGTAAAATTATTTCCGCCGGTTTTGCCTTGCTGCGGCGTTTGAAACGTATCGGTAATGTTGTGCTGCAATTCGTCGTAGCCCAGGTTTAATTTCCATTTGCCCTGATCGCTTATCGATGCGCCGAATGACCGAGAGGTGGTGCCAATGTTGGCCCCATTCAGCTTCCAGCGCAGGCCACTGTCCTTGCTGTCGTAGCCCTTGCCGCCCCGTATATCAAAGCTGCCAAGGCCATAGAAACCCTGGTCATTCAAGCCATTGTACTCGCCGAACTTGGCTGATTTCTGGCTGACATACAAGGCGCCAAAATCCACCGTGTTGGCAGGATGGGTTAAGCCATAGAGTTCATCTTCTTCAGCATGAGCGCCCAATGGCAGGGCAACGGAAGCTATAAACACGCACTGTACTGCCAAAGTCAAAAACCGGACGTTCTTTTTTTCATTATGAGTTTTCATGAGGGTCTCCTGGTTCAGTTTAGCGATGCAAGAGCGCACCGGCAGGATGGTTTGATCCATGCACCATGCTGTGGCAATTCATGCAGGCGCGGCCCGTAAAGTTTTCACTTGCGGAAAAGTTTCCATTTGGAAGTGTCGGGCTAAGGCCACCTTGAATCCCTGCGGCATTGCCAGCAGCGGGAGCATCACTTTGATGCGGGCCATCGTGACACTCCTGGCATAAAAATGGCGCCCGTGATTTCAGCAAGGGCGTGATGTTGGAGCCGTGCGGCGTATGGCAATTGGAGCAGTCTTCGGTCACCGGCTGATGTTCCCACAGGAACGGTCCGCGTTTTTCGGCATGGCAGGTGTAGCAAGTTTCGGTCACAGTATTTTTAACGAGCGATTTTGGACCGGCTGAACCATGCGGGTTATGACAATCGGCACAAGCGACTTTGCCCTCGGCAATCGGGTGATGAGAAAACTTGCGGACTTGTGCTCGCTGATCTTTATGGCAGGTAAAGCAAACTTCGGGTTGCGTCTGTTTGTCGCGGACCTTGTCATGTGCCGTATGGCTGACATGGCAGGACGTACACGCAACATCAGCAACCTGATGAGCGCCACCCTGCCAGTTGGTGCGCTTTTGATCTTTATCGTGACAGGTGAGACAGGCGGTATTCTGGTCTTTTACGTCGCTCGGAGCAAAGACGCCTTTCTTTGATCCAAAAATAATATCGGGAGACACGCTCTTGCTGCTCAGATGTTTTTCGCTCTCGCCATGGCATGACTGGCAGGATGGCGTTCGAGAGTCCGCCTTGTTGCCATGCGCGGTTTGATAAATTGAAAGAATCGGCTTGTTTTCGGTTTCGTCGTGACAGCGTGTGCAAGCCGAATCTCTATCAAGGGCATCAGAGGGTTTAACAGTAGCTGTTGCTTTGGCTTCAGTTGCTGGGGTGTTTTCGGCGTGTGCAGACGTCATGATCAGTCCGCATAGCATGATCAGTTGAATAAATAGTTTCATTTGTACCATTCCTACAAGTTGTAATATCCTCAGAAACTACTCAGTCACGGCTATTGTCATAATAGCGGTGCTACACAAACCTGCTTGTCCTGAATAATCGCAGGCTTGTGTAACAGTGCTATGCTACGCAGCTAGGTCTCGTGTAATTGACTAAGTACACAGAAGAGTTTTAGTTTAGATATCGAAGCGAAGATAATCTGCCCAACAGGATTTCACCTGATGTTAAAGGGACAGAATCCAATCCACTAAATTTTGGGTTTCTTTGGGGTCATCCGATTTTAAAATCATATGAGGTTCTTCATGCCCGTCCGGAAATTTAGCTTTTTCTCCTGAGCTTAAGTGATGGAGAAGTTTCTCCTCACCTTTAGGATCCACCTTGAATTTAGCCGCGATCTTTTTCCATGCGGGACCGTCCTTATCCTTATCAACGCCATGACATCTAAAACAACCGTTTTGTTTGGCTAGGGCTTTGGCTGCGTCAACATCGACTTCAGCATTGGCAGATAAACAAAAGAGGGCTAGGAAGGCCGCTAAAATGGTATTTAAAATCGATGGTTTGTGACGCTTCATAGTTGTCCCTGAAGGAATAGACGAAATAGACATGTTATTTGTAAGGATATTTGATTCGATAATAGCATACGGCAACCATCGGGAACGTTATTTATCAATAAACATTAGAAACAAATGATAGTTATTTGATTAATATCAAATATAACTGTAAGAATTGCATGTCTGGCAACACATGGGAAATCGACGGTGAAGGGTGACGGAAGCCTGGTATCCGCAACCGTTGGATTTATGGGAACTTGACCACTCAACCATCGACAAATCGTAGTACGCCACATAACACGAACAATATACTGAAATTGACTGTATTTTAGGTTTATTGAGCAGGTTTGATAGCCTTTCCTACCAACAAGTGGAGGATCTTTTCAGGTGCTGCTTGAATGGATAGCGGGCAATTTCTTATACTCGGCCCACTTGAAAACAGGACTGGTTGCTTGAGCTTCACTTATAATACACTTGCTCATGACGAACGCTGGTATTGGAACGAGATAACACTTAAAAATTAACGCATCAGGATTTTATGGCCGAAAACAGTAAACCATCATCAAGTGAAATCACTCTATTCTCGCTGGGTTTTGTCAAACGT
This sequence comes from Methylococcaceae bacterium, assembly GCA_013140705.1. Lineage (GTDB taxonomy): Bacteria > Pseudomonadota > Gammaproteobacteria > Methylococcales > Methylomonadaceae > JABFSH01. The sequence continues at coordinate 56,880 of JABFSH010000028.1, forward strand.
TTATTTTCGAAGCAAATCAGGTCGGCTTATTTCAACGCAAGAGAATCAATCGGCGATCATAAGCGGTCCATCGTTGTTCACCAGGTTGAACAAGCCTGTACGAGCCTGCAAGAAACACGGGATGAATTTCAGGATGCTTTGAAACATCTCAAAACCCTGGCATCCATTGACGATACGTCGATGGATCATCGGTACAATTTGCTTAATCGACAGTACCTATATTGCCGTGCAAAATCTGAAAATGTCAGTCATAAAATCAGGGCGATAGAAAATGTCAGTGAAGCACTGTTTCTGGAATGGGAAAAAGAATTGAACGAGTATTCAAGCAAGTCCTTGCGCAACAGCAGCAAACTTCAACTCAAAATGGCAAGGCAAAATTACACACGATTAATCAAATCCATGCAGAACGCCGAGAATAAGATACAGCCGGTTTTATTGGCTTTTAAAGACCAGGTACTCTATCTGAAACATAACCTGAATGCCCGTGCAATAGCTGCCTTGCAACATGAATTTGTGGTTATCGGTATCGATATTTCTCAACTCATTCATGCGATGGAGCAGACTATTACAGAGGCCAGTTTATTTGTTTCCCTGATTACCGAACAAAAAGCATTGCCTGGTCGGTGATTTTAACGAAGATCATATAATATGGTGTCGTTTGGTCTCTTTTTTGATTCATCCTTTTTTAGGGCTCTACGATTATCCTGATCCATACGATCCTTGACATACTTGGAGATCATTTCGCCCCAGCTTGCGTATTCTGTATAGCCCTGAATACCGCTATCCTTACGTTTCTGGTAAATTTCTTTGCCTAGAGCAATGATTTCCATCGGTGTTTTTCCATCAACAATATCAAGAAACTCATCGTTATTTTTGTATTCGTCACGAATTGACCAGTAAGCAACTTCAAATTCAATACGATTTTCAGGGGGTAAGCGTTCCTTTAAGAATTTAACCGATCTATCGGCGGTACGAAGATTATGGCCGTTAATTTCTTGACCTTTGCCGCAAGCAATAAGGGCGGTACTGCAAAGAACAAAAAGCAAAACAGGAAATTTTTTCATTATTATGACCTCGAAAATGCCATGAGTGGCATGAAGTAGGGTTCTGCAAGTAAAACACCTGACAAAATGAGAGTGTTCGTTTGGAGTTGATGGTTCTTGTTATTATTAACCTCATATTACTAAACTAAGTAAAATGGTCAGTCATTATAAACCCAAGCTAATTTCATATGCTGGAATTTATCCACTTACTCAGACAGCGCTACCAGGCGCTTTTGTTTCAACAGAATGGCGAAAACCCCAGAGCAGCGTATCAACAACGCATTGATCAGTTAATTCTGACTGAAGCCTTTATCCGCAAAGGCCAATTCAGCGACTCATTACCGGAGCAGTTGTTACAAATAACCGTGATTGGGCCTACGCAGGCGGGTAAAAGCTCGCTGGTAAATGTACTGTTAGGCAGTCAATTAGCAGGCGTCAGTCCCTTGGCCGGTTATACGGCGCATCCCCAAGGTTTTTGTCAGAGCGTGACAGCCGAGGATTGCAGTGGGTTACAGCGTTATTTTGGGCGCTTCCAGCAATTGTTGCCCAGTCAATTATCCAAAAATCGGTTTGATTGCTATGCATTAGTTGCAAATTCCCATGAGTCAGATTATTTACCGCGCTGTATCCTCTGGGATACACCTGATTTTGATTCGATCGATTCAGACCACTACCGGGAAGGTGTACTCAGAACGATGGCCCTGGCAGACATCCTCGTTCTGGTCGTCAGCAAAGAAAAATATGCCGACCAATCGGTTTGGGACATCATGTCTGACCTTGAAACGCTGCATCAACCGACGATCATTTGCCTGAACAAGCTCAATGAAGAGTCAGAAAACCTGGTGATTGAATCCCTCAAAGAAAAATGGCAACTGGCCAGAAAAGATAATTTTCCGGAGATCGTGCCGTTGTATTATCAAAAATCGACCGGTCAGCCTTTGTGGCCTGAAGCAAAAAAAATGCTGTTTCATAAACTGGCAGACCGAATAACGCAGTCTGCTCAAACAGGCAAAAGCAAACAGGCCCGCTTTGAGCAGGAGTTATTGCAGAAGCATTGGCAAACCTGGCTGGAGCCTGTGAATGCCGAGCATCAGGCATTGACGGATTGGCAGGAGCTTGTCGATCTTGCCCTAAAACAGGGACTGGACAACTACCAGCGTGATTTTTTGCATCATCCCCGGCATTATGAAACCTTTCAACAGGCCCTGGCGGAATTGCTAACCTTGCTGGAAATACCCGGTCTGGCGGGTATTCTCTCCAACACCCGAAAATTTCTGACCTGGCCGGTCAAACAAATATCCCGACTGGGCCGCAAAAACCGGAATCGTAACAACAGCAACGAATTGACCTTATTGAATCAAATCGCCGAGCATGTGTTGATACAAGTGGCGGACAAATTGATCGATAAGGCCGAACAGAGCAAACAAGGCCATTGGTGGAAAGAATGCGGCAGTTTGCTTCGGTCTCATCGGCCTGTTATTTTGCAAAACTTCAATCTGGCAGCCCTGTCCTATCACGAAACGTTTCAACAGGATGTGGCAACAACAGCGCATCGCTTGTATGAAAAACTGCAGGAACAACCCATCGTATTGAATAGCCTGCGAGCCACGCGCGCAACCACCGATGCCGCGGCCATCGCCTTTGCCTTGCATACGGGCGGTATCGGCGTGCAGGATCTAGTGCTCGCACCGGCCATGTTTACCGTGACGTCCTTGTTGACCGAAAGCGCCATTGGCGGGTACATGCACCGTGTCGAGGCTGAATTAAAACAGCATCAATTATCGACGGTTAAGCAGGCATTATTTACCGATAGCCTACGAAAATACTTGTTAAAGTTGCCGGAACAATTATCGACGAACACCCACTTTAATATATCGCCGGATCAGCTTCGAGCTGCTGAATCACTACTTACAGAAAAACGACATGGTTTACGATTACTTTGAGCTGGTAGACAAAGCGAAGCGCTGGGCAGAACAGGCACATGCTCAGGGATGGATTAATGCCGATGCCGTTCGGCAGTTAAGCGAAATTGATACCCGAACGCCGACGGCATTATTCGATGAGCTACATACCAGACCTTTGATTGTGGCCTTTATGGGTGGAACCGGTGTCGGCAAAAGCAGCTTGTTGAATCGTCTGGCGGGATCTGCGATTGCCAGAACCGGCGTGCAACGCCCCACTTCGCTCGAGGTCACCCTGTTTCATCATCATCGCATTGCGATCCAGCATTTACCGGAGAACTTGCCGCTGACCAGCACTCGCATTGCGCAACATGCGGATGATTTGAAGAAAAATATTATCTGGATTGATATGCCGGATTTTGACAGTGTTGAACAGGCCAACAAACAACTCGTGTTAACGTGGTTACCACATATTGATATCTTGATTTATGTTGTGAGCCCTGAACGTTACCGGGATGACAAGGAATGGCGTTTACTTCTTTCCGAAGGTGGTCGGCATGCCTGGTTGTTTGCGTTCAATCAATGGGATAAGGGGGTTCCAGAGCAATTTCAGGATTTTCAACGACAGTTGTATAAAGCAGGCTTTGTCGATCCAATTATCTATAAAACAGCCTGTATCGTTACCAACGAATCCGATGAGTTCAGTTTGCTGGAAGATACATTAGGCACATTGGCCAACGCACATACCATTCAGTATCTGGAACAGCGGAATTTGGGGGTTAAAAAAAATGAGCTGAAACAAAAGTTACTTATTTGTGAGCGCTTATTGGGAAATGCGCACAGTTATCAACAGATACTGTCGCATTGGACGGAGCAGTGGCAGAAAACGACTATGCTGCTGCAACAAGGCTTTGTTTGGCCGACACAACAACTGGCAAAATTTTATGCGGAACACACTGTTGATCTGATTACGAATGCCAATATCAAACCCCATTCGTTATGGGATGAATGGGCACAAACCCGATTTAATGATGCGCTGGATGCGTTGATTGAGTCAGCCGATCAATTAGCAGTTCCGGTCGCGTCATTAAGATCCCAATTGTCGACAGTACACAGTAAGGCAGCGAAAATTTTAAAGGATAATACCGAGTTATCTGTACGACAGTCATTAGCCCATCCGGGAAACTCGTTGCAACGTCATTTAATGAAGCTGGCACGGGTATGTGAAGTTTTGCTGCCGCTAGCCAGCATTTGCTGGGTTGGCTATCAGGTTTTTATCGGGTATTACACCAGTACGATGACGAATACCCACTATTTGGGAGTTGATTTTGCCGTGCATAGCAGCTTGATGATTACCTTGTCCTGGCTGGCGCCATTTTTCCTGCTGAAAAAGTTAAAGCCCTCTTTGGAAAAAAGTGCATTACGGGGCCTGAACAAAGGCTTCAGCTTGTCCATGAATGAAATTGACACGCTCGTGGTTTCGCTTATCAAGCGGGTTGCCGAACAACAGGCGGCGCAAAAAAAGGCACTTATTGAGATAATACAACAATGCTGCTTAGAACAGCCTGAACCATCAATGGTGACTGAACAAACACCGTTAACGCGCATGTTAATCGACACACCACATGCAATCACAACACTTCTCGATAAGGTCGGTGAGTAGCTTTCCGTTTCAGAAAACCAGCTGTTTAAACCGACTTTAATTTTCCCGTTGTTAATGCGAGCTTTTTTATACGTGCGCGTTCGGCTTTTTCTGCCGCTTCATTTTCCATCCGGACATTGCGCGCTTCGTAACGTTGCCTGGCCCGTTGAGCCTGTTCTGATTTGCTCTGCAAATTTGACAATGCTGCTTCATCTGCGGGTAGTGGTTCCATAATAATGCAGTCTACCGGACAAGGTGCCACACATAATTCGCAGCCCGTACATTCCGAGGCAATCACGGTATGCATCCATTTTGCAGCGCCTAATATGGCATCAACCGGGCACGCGGCAATACATTTGGTGCAACCAATACAGTCCTGTTCAATAATGAAAGCAATCTGCCTGGGCTTGTGTTCGCCAAATTGCGGATTCAGGGGTTTTGGCGTTAGGCCTAATAATCTGGCCAGTTCAATGATGCCTTCTTCACCGCCAGGAGGGCATTGATTAATATCGGCCAACCCGTTTGCAATAGCTTCGGCATAGGGACGGCAGCCATTGTAGCCGCAGCGTCCACATTGAGTTTGCGGGAGCAATGCATTAATTTGGTCTATCACGAAGTGGCTTTCATTATCAATGGTGGTAAAGGCTTGGTTGAGACGCACTATTTTGCATCCAGTGGATCACATAAGCTGACAAAAATTATAAAAAAATTGTCCATCTTCTCGAAACCGATTTTAGAATTCATTTTCAACTCCCTGCCTGAATTTTTCAGATAACCTCAAAAGCACAAAAACTGCTCCGGTTCCGCCACTTTTGGGCGGCGTTGAGCAGAATGCCTGTACATCGCAGTGCTGTCTTAGCCAGGTATTCAGGTTGTTTTTCAAAACAGGTTGATGGTCTGGGGAGCGAAAGCCCTTGCCATGCACGATATGAACACAACGGCGTCCATTTTCTACACAGTGATGAAGGAAATGCAGTAACTGCTGTTTTGCCTCATAACTGGTCAAGCCATGCAGGTCAATTTCGGCATCCAGGCCAAAATAACCATTACGCAGCTTTTTTAATACGTTTTTTTGTAATCCGGGCGCGTAAAAGCTGAGCGAGTCTTCGATGCCCAGTGTAGTGAGATCCTGATCGAAATAATCCAGTAATGTGTCATCCGGGCTAAAAACTGATGGTTTTGGAAAAGGCTTGGGTTTTGTTTTGTTTTCTAACAATATCTTGTCGTTTTTTATAACGCGGACATCACCAATCGATTGCCGAAACAAATCACTCTCTTTGGGGGTTAGACTTTTTTTTGTCACGAAAGCTGATTTTGCAGATTATTGTTGCTAAGATGATCAATTTTAAAGCTTATTCTGCTTCAGAGCGACTGATAATGCATATTTTGTTAAGTAACGACGACGGATATTTGGCTAAAGGACTTATTACACTTGCGCTGGCATTGCGCGAGTATGCCGAGATTTCGGTCGTGGCACCTGATAAAAACCGCAGTGCGGCCAGTAATTCCTTAACACTGGAAATGCCGTTGCGAGCTGCAAAGGAAGATAATGGTTTCATCAAGGTTGATGGCACACCGACCGATTGTGTGCACTTAGCGATAACCGGTTTGTTAACCCATGAACCGGACATGGTGTTTGCCGGCATCAATCATGGTGCCAATTTGGGTGATGATGTCTTGTACTCGGGTACCGTTGCAGCCGCAACCGAAGGTCGCTTTTTGGGCTTACCCGCAATTGCAATTTCGTTGGCGTCCAGCGACCCTGTGCATTTTGATACTGCCGCACACGTTGCGGTGGTACTGCTCAAAAATTTGATGGCCAGTCCCTTACCCCGTGATACTATTCTTAACGTCAATGTACCTGATATTTCGCTTAATGAGCTAAAAGGCTTCCAGGCAACTCGACTCGGCCAGCGACATAAATCAGAGCCGGTAATCAAGAGTCTGGATCCCCGAGGACGCAATATTTACTGGGTAGGCCCGCCAGGTGCTGAGCAGGATGCAGGGCCAGGAACGGATTTTTACGCGATCAACTCAGGCTATGTGTCGGTCACGCCCTTGCAGGTTGACTTAACCTGGTATGATCGTATCAATACATTGAAGACATGGTTACCTCAGGAGCTAGCATTATGAACCTCAGTCTGCAAGGAATCGGCATGACTTCACGGCGTACGCGCGAGCGCATGATTAGCCGATTGATGGAGCAGGGTATAACCAGCAATAAAATTCTGGATGTGATGAGAGACACGCCAAGGCATATTTTCATGGATGAAGCACTGTCCAGCCGTGCCTATGAAGATACGGCCTTGCCGATTGGCTACAATCAGACCATTTCACAGCCTTATATCGTTGCCAAAATGACGGAATTGTTGCTGGAATTTGGTCGTTTGAAAAAAGTATTGGAAATTGGTACCGGTTGCGGGTATCAAACCGCCGTTCTGACGCAACTGGTCGATTACGTTTACTCGGTTGAGCGTATCCTGCCGCTACAGAAAAAAGCCAAAACCCATTTGAGTGACCTAAAAATCAAGAATGTCAGTTTTTTGCACAGTGATGGTGGCTGGGGATGGCCTGATTATGCACCGTATGACGGTATTCTGGTCTCGGCAGCTCCTTCTGAAATTCCGGAAATGTTACTCGAACAAATGGCTATTGGTGCTGTTATGTTAATCCCGATTGGCAAAGTTGGTAATCAGGAGTTACAACGGGTGATCAGAACGGATTCAGGTTATGAAGTCGAACGCCTGGAACCGGTCAGCTTCGTGCCTTTTTTGTCGGGAAGAGATTAAGGAGGCCGCTTAAAATTGCACTTCGAATCTCAGTGCGAACAGGAGTATTGTTAAATCAACAAATTTATCCGTTCGTGTTGAGCCTCAAGACGAACGGATTTAAAACTTTACAGGGCTGAATCAAAAAGCAAATCGGTCAATCGTCCAGATAGCGAAAATGAAATGATGTGCTGTCATCAGCTCTTTAGGAGATTCAATTATGCGCTTGTGAAAATACGTAATCCGTCTTTTTTTCTGATGCATGACAACCGTAGCAAGAAGTGCCCCCATCCTTGACCAGTCTTTCAGTTTTGCTATCACCCGCAAAACCATCAAAACCCCAGCCTCCGGTTGACGCATATTTCTTGGCGTCTTTGTGCATAATGCCAACCAGCTTTCTCGCACCTTCCTGAATACTCTGGTCTTTGTCGGCGTAATTGAGTAAATCAAAGACCAAAATTGCACCCTCTGCGTAAGTTCCGTTTTTTAACCCGCTGGCAGCCTTTGCATTCGCATAAACATGGTGAATGCCTTGAAATGGATTTTCAAGTGGATGTCCCGGTTTTATCACCATGCTTTTGACATGAAACCAATTTCTATAGCCATCAGGATAGGGTATTTCTCCGGCAGCATAACTGTTTGATAAACCTGCAAGCATTAGTAGGGACAACACGAATGGAGTTAAAGATTTCATGATTTTCTCTCCCATAAAATAAAAATGACATCTCAATGATTTCGAATCGAAACCATTGGCGTGTTTTTTTACTCTTCTTCGGAAGATCTGTCAATATAATATTGAATCGCTACTAAATGACTGAGCTATATGGACACGTCATTTACGGACTCATGGAAATTAGGCTAACAAGTTTGATTCCGGTGTCCAAGGAAGCTTGAAGTAGATCCATTACAACAGGCGCTTGCTCATTCATAGCTATTAGGACGAGGACGTTTCTGAATTCTGACTTTAATTAATGCGGCGATTACAACGATCAATAGCGTTGCCAGCGAAAATTCCAATAATAGGAAAGCGGCGATCTTAAAATAGGCGAATAGTGGATTTACGAATCTTACTAACCATCCTCCTGCCTCATCAGCAATTGCCGATGTATAAGTCAACCAACTTAGCCAGATCTTCAATCGTATTGAAAATTCTGTCATCAACATCAAGTGTGTTAACGTTAGCACCAGCATCCCCATTGAAAACAAATGAAAATGCGTTACTTCCAGCATACCCTGGTAACTTCTCGCTTGGTTATATTGCTCTTCTGATCCCAAGTAGTAGGCAATCACTGATTCCACAGTTAAGTTCATGTGATGAAAATACATCAAACCATTACTGAACCACAACAAGGCGATATAACCTAAAAACATCAGAATCAGCGCATTTAAAAGGGATCTGCCGTTCTGTTCGCCAGTAACAAAAAAACGCATCAATGCTGACTCGGCTCTTTTATCATGATCTGATAAATAGCCATCACTTTGCGAACACTACTGACCGCTGCCCTCGTGCTTAAGGTTGCTCCCGATATCCCATCCACACCTTTATTAAAATCCAATTCGGCCAAAGGTCGCTTATTCAGCTGTTTAAACCATCGCTCAGGTGGCTGATATTCAGGCGGCTCGTGAAAAGCCAGCGTATAAACATCTCGAAGCTCTCCGTCCTGCGTCAGCACAATCATTAACGTTTCCGGCTTGGTTCTGACAGTAACGGTTTCGATTGCCGCATAACCTAGTACTTTCCCTTGATTCTTACCCACATAAAAAGTAAACAAGCCCGAGTCCAGTTTAATTTTTGCCAGTGTCTGTATTTTGATAGCTTGTTGGTCATCAGGAAATAAAGATAGCATCTCGACTTGCGCATTTTTACTAAAAGCGAGTTCCATCGCTTCATTTTTGCTGTAGAAAATTTTTGCAAAACTTGGAATTGTTATGCCAAGCAGAATTAAAATGAAAATAAATGATCCAGCTTGTTTGCGTATATTCATGTTGAATCTTGATTAATCAAACCCGTAGTCTTTAATTGCATTGCGTATCAGCTAGAAACCAAATCGCCAGCAGGACCTGTCATTGATATGGTTGGTCGGATACTGGCGAAGCGGGTTACTGCAAATTCACTTAAATAGCTGAATGTAGTGCTCTTGCGAGAGTTGATTTATATAATACTATAGTACGGGGCGAAAAAACTTTCGGCATTAGAAAATAAAGCCGAAACCCAAGTTGAAATCATCAGGAATACTTCCTTTTTTTGCATTGAAATTACGGTAATCCGCCTTGATCACAACATTAGGAATAGGTTTGTATTGCAGACCGAACTGATAGATCTTTCTGTCCTTCGACTCATCGTCTGAAAAGCCGACTGGTGCTTTGGCTATGGTGTCCATCTGCTCATAACGGAAGAACGGTGCAAGATATTGGGTGGTGTTAGGCGTAAGTAAAGGCAATATGTCATAACCCACTTCAGTATACCAGCCGTAATTTTCTTCACCTATCGTTTGCAGTTTTTGAGCGCTGAGTATGCCCGCATCATCGATATGCCCCCAAGATCCCAAGGCGCGGAATTCCAGCCCTCGATATTTCCATTGAACATGGCCTTCATAAAGCTGAGTGAAGGCGTCGACTTGTTGATTTACAAAGTTTTGATTCTGTCCGGAATTGCCCAGGTAAGCCGAACCGCCAAACGATATTCCCGGTAATGCAGCGGGTGCGTAGTCGAGTCGTCCAACAAACGCCAAATCTTCGGCCTTCGCCTGAGCACCTTTTTGTCTTCCCGAGCGTATGCCATCGGCAGTAAAATTGGCTGCATTCATGCCATTGACAACATACGTTGTATAGGTCAGGTTGGGCAGCAATTCACCAAACAGACCGACACCAATTTCACGCCAGGTGCTGGGAATGATTCGCCTTTCAACTTCAGGGCGATTATTACCGAAATAAAATGGCGGCTCGTGAATCTGGTTGATAAAGCCCATTGGCAATAACACCATACCAGCACGAATATTAGCCATTGGGTCGATAAAGAAATCCAGCGCCGCAAATTCAACCGAAACATCACCATTACCATTACCACCGCCTTCAACTGAAGCATGCTCAAATTCAATTTCACTATTAAACAGGATATTATCGGTGAACTTATAACCGGCATAGAGCACCAGTCGCTCCAGGTCAGCATTATCAGCTTTGCTCTCTTCGTCCCCAGCTGTTGCCTGATAATTGGCCTCGCCATAGCCGCCGATTGACAACCCCTTGCCGACTTGATACACCTTTGATGCAGCCGGCCCTAAACCATAAGCACTTTTGTATTGTACTTCATCAGGTATGGTCAGGTTGGTACGCAATTTTTCTACTTCCTGACTCAAAATATCTGTCTTGCGCTCCAGGCTTTTTACCTCTCCAGTTGCTGCAACTTTACTGGGTTCCGTTTTCATTCCTGCCTTCATCTCATCTATCTGCTTTTGCTGAGCCAGAATGATTTGCCACATATCCTCCATCGTTTTCGGCTTTTCTAACGCAGAAACAGGGGTAACACAAACGGCGAACAACGAAGCCACCATGAGTTTAAATAAATAATAATTTCTAGCTTTCATTTTATAAGCACCCACTATTTAGTTATGCAAAATTTAATAAAAGTATAGTGCAAATATTCATGCTAATGCAAATGATTCTTATTTATAAGAATCATTCCTACCCTATCACTTCAATTTGGCTAAAGGGGCTTAAGAGCAACAGCCCAATAACGTGCAAATTATGAACAGCTGTTTGCATCCTCTTTTTCATCGGACTCGCTAGCCATGAATTGAAAACCTTATATGGGTTAACTCTGAATTTAGGTTTGATTTAAAAAATGGGGCATTGAAATCAAGGTAATTACTTGATTTTAGATAACTTGACGTGCTAACTATATCGACAAGAGATGCTGGACATTCGAGAGCTAACTCACTATGATGCAATCGACCAGCCATTCATGTGCGGCGTCATTTTCTGAAACCAATAATTATTATAAGGGGTTTTATTTATGTTAGAAAAACAACAACATGCACCCATGTTCAGATCGAGAAATCAAAACAACCAGCTGGTCAGTTTGACTGATTATGCCGACGAAAAAATCATCGTACTTTATTTTTATCCGAAAGATGACACCCCCGGCTGCACAATAGAAGCGAATGACTTTACTTCGCTTGCCGAGGAATTTGCCAAGCTGGATACTGTTATCATCGGTGTGAGCAAGGACTCCTGCGCGAGTCACACAGATTTTATTAATAAATTCGGCTTAAAAGTGGAACTTTTGGCTGATACCTCCGGAGAACTTTGCCAAAATTATGGCGTTTGGAGAGAAAGAGAAAAAAATGGCGTTAAAAGCATGGCGATCCTGCGTTCCACTTTCATCATCGATAAAAGCGGCGTTCTCAATGATGTGATGTATGGTGTAACGCCGGAAGGCCATGCACAAGAAGTTCTTCAAAAGGTAAATGACTTGGTTAATCCTCCACCCATCGAAGCAGAACCTGTCACCATAGAAGAAGAATAAACTTTCACAACCCTACACACTTCTTTCCCAAACGGTAAGTTATAAGTTCATATTCTTGGCTCATTACCTATGCCCAACTTACTCTTCAACGCAGATTAGTGAGCCGAGTTTATCCATCCATTACTTTAATTGATTGGAGAAATTCACATGATACCCGAGCAAACATTAAACTTGACCGGCAAAGTTGCGCTGGTTAGCGGAGGTGGCGTCGGAATTGGCCGTGCCGTAGCATTGGCGCTCGGTAAAGCGGGCGCTTTTGTCGGAATTAATTACTATTCCAGCAAAGTAGCCGCAGAAAGCCTGCTGGACGAATTAAAGGCACTACACATTAAGGCTGTACTCTTACCCGCCGACCTTACAAATGAGACTGATGCCAACGCCGCTGTTGATGAACTGGTTGCAAAAACTGGCCGCCTGGATATTCTGGTCAATAATAGCGGAGGCCTGGTTAAGCGCGCAAAAATTGAAGACTGTACCCTGGAAAACTGGAAAAAATCGCTTGATATCAACTTGACCAGCGCTTTTTTAATCACCAAGCGTGCAATTCCCCATCTTCGAGCCACAGGCAGCGGTCGTATCGTTAACCTTCTGTCTCTTTCCGTACAAACAGGTGGTGCAAACGGGGGGGGCGCCTATGCGGCTGCAAAAGGTGGCCTGATGGTTTTTACCCATACGCTGGCTAAGGAGTTAGCGCCCCAGATTCGCACCAACTCTGTCATGCCGGGGACGGTAGAGACTCAACATCATGAAATTCATTCCACTCCTGAAATGATGGAAAACTATCGTAAACAGACACCGCTAGGACGCAATACATTCGCCGACGAAGTTGCCAGTTCTGTATTATTTCTCGCCAGCGACATGTCATCACATATTAACGGTGCTTTAATCGATATCAGCGGGGGAAGATTTTTGCGTTGATTGTTTTCGACTCCTGACAAATGGAGCATTAATCTGGCAAAAAAAGTGAGAACCATTTCACTCCTAATTCGGCGCTGACGGTCGACGCTCTAAATAAGCTTGGCCCGTGCATTTTTCCCTTTTTTATCGGCCGCAGTGCTGGAATCACATGAAAGTCTCATACCTACTATTAATTATTCTTATGACAGCCAGCACTTCCTCTCAAGCCTATGCAACATCAAAAAAATCCTTACCGGCTTGTCCGGATAGCCCCAATTGCGTTTCCAGCCAGACGCAGGACACCGATCATTACATAGCACCGTTTGAAATCATCGGTGATCCCCATAAAGCCTGGTCGGCCCTTAGGAATGCCGTTATCGGCAAAGGTCGAATGGTCATCGTGCATGAAACACCTGATTCGCTCGCGGCTGAAGCCACCAGTCTGGTTTTTCGTTTTATTGATGACATCGATGCCATTCTTGATATTGATGCACGGATCATACACATCCGTTCCGCTTCCCGCATCGGTTACAGCGACTTGGGCGTTAATCGCAGGCGTATGGAAATCTTACGCGCAGAATTACAAAAAGCACGCCTCATCAAGTAAGCATCTAACCAGACTTACTCACCCATCTGCGTTTTAATGAATACCTATTCAACGTCACTTTTTATTTTCCGCCGTGACTTACGCCTATACGACAATACCGCGCTCAATGAGGCATTGCGGATTTCCAATCAGGTCATCGCATGCTTCATTTTTGATCCGAGACAAATCGATAATCACCCTTATCAAAGCAAACCGGGCTTGCAATTCATGCTGGAGTCTCTTAGAGATTTACAGAAACAATTTCCCGGCCCGGGAGATCAGTTGATTCTTTATCATGCGCCGCCTGAACAAGTAATACAACGTTTGCACCTTGAACAACAAATCCAGGCAGTGTTTGTCAACCGTGATTACACGCCATTTAGTCGACACCGGGATAATGAGCTTTATAACCAGTGCACTCAATTAGGCATTGCGTTTCATTACCATGCAGATGCCTTGCTAACTGAACCCGAACAGGCAGCAAAAAATAATCGAACGCCCTATAAACAATTTACAGCATTTTATAACCACGCCCGGCAAATTCCGGTCAGCCCGCCCAATCCATTACAGAAACAAACCTTCAAAACCCTGCCTTCTGACGTAACCATTGAACAGTTCGAACTACTCGACTGGAAATCAAACATGAATGCTTTAAGAGGAGGACGTAGTGAAGCATTAACGATATTCAATCAACTGGGGACTTGTAACGATTACCTGGATACCCGAGACTTCCCGGCACTGAATGCAACCAGTAAACTCTCAGCGCATCTAAAATTCGGCACCTGTTCCATACGGGAGATTTACTATGCGATTGCCGAACAACTGGGGCATGAACACCCATTACTGCGTCAACTCTACTGGCGTGATTTTTTTACTCACATTGCCTTTCATTTTCCGCAGGTTTTCGGCCAGGCTTTTTTGCCGAAATTTAATCAGCTGCAATGGGATAACAACTCTGATTATTTTCAGGCCTGGTGTGCAGGCCTGACTGGTTTTCCGATTGTCGATGCCGGCATGCGCGAATTAAACTCGACGGGCTATATGCATAACCGGGTCCGCATGATTGTCGCTTCATTTCTAGTCAAAGACTTGCACATCCATTGGCGTTGGGGAGAGCGCTACTTTGCGCAACATCTGGTCGATTATGATCCCTGCATCAATAACGGTAATTGGCAGTGGGCCGCATCAACGGGCTGCGATGCTCAGCCATTCTTCAGAATTTTCAATCCCTGGCGACAACAAGAGAAATTTGATCCTGACTGTGAATACATCCACCTATGGTTACCCGAATTACAGAAATTTTCGCCAAAAATGCTGCATCAATGGTATAAGACACACACAAAGGGTAATTATCCGGCGCCCATTATTGACCACGGCATAGAAAGCCGATTAAGCATGGATCGCTTTAAGGCTGTTAGCAACTTAGTAAGCTAATATTTCTCAATATTCTGTAATAAAACATAACCAAATCTTGTCTAATAAATGCAAAACGGTTTACTAACCGGGGCACGAATTATTTCATGTTCATGCAAACATGAACACACGGATTTAAGCTTACCAGGTACATGTGTTGTTTTATTGGTCACTGAAGCTGGACCAATAATAAAGAACCTAGGAGGAATAACATTTGAACACAGTTAAATGGATAACCGCCCCCCGTAATTTCAGCATTAAATGGAAAATATTTTTATTATCCGCATTGGTGTTCGGCTCATCATTAACGTTAGGCTTTGCCTACATGACCTATCAAAGCTTCTGGCTTAATGTGCAAACAGCCTTGAGCGGCATGATGAATTTTACCGATGCCAAGCAGCAGGGCATCATTCGATTCATTGACCAAAACGAAAAGCTTGCAAAGCAACTGGCCAATCTCTCCTCACAAGCCGATTACAAGATCCTGCGCAGCCAATTTGAAAACATCGTTGCTACCGATGTGTTCAAACTGGAGGCTCACCCGTTCAAAGATGAAATTATTGCCGGACAGCGCAGCATTCCAACCTGGACTGTGTACCACTCGATTGATTATGTTTCGGACGGAGTGATTCAGGTTTCATCAGATTCTAAGCGCGAGGGAAATCGCTGGGATAAGATTCTGGATCTCAAATCAGGTTATTCAGATCCTTACTTTGATGGCACTGTACCCGTCATAACTTTTGCTGCCAACACAAGCAAAGGCGGCACCATCTATGTTCATGCAGACGCCCGCATGCTCACAAACATTGTCAGTGGTGAGATCGGTAATCTTGCCGGAGACATGGGCGCTTACTACTTGGCCGGAGTAGGCAAGACCTACGACTTCTACCTCGTTAACAAAGACAATGTATTAATTACCGAATCGCGTATTCGCCCAGATCAATTTTTGAAAGGGCATGGCAGTGAAGCTCCCTGGCGGGCTACACACATGCAGGCTGGAATCGTATGCGCCAGCAACGGAATGTACAAAACCAACGGACGTAGCATTGCTGGTTGCCGCGAGGTGATGGGATTCTATGGCGGCGTGTCGGGAAAGAAAATGCTGGGGGCATCCATGCCGTTCTACGATTCCGGCTGGACACTGGTCGTTGAAGAAGAAGCCAATGAATTACTGATGCCGTTGCGGCGTATGTTTCTCGAACAACTCGGCATGCTTTTTATTATAAGCACTATGGGGATTATCTTATACTTGCGTCTACAAGATAAAATCATTATTCACCCGCTGTTCAAATTACAACAGGCCATTGAAGACATAGAACGGACAAAGATTTTCAGTAAATCCATTAAAGTCGAATCAGGAGATGAATTCGGCGTGCTCGCCAATGCGTTTAACCGGATGTCACATAATCTAGATTCTCTTTATCATGAGTTGGAAGCACGGGTTGCTGAACGCACTCAAGAGCTGGAAGTGCTCAACCATAAAATTCTGGTCAACCTGGAGGCCAGCAAAGAATCAGAGTTAAAGCTGCAAAAAAGTGAACAACGCTCCAAGCAGGCCATTATGGAACTGGAGATGCAGAAGCTTGCATTGGATGAACACGCGATTGTTTCAATCACGGATGTTGCTGGCACCATCTGTTATGTCAATGAACGGTTTTGTCAGATCAGTCAATATACTCAACAGGAATTGCTGGGCAATAATCACCGCATGATCAATTCCGGATATCATTCCAAAGATTTTTTCAAGGAGATGTATCGGGTTATCGCCCAGGGTAATGTCTGGCGAAACGAGGTTTGCAACCGCGCCAAGGATGGGAGCTTGTATTGGCTGGACATGACCATCGTACCCTTTAAAGATGAGAAGGGTAAACCTTACCAATACATTGCGATACGTACGGACATCACGGCACGCAAGAAATCGGAAGCGGATATCCAGCAATTGGCTTTCTACGATCCACTAACTGGGCTGCCCAACCGTCGCTTGCTGATGGATCGCCTGCAACATGCACTGGCATCCAACTTACGCAATAACAAGCATGGCGCTGTCGTATTCATCGATCTCGATAATTTCAAGGCGCTTAACGATACCAAAGGCCATAGCATCGGCGACCTTTTGTTGATTGAAGTCGCCAATCGACTCAAAAGCTGTGTGCGCGAGGAAGACACCGTCGCTCGTTTGGGCGGTGATGAGTTTGTACTTCTACTGGAAAACCTGAGTAATTCCCATTCCGAGGCGAGCCTACATGCCGAACAGATTGCGCAAAAAATATTGCATGAATTGAATCGACTTTATTGGCTGGATGGTTATGAGCATCGCAGTTCACCCAGTATCGGCATTACCCTGTTTTGCGATAATTCGGCCAATGTCGATCAGTTAATCCAATTCGCCGATACCGCCATGTATCAAGCCAAAAGTGCCGGACGTAACACGTTGCGTTTCTATGATGCCCGAACGCAGGCCATACTGGAAACACGGAGCGAACTGGAACATGAGCTGCATTCGGCCGTTGATAAACAACAACTGCAGCTCCATTATCAAGTGCAAGTAGACAAAAGCTGTCGGCCAATTGGTGCAGAAGCACTGATACGCTGGCACCATCCCGAACTCGGAATGATTCCTCCCAATCAATTCATCCCCATTGCTGAAGAAACCGGCTTGATCATAGCAATTGGTTACTGGGTATTGGAAACGGCCTGCGAGCAAATTAAACAGTGGGAATGCAATGAAAGCACCCGAAATATGGTACTTGCCGTCAACGTGAGCATGAGACAATTCCGCGAGGCGACATTTGTACCTCAAGTGAAGATGCTAATCGAACAAAGTGGCATTCATCCCGGCCATCTAAAACTGGAGATCACCGAGAGCATGCTCGTTGATAATGTGGATGCGACAATCAGTACCATGCAGAAGCTGAAGGATCTAGGTCTGAAATTTTCTATGGATGACTTTGGCACCGGTTATTCATCGCTGTTGAATATCAAACGCCTGCCGCTGGATCAACTTAAAATCGACCAATCCTTCGTACGCGATATATTGCATGACGATCTTGATAAAGCTCTCGTACGAACAATTATTGCCATGGCCACCAGTATGAATCTGGATATAATCGCCGAAGGTGTGGAAAATGAGGAACAACGGCATTTATTGGCCCTTAAGGGTTGTACTAATTGCCAAGGTTATCTTTTTGGTAAACCACTGCCGATTGAAGAATTTGATTTGTTAATCCAGACGATGACTCGATAATGATGGCTAACGAACAACAATGGACAGTCAGCAGTTTACCCGCCCATTAATCGAAACTCTTTCGTCGACCGACAATCTATCCCCTAATTTATCGCCAATGTATAAACACGGTCACTTCAAACCCGCTTTATCGTTCCAGAATCGGCACTTGAGCCAATTCGACAGCCATATCAGGCAGCAAAAAATATTGCTTGAGGCGGTCCGGTCAGCGATACCCAAAACATTGACAACTCATGTTCAACATACGGTGTTGACAAATAATAAGTTGCTGATTTATACCGATTCCGCAGCCTGGGCAGCGCAGTTGCGCTTTTATGAAAAAGCCATTATGTCGGCGATCGCGTCTTTTT
Source organism: Methylococcaceae bacterium (assembly GCA_013140705.1). Taxonomy (GTDB): domain Bacteria; phylum Pseudomonadota; class Gammaproteobacteria; order Methylococcales; family Methylomonadaceae; genus JABFSH01. The sequence continues at coordinate 75,249 of JABFSH010000028.1, forward strand.
CAAGTCATTCGGTCTCGACGATTCAATTAAAACTTGTCCTGGACCCCATCGGTCCAAGTGCTATTCAGAAAGATTCTGCGAATCTTCCGGCATCTAAACATTTGGAAATCTTGCGGCATTTTTGTCTGACTGCTCCGGATAATGAATTGACGCATTCGCTAATGAAATTGACGAATACATTAGAACGGTTATCTGCTTCAGAAACGGGTAAAAACACAGATCGAGTGATATAGACAACCACCTGGAATCAAATTTCGGGAAGTTGATTTTATTGTCCAGGCCTTGCTGGTCTTCCGACATTTAGCGAAGGAAGACCCGCTGAATTTTATGCAGCAGGCCGCTGAGCCTGTGCTGCACGCATGAACGATATCGGTGCATCTCCTTCCTCATCGAATGAAATCATTTCCCACGCGTCCTTATCTTCTAACAAGGTGCGCAGCAATTTATTATTGAGGCCATGACCGGATTTATAACCGGTGAATTCACCGATTAAACTATGTCCCAACAGGTATAAATCGCCAATCGCATCAAGAATTTTATGTTTGACAAACTCATCGGCATAACGCAAGCCATCTTCATTGAGGATTTTACTTTCGTCAACCACAATGGCGTTATCCAGACTACCACCCAAGGCAAGATTATTCCGCCTCAACATGTCGATGTCTTTCATGAAACCAAAGGTTCGAGCGCGACTCACTTCCTTAACAAAGGTCGTCGATGAAAAATCCATCGTCGCGGTTTTCACCTTATCCTCGAAAGCGGGATGCTCGAAATCAATGGTAAATGTCACTTTGAAACCATCAAATGGTTCAAAGGCAGCCCACTTGTCTCCGTCTTCTACACGTACACTTCGTTTAATGCGAATGTATTGTTTTGGATAATCCTGCTCTTCCACACCCGCCGATTGCAGTAAAAACACAAAGGGCCCGGCACTGCCATCCATAATCGGCACTTCAGCCGCACTGACATCGATAATGGCATTATCAATTCCGAGTCCAGCAAATGCGGAAAGCAGATGCTCGATGGTCGATATTTTGACTTTTCCTGATACCAGTGTCGTAGAAAGCACCGTTTCTCCAACATTACCCGGCGTTGCCTGAATGGTGACAGGCTCCGGTAAATCCACTCGACGAAACCGGATACCGGTATTGGCCTCGGCCGGACGCAAAGTCAAATACACCTTGTCACCGGTATGTAAGCCCACACCCGTTGCTCTTATCGTATTTTTTAAAGTTCGCTGTTTTATCATAAAATTATTTAAGCCAAATGAGATGGGCCTGAAAGCGACATCTTATCACAATCAAACCCAAAGACTGAGGTTAAGACCTTATGCATCGGTCCTGTTTGTAACTGATTTTCAATTTCCTAACTCACCTCACCGAATTTCTCCCACCAACGGCTGAAGTACAGAATATGCTGAATGCAGCAAACGCAGGTGCTGTTTGCCGTTCATCAAAATTACTGGCTCTTCATTCACCTGCATCCGGCAAGGATCTCATTAACCAAGAGATGAGAGGGGTTACATTCAAAAATTTTATGCCTGCTAACTATTTTAATGCTTTTTTTAATCCGCTTGTCGTCTCAAGAAAGCGGGGATATCCAGATATTCCAAGTCGACATCTTTTTTGGGTTGCGCGCCGAAACGGGATTCTCTGTTTTCATTTTTATTACGAATAACCGTAGGCTTATCCAGTTCGTCATAAATATTTTGACCCGCCGCCGTTTTTGGCAAGACCTTAATCGGGGCTTTCACGCCGACGGGCGGCAATCCCATTCCCGTGGCTACGACGGTTACTTTTATTTCATCGCCTAAGGTTGGATCTATCGCTGTACCGATCTTGATAATGGCATCTTCAGAAGCGAATTCGTGCACGATCGTACCCACTTCATTAAACTCAGCAATACCCATATCCGATGCGGTAATGTTAACCAAAATGCCTCTGGCGCCCTGCAAGTTTATATCTTCCAATAACGGGCAGGCAATCGCTTTTTCAGCCGCTTCACGAGCGCGGTGCTCGCCGGAAGCCGAACCGATGCCCATTATGGCGGCGCCCATACCTGACATAACGGTTCTGACATCGGCAAAATCCACGTTAATCATGCCGGGATGAACAATCAGCTGGGTAATGCCCTGCACAGCGTCCAATAACACATCATTGGCTGCTTTAAATGCATTCATCAACGACACATTATTACCCAGAACAGGTAACAATTTTTGGTTAGGAATCGTAATCAATGAATCGACATATTTTTCCAGTTCCGCTATTCCCTGTTCGGCAACAAGCTGTTTCTTTTTACCTTCAAACTGGAAAGGCTTGGTCACGACAGCAACCGTCAGAATACCCATGTCTCTTGCAATTTGAGCGATAACAGGAATTGCACCGGTACCGGTGCCGCCACCCATGCCGGCTGTCAAAAACACCATGTCAGAACCTTGTAAAACTTCCTTGATGCGATCTTTATTTTCTTCTGCAGCCTGTTTACCGATATCCGGGTTTGTACCTGCTCCCAAGCCTTTGGTCAGTTCAACGCCCAATTGGATAATGGTATCGATATCCAGTTTTCTCAATGCTTGAGCATCGGTATTGGCGCAAATAAACTCTACACCCTCGATATGGCAGTCTGCCATGTGATTCACTGCGTTACCGCCACCGCCACCCACGCCGATCACTTTGATAACTGCGGTTTCGCTGCACATGTCCACTAATTCGTATTTCATTTTCCCACCTCTTAAAAAATTATTAAATACTTAAAAATTACCTTGGAACCAATTTTTCATTTTTGCTAACAATCCGGAACTGTCCGCTTCCAGACTTCTTCCTGAGCCCTGATGTTCTTTTCCATACATTAACAACCCCACCCCGGTAGAGTGAACAGGATTTTTCACAACCTCTGTTAATCCTGTGACATTCTGTGGCACCCCCATTCTTACCGGCATGTGAAAGATCTCTTCAGCCAATTCAATCAACCCTTTCACTTGTGCGCTGCCACCGGTCAATACGATGCCGGCAGCAATCATGTCTTCATAGCCGCTACGTCTTAATTCCGCCTGCACCAGCAGCATCAACTCTTCATAACGCGGCTCAATAATTTCAGCTAAATTTTGTGTCGATATTTTGCGGGGTGAGCGATCGCCAATACTGGGTACTTCTATGACACCATCGACGCTTGCCAATTGCGTCAACGCACAAGCATACTTGCGCTTGATTTGCTCCGCATTCAGGGTCGGCGTTCTCAAGGCAACGGCGATATCATTGGTCACCTGATCACCGGCTATTGGTATCACCGCCGTATGTTTAATGGCACCTTCGGAAAAAATGGCAATATCAGTGGTGCCGCCACCAATATCAATTAAACAAACGCCAAGTTCCTTTTCATCATCGGTCAATACCGAATTGCAGGACGCCAGTTGCTCCAGCACAATATCTTCAACTTCCAGTCCGCATCGACGTATACACTTGATAATATTCTGTGATGCGCTGACGCTGCCAGTCACCATGTGTACTTTGGCTTCCAGGCGAATGCCGGACATGCCAATCGGTTCCTTGATGCCATCCTGCAAATCGATGACAAATTCCTGCGGTAAAATATGCAGGATCTTCTGATCCGCAGGAATGGCAACCGCCCGCGCTGAATCTATTACCCGATCGATATCATATTGTGTGACCTCTTTATCCTTGATCGCCACAATGCCATGAGAGTTCAGACTACGGATATGACTGCCGGCAATACCTGCAAACACGGACTTAATTTGACAGCCCGCCATTAACTCGGCTTCTTCAATCGCACGTTGTATCGATTGAACAGTCGACTCCAGATTAACAACCACCCCTTTTTTTAAACCACGCGAAGGCGTTGAACCAATACCGATAATTTCGATATTGCCATCGATGGTTAATTCGCCAACGATGGCGGCGACTTTTGAGGTGCCAATATCCAGTCCGACGATTAAATTACGTTCTGTTTTTTTTGCCATTTTGTTTACTCTGTAGCGCCTTTTCTGATGGTTCATTGGTTACATTTTGCGGATTCGCCAAGTCTTTCCAGTCGCAACAGGGCGACTCAGGTTTCCAGGCGATGGCAAAGCCATTGGGATATCTTAAATCAACGGTTGCTATTGAATTCACCCGCTCTTGCCCAAGCACTGCCAGTGTCTTCAAAAAGCGGTGTAATTTTTTTAACTGCTCATTGCGCCCCAGCTCTATTTCCATTCCGGTAGTTAATTTAATTTTCCAGGCCCATCGATCATTCACATTAAACTCGGCCAGCGCCAGCGATTGGTCGGCCAGTTCAGTTCTTATACCCTTCATGATTTCCAAAACTTTCTTTTCCTGCATCTGCGGACCAGTCAACATGGGCAAATATTTAAACTGTTGTACCCGTTTTGGTGTAAACAGGTCGCCACGCTCATTCAAAAGACTCTGCAGTCCCCAGCGTACATACGGTTTTCTCTCATGTACCTTGATATCGATGGCATCCGGCCATACGCGCTTTACCGTCACTGATGCAACCCAGGGCAATGCCGCAACCGTTTGCTGTATCGCCTGCATATCCGCCGAAAAAATACTCGTCTCCACTATGGGCTCCAATACCGTTTTTACCTCATCCTTGCTCAGATATTGAAAAACCCCGGTGGTTCTAACGTATTTGATAGGCATTAAATTATGGACATCCTTAATAATTACCCGCCCTGCCAACCCCACCAGGCTAATAAATAGCAATGTAGCCACCGTGATTTTTGCAGCTGTCATTAGCCATTAACCTAAACTGGTTTCCAATACGCGCCAGACTAATTCGTCAAAATCGATACCTGCCTGTTTGGCTGCCATCGGCACCAGGCTATGATCGGTCATGCCCGGTACCGTATTAATTTCAATCAATTGATACTGCCCATCTGCATCGATAAATACATCGACGCGCGCCCAGCCTTTTATGCCGACCACTTCGCCGGCTTTGACTGCCAGATTACCTAATTCCCGTTCCTGATCTTCGTCCAAACCACAGGGGCAATGATACTGCGTAGTTGTAGCCTGGTATTTGGCTTCGTAATCGTAAAACGCATTCGGCGTTTCTAGTCGTATAATGGGTAATGGCCTGCCATTTAAAATGGCAACGGTATATTCCCGGCCCGTAACCCAGGTTTCCGCATAAACATCGCAGCGATATTGCGCTGCAAGCGTTAAAGCCTGCAATAATTCTTCACGGTTAGCGGCCTTGCTCATGCCAATGCTTGAGCCTTCCTGTGCCGGCTTTACAATGACCGGAAATCCCAATTTTTCTATACAGGCATCCAGATCATCTTCACTTTTCATTAAGAACCACTTAGGCGTCGCCAAGCCATAACCTTGCCAGCACAGTTTGGTTCTGAGTTTATCCATGGTTAATGCTGACGCCATTACCCGACTGCCGGTATAGGGAATGCCCAATACCTCCAGCACACCCTGAAGAACACCGTCTTCACCACCGCGGCCATGAATAATATTGAATACTCGATCAAATTTTTGTCCTGCCAGCGCATCAATAGGGCTTCCCGTTACATCAATAGCGACAGCATCAACGCCCTTTCGTTTTAAGGCATCGTAAACCGCCGCACCGCTTCTGAGTGAAACCGGCCTTTCCGCCGCAGAGCCTCCCATCATCACAGCCACGCGTCCAAATTCTTCGGGTTTGTTAACCACTTATAACCTCGCAATAGTCTCCAACCATACAGACTTCCGTCTGCAAACTCACACCCTGACTTTTTTTGACCTCGGCCTGCACATACGCAATTAATGCCTCAATATCCGCGGCCGTCGCCTGATTGATATTGACGATAAAATTGGCATGTTTTTCAGAGACACGAGCGCCACCGATGGCATGGCCTTTTAAACCAGTTTGTTCAATCAATCGGGCGGCATAATCGCCTTCAGGATTTTTAAATACCGACCCACAACTCGGCTGATTGGTCGGTTGTGTTTTTGCCCTTTTTTCCAGCAATTCCTTGATCCTGAGCTGACTGGTCAGCGAATCACCCTGCGGTAAATTTAACTGTGCAGCCAGAAACCACTCATCCTGAAGCCCTTTTACCGACCGATAAGTAATTTTAAAGTCTTCAGGCCTTCTTTGTTTTACCTGCCCCAGAACATTGACTGTTTCAACCTGTTTGACAATATTCCAGGTTTCTCCGGCGAAAGCCCCCGCGTTCATTTTCAGCGCGCCACCCATGGTTCCCGGTATGCCAGCTAAAAATTCTGCGCCAACCAGTCCCTGTTCAGTGCAAAATCGCGCCACATGCGGGCAGGGCACGCCTGCTTCGACATAGACGGAACCATCGTCCAGCAGCTTCATTTCTTTTAAGCGGCCTTTGGTGTTGATGACGGTTCCACGAATTCCGCCGTCTCGCACTAATAAATTACTGCCTAGCCCCATCCAGAACACCGGTTCATTCTTGGGTAGCGATTTTAAAAACTCACAGAGATCGGCTTTATCATCCGGAATATAAAGCCGGTCTGCGGGTCCACCTACGCGCCAACTGGTATATTTCGACAGCGGTTCCTGGTGTAATAATCGTCCCTTCATTACAGATTCCGCTCTTTTAGTCCCAAAGCATCCGCCAAGGTATGCGGCAATTGGCTGGCTATATGCCCCACATTTCCGGCGCCCATCGTCAAAATTACGTCGTCGGCTTTGACGATACCCGCCAAAACGGGCGCCAGCTCGTCCAGATCTTCTACAAAGACCGGGTCTTGTTGACCGCGTATCCGGATGGCGCGGCACAAGGCGCGTCCATCTGCACCGGGAATCCGTGGCTCGCCGGCTGAATACACATCCATCAATATCAAGACATCGACAGTAGACAATACATGCACAAAATCTTCAAATAAATCCCGGGTTCTGGTAAACCGATGTGGCTGGAAAATAACTACTTTACGCCTCTCCGGCCAGGCCTGGCGCAAGGCTTCCAGCGTAGCCGCGATTTCACGCGGATGATGGCCATAATCGTCCACCAGCGTCACCACACCATCACCCAGGTTAAGATCGCCATTGATCTGAAACCGTCTACCCACGCCTTTAAAAGCGCCCAGACTTTTTACGATGGCGGCGTCATCGACACCCAGTCGTGTCGCAACACCGATGGCGGCGAGCGCATTCAGCATGTTGTGCCAACCCGGCATATTCAACGTGACCGCCAATTCCGGATAATTGCCCCGGCGAATCACCTTGAAGGCCGTATGCATGCCTTTCTGATTGATATCGACGGCTCTAACATCCGCTTCTTCATCGACTCCATAAGTGAGTACCGGTTTGGAAATTTGCGGCAATATTTCTCTGACGCCTTGATCATCCAGGCAGACCACCGCCATGCCATAAAAAGGCAGGTGGTGCAAAAACTCCAAAAACGTATCTTTCAAGCGTTGATAACTGCCTTGATAGGTTGCCATGTGATCCTGATCGATATTGGTCACTATTGCTATCATCGGTTGTAAATACAAAAAGGACGCATCACTCTCATCGGCTTCTGCAACCAGATAATTGCCCAGCCCCAGCTTTGCGTTCGTGCCCGCGCTGTTTAATCGACCGCCAATCACAAAGGTGGGATCTAGTCCACCTTCCGCCAGAATGCTGGCTGTCAGACTGGTCGTGGTCGTTTTACCGTGTGTGCCGGCTACAGCGATGCCAAATCTGAAACGCATGAGTTCGGCCAGCATTTCAGCACGCGGAATCACGGGGATTCTATTGAGATATGCTTCATCCACTTCTTCATTCGTGCGATCAACCGCACTGGAGACGACAACGACGTCGACCTGTTTTACATTTTCTCTGTGATGTCCGATATGAATGGTGACTCCCAGCCCCGCCAGCCGTTCCGTAACGGCACTTTCCTTGATGTCCGAACCGGAAACCAGATAACCAAGATTCGACAGGACTTCCGCAATGCCACTCATGCCGGTGCCGCCGACGCCTACAAAATGTATGCGCTCGATTGTGCCCAATGCCTGCGGTGGCATTTGTGTGTTTCTTAGGCTCATACCTTAGCCTCTGCGATACAATAGCCGGCAACCACTTCGGTTGCATCCAGGCGTGCACTTTGCTTAGCGGCTTGTCTCATGACATCCAATTTTTCCCTGACCTCTTTAATCGCCAAAACCAACGTGGCTTTGTTCAAATCCTTTTGCATCAACAATCGCCCCGCGCCAGCATCGGTTAAATATTTGGCGTTTGCCGTCTGATGATCGTCAATAGCCCCAGGCAACGGAATAAAAATGCCTGGCACACCGACAGCAGCAACCTCACTGATCGTCATCGCACCCGCACGACAAATTATTAAATCCGCCCATTGATAAGCGGCCACCATATCACTGATAAAATCGCTGACTTCAGCGTCAACGCCCAATGCTGTATACCGCTCTGCAACCTGATCACGCATGGCCAACCCGGTCTGATGTTTTACCTTTATCCTGCCAATCTCTGCGATGGCGTCAGGAACACTCTCATTCAGTGCTTTAGCTCCCTGGCTTCCACCTACAATCAGTATGTTGAGCGGCTCAATTTCCGCTTTACCCGGCTTGTCCTGCAACTGTAAGAAGGGCTTTCTTAATGGATTACCGGTGCATTCAGCGCCGGCATTCTTTTCGAAGCTGTCAGGAAAAGCCTCCAGCACGCGATTGGCAATACGTGCCAATAAGCGATTGGTGGTTCCCGGTACCCGATTTTGTTCATGAATGACCAAAGGAATACCCAAAATTTTTGCCATCAAGCCACCAGGCCCGGCAACGAAGCCACCCATACCCAACACGACATCAGGCTTTCTTTTTCGTAGTATCACGGCCGCCTGAAGACAGGCCTTGAGCAACATAAGGATCGCCATCACTTTCGACAGTAGACCTTTGCCTCTGACACCGGCCACGGATAACCAGTCTATCGCAATCCCGTTTTCCGGAATCACACGACTTTCCAGCCCTTTCTGGGTGCCCAGCCAACTGACCTGCCAGTCCTTTTCCGCTAATGCTTGCGCAACAGCCAGAGCCGGAAACACATGCCCGCCTGTACCACCCGCCATAATGATGATGCGCTTAGTCATGCCGTCTTTTCTTCGAATCATTTGCGGTTGTTTGTAGCACTTCGCTGTGTACACGAAATAATAATGCTACTGCACAACACATGATCATCATGCTGCCTCCGCCATAACTCATCAGCGGGAGCGTGAGACCTTTAGTCGGCAGAATTCCCATGTTGACACCCATATTGACAAATGACTGAAATCCAAACCAGATGCCCAGGCCATAAGCAACAAAAGAAGAAAATGCCTGCCCGGCCTGTTCTGCTGCCAACGCAATTTCAAAAGCACGCCAGGTTAAAAATGCGAATAAACCAATGATGGTAAAGACTCCCAATAAGCCTAGTTCTTCGGCAATCACTGAAAACAGAAAATCGGTATGCGCCTCGGGTAGATAAAACATTTTTTGGATGCCACTCCCCAGGCCTACACCGAACCATTCACCCCGCCCAAATGAAATCAGCGCCTGAACCAGCTGAAAATCGGTCCCCAAAGGATCATCCCAGGGCCTTATAAAACTGGTTACCCGGGCCCAGCGATAGGGTGAAAAATAAATCAGCAACATGGCGAGCACGGCTACTGACAGCAATAAAACAACAAATTGCGATATGCGAGCGCCCGCCAAAAACATTATTCCCATGGCGATAATCAATATAACCACGGCCGATCCAAAATCAGGTTCCAGCAACAACAATATACAGGCCAGTGAAAACAGTAATAACGGCCTTACCAATCCGAAAGCGGAGTCCCGCACCGATTGTTGATGACGCGTCACATAACCAGCCATGTATATAACCGCAAAAAACTTGACTACTTCCGATACCTGAATTCTTAATCCCGCTATCGACATCCAGCGCACACTTCCGTTTACCTTGATACCCAAACCCGGAATGAGCACCATGACCAGTAACAGTAGTCCGAACAAAAACAGCCAAGGCCCGGCATTTTCCCAATATTGCATCGGTACGGCTACAACACAGCCCCCCAAAAACAGGCCCAAACCAATATGCATCAGTTGCCGAATCGGGTAATAGAGCTCGCTACCCGACATTTTCACGCCCAGGTGCAATGAGGAGGAGACCACCATGATGTAACCGATAACCAGCAAACAGATACATGCCGCCATTAACAGTGCATCCATATTAAATTGGCCCACGCGAAATATTTTTATCGAGCCCACTCCGGTTTCCCGTCCTGACCGTGCTCGGTCTTTTGTAACAACAAGGGGGCTCATTGTGCTCATATGGCCAACTCCAGCACGGCTTGTTTAAATTGTTCGCCACGGTCCTTGTAATTTTTATATTGATCAAGGCTCGCGCAAGCGGGCGACAACAATACGCATTCACCGGCTCTCGCCAAGCCGGCTGCAATTTTGACAGCTTCAGTCATCGTGTTGGCGGCGTAGGTCGGCACACAGCCATTCAGGGCAGCGTCAATTAAATTTGCATCCTTGCCGATCAATACCACACCTTTGGTTTTTTCTTTGATTACGGATGTCAATTCGTTCATATCCGCTCCTTTGGCATCTCCACCGGCTATCAGAATGACTTTATTTTGATAGCCTTGAAGCGCGGCAATACAGGCGCCTATGTTGGTGGCCTTGGAATCATTGATCCATGTGACGCCACCAATTTCGGCCACCCGCTGCATACGATGATCCAGACCCCTAAATTTTCTTAGGGCATTACACATGGCTTGTGTATCCAGGCCCACTGCAAAACCCAATGCCAGTGCAGCGAGGGCATTAGCTGCGTTATGCCGGCCTTCGAGAGGTAATTCCGCCAGAGGCATCAAACTTTGCGCATCATGCATCAAAAACACTCCCCTGCTGGTCTGCAAAATATAAAAATCAGCTTTCTGGTGAACAGAGAAAGTTAACGTTTTTCTGCCTTCTCTTCTCATGGCGCTGACCACTGAATCATCCGCATTGATGATCATGAAACCATCACCATCATAAACATGTTCTTTCACCTTCGCATAAGTTGCCATATCAGGATGCCGGTCCAGATGATCCGCGCTGACATTCAACACGGTGGCAGCTACTGCGTTTAAAGCCGAGGTTCTTTCCAGTTGAAAACTGGAAAGTTCCAGCACATACAATTCAGCAGCGTTGTCTTCGCTGACATCGGAACCGAGCAAGTCGAGTGCCGGGATACCGATATTTCCGCCAACACCCACCCGTTTGCCTGAAGCCTTGAGCATTTCCCCAACCATTGTCGTGACCGTACTTTTGCCATTTGATCCAGAGATACCAATAATCGGAGCGTTAACCGAGCAGGCAAACAAATCAATATCACTCAACACCTTAGCACCATGAGCAACAGCCTGGCGGATGGCATTTTCGTTAAGAGCGACACCGGGACTCACGATCAAATGCGTCGCAACCCTAAAAGCATCTTCATTAAAACCACCGGTGAAAACGGGAATATCCACCATTTCCTGATAAAACGCCTCACTGACAGGTGGCTTATTACGACTATCACAGATCGCAAATTTAAAGCCCATGCGTTGTAAGTAGTACGCTACCGACACGCCGGTATCACCGAGGCCCACAACAACTACCTTTGAATGTTGTTCATCCAGGTCAAAGTGTTTTTTCAACAATGCTTTAATTGCTGTACTGTCCATTTTCATCATTTCGTTAGTGTCAAGCGGAGCCGGGCACATTTTCTTAAACCCTTCACCTTTTGCCTTGCGCCTTTAACCTATCTCAATTTCAGTGTCGCCAAACCAACCAACACCAGAATGACGGTAATAATCCAAAATCTCACAATAACTCGAGGTTCAGGCCAGCCTTTCAATTCGAAATGATGGTGTATAGGCGCCATACGAAATACACGCTTTCCTGTCATCTTGAATGAAGCAACCTGAATGATCACCGATACCGTTTCCATGACAAAAACACCGCCCATGATCATCAATACGATTTCCTGTCTAACCAGAACGGCCAGTACACCTAATGCCCCCCCTAAAGCCAGCGCCCCGACATCGCCCATAAACACCATGGCCGGGTAGGTGTTGAACCATAAAAAACCCAAGCCGGCCCCCACCAGGGCTGCGCAGAATACGATGAGTTCACCGGAGTTCGGCAAATAGGGAATTGCCAAATATTCTGAAAACGCAACATGGCCTGACAAATATGCAAAAATGCCTAATCCCGACGCAACCATCACGGTGGGCATTATGGCCAGGCCATCCAGGCCGTCTGTCAAATTCACGGCATTACTGGTCCCAACGATGACGAAATAGGTGAGAACCACGTATAGCCAGCCCATATCAAGCATGACGCCCTTAAAAAACGGCATAATAAATTGGGTTTCTGCCGGTACTACAGCAGTCTTGTAAAGGAAGAGCGCAGCAGCTAATCCGATAACCGATTGCCAGAAATATTTGGCTTTCGCCGACAAGCCATCGCTATTGTTTTTTATGACTTTTCTGTAATCATCTATGAAACCTATGACACCATAACCCATGGTTACCAGCAAAATAACCCAGATATATCGATTACCCAAATCAGCCCAAAGTAGAGTACTAAAGGCAATGGCTACCAAAATCAAGGTACCTCCCATTGTCGGCGTGCCTTTTTTTTCGTAATGGGATTGCGGGCCTAACTCACGGATACTTTGACCGATTTTTTTGCGGCTTAATTTTCTGATCATGGCCGGTCCCACCATTAATGAAATGATCAGTGACGTTAACACCCCCAGGATGGCGCGAAATGTCAGGTAATGAAAAACCCTGAAACTGGCGTCAAAGGACATTAAATAGTCGGCAAAGTAAAGTAACATTGTTTAATTCCTGAAATTTTCAACCAGAACTGCCGCGACATTTTCCATGCGTTGCACTCTTGAACCTTTAATCAAAATCGTTTCGTTTCCTCTGAGTTCTTGCTTTAAACTTTCAATCAAGTCGTCCTGGTTATCAAAAAAGGTGGCTCCTTCGCCAAAAGCTTCAACTGTATTTCTGGCATCGGAGCCTGTAGCCAACAGACGCACAACTCCTTTCGATTTAATTAGCTCACCCATTTCTTGATGCATAAGCGGACTTTCCGGCCCTAATTCGCCGAAAGCACCCAACACCAACCAAGGCTCGCCTGCACAGGTTTTCAACACTTCAAGTCCGGCTTTCAACGAGGCAGAATTGGCATTGTAGGTATCGTCGATAATGATATTGCCTAAGCGACCAACCAGCGGCTGCAAGCGTCCCGTGACTGGCTTGACGGTTGCCAGTCCCTGCCTGATTTGTTCCAGGTCCAACTCTAAAGCAAGACCAACGGCAATCACGGCAAGGGCATTTACCACATTATGTTGACCGGCTAATTTTAATGTTACCGGCACAGTGCCTTGTGCCGTTGACACGTTAAAATGCGTTAAAAACTCAGCCTTCGTCGAACGCTCATTCTGTTGACATTGAATTTCCGTTTGAATGCCACTGGCTGTGACATCCGCTGCGCTATTTAATCCAAAGGACACGGTTTTTCTTGTCCCAGCCACGGATTTCCAATAGTCATAATATCTATCATCGCGATTGATTACGGCAATTCCGTTGTTTTTAAGTGTCTGAATAATTTCGCCCTTGGCCCTGGCAACGCCATCCAGGCTTCCGAATCCTTCTATATGCGCGGCGCCAGCATTGGTGATGACGACAACGTCGGATTGCGCGTAGCGACTGGTGTATTCAATTTCACCGGGATGATTGGCACCCATCTCAATGACGGCATAGCGATGACTTTCGTGCAATTTGAGCAGTGTTAACGGTACACCGATATCGTTATTCAGGTTGCCCTGGGTAAAAAGCACGTTGCCATTGGCTCTTAATAGGGCGGCAAGCATTTCTTTAACCGTTGTCTTACCGTTGCTGCCCGTAACACCAACAACAGCAAACTTTCCGTTTCCCGTATCCAGCTCAGACCTTTTACGCCGCCAGGCGCCGGCCAACTCGGCTAATGCCAAATGCGTATCCTCTACTGCAATATGCGGCAGGTTTGCTGCAACGCCTGTATTGATTAGCGCTGCTGCAGCTCCGGATTTTTCGGCTTGATCAACATAATCATTACCATCAAAATTTTTACCTTTAATCGCAACATAAAATTGGCCTGCCTCCAGCGTTCTGGTATCGATGCTTACCGAACTGATGGCCACATCGGAGCCCACCCATTTGCCGCGCACAATCTCGGCGATTTCACTCAGTAACATGTTCACTGATGAGCAGCCCTCATTCGTAATGCCTCAATTACAACCTGTTTATCACTGAATGGATATTGCACACCCTTAATCTCTTGATAATCTTCATGGCCTTTACCAGCGATCACCACACAATCTTTTTCAGTTGCCTTGGTGACAGCCGTTTTTATGGCCTGTTCCCTATTTTGGATTACTTCAACCTTGCTCGAATGACATCCGGCCAGAATGTCTTTCACGATGTCGAAATTCTCTTCATGACGTGGATTATCGTCTGTCACTATGACATGATCAGCCCAAATCTCTGCACAGGCACCCATTTGCGGACGCTTACCGGAATCCCGGTTGCCACCACAACCAAACACCACCCACAAGTCTTGCTGACAATGCTTTTTCATGCTCGCCAACACTTTCTCCAAGGCATCCGGTGTATGCGCATAATCGATAAATATCAGCGGATCGGCAGTCGCTCCATAGCGTTCCATACGGCCAGCAACGGGCTTTATCGCTTTTAACCGCTGCACGGCATCCGTCATTGAAATCCCCATGGCCAACATCACCGTCAATACCGCCAGTACATTCTCAGTGTTAAAATCGCCGTACAAGGCTACTTTTACTTTTTCAACGTTGTCTTTCCAGCGCACATCGAATTCAATACCATCCATGCTGTAAACTATGTTCTCCGCTTGCACTGCGTCACCCGTATAACCGCTATTACCCCTTACGCTAAATCCCCAACAGACAACCGATGCAGGAACCGCATCCAGCATCTGAGTGCTATACGCATCATCCAGGTTGATAACGGCAAATGCCAAACCCGGCCTGCGCAATAATTCCAATTTGGCCTGAAAATAGGCATCCATCGTGCCGTGATAGTCCAGATGATCCCTACTGATATTGGTGTATACCGCACCCTTGAAATAAACGCCGTTAACCCGCCCCTGTTCCAGTCCATGCGAGGACACTTCCATCGCTACCGTGCGTTTGTAGTTCGCCAGCAATTCAGCCAGTATCTGCTGATTGGCCAGTGCATCTGGCGTTGTATTCAAGGTTTTGGCGGTATGACCCCATTCTCCCCAGCCCAGTGTGCCGATAATTCCGCAGTGTTCCAGCACTTGTCCTAAAAACTGGCTGCAGGAGGTCTTACCATTGGTTCCTGTAATACCAATTACATCCATGGCCCGGGACGGGTGCCGATAAAAACGGGCGGCAATTTCTCCCAATTTAGTTGCCAAATTTTCAATTGCTATGAAGGGTATCTGGTTAAATTTCTCACTGGCGACTTGCCACTCCTCGGCACCGACGGGCTCAAAAACGACGGCGCAAGCACCTTTTTCCACAGCCTGTTCAACATGTGCCAGTCCGTGTTGTCTTGATCCGGCGAGCGCAATAAACACATTGCCATTTTTTATTATCCGACTATCCAGCGCCAAACCGGTAATCGGCAAATCTTCTGCAATGTCGGCGCAATCCTTAAGTAGTTCTTTCAATTTCATGGCGATCATTGACGAGTCAACAAAATAGGCATGGTTTCTTTCTGATCCGGTGCAATGCCTAACACCCGCAAAGCACCCGCCATAACCTTAGAAAATACCGGCGCCGAAACCAAGCCGCCGTAATACTGGCCCGCTGAAGGTTCATCAATCATGACGACAATAATCAGGCGTGGATCCCTGGCAGGCGCAATGCCGGCAAAAACAGCGAAATAACTATTGCTGGAGTAGCCTCCCGCTCCGGCCTTTTTGACCGTGCCCGTTTTCCCTGCCACGCTATAGCCGTCAACTCTCGCCTCGTATGCCGTACCGTCCTTACTGATCACCGTTTCCATCATGGCCCTGACGCTTTTCGCTGTGTTGGCCGAAAATACCCGCCGGGCATCCGTATCCTCGTCCCTTTTAAACAGACTCACGGAATGCAAGATGCCATCATCCGCCAAAGCCGTATAGGCACGCGCCACTTGCAGTGCAGAAGCGCTCAAGCCATAACCGAACGACAAGACTGCACGATCAAAATCTTTCCATCTGTGGTAATCCGATAAAGTGCCATTCGCTTCACCCGGAAATCCGGTGCCGGGAGCAGTGCCAAAGCCCAGACTCTTATAAATTTCCCAAAAATATTTGGGAGGCATTGCCAAAGCCATCTGACTCACAGCCACGTTGCTGGATTTTTTTAATACACCTGTCAAATCCAGGGAGCCGTAGTTATGCACATCTTTAACGGTGTGGCGTCCTATTGCATAAAACCCATGTGTTTCAAATACTTGATTGGGCCTGACATAGCCACCATCCAGGCCAGCCGCAACCACGAAAGGCTTGATCGTCGAACCGGGCTCAAACACATCCGTCATTGCCCTGTTTCTGTAAAGACTTTCCTTTAAATTTTTGCGTGTATTGGGATTAAAGGTGGGCTGGTTAACAGCCGCCAATATTTCACCGTTTTTTGCGTCCAGAACAACCAGCGAAGCTGATTTTGCTTTGTTGGCAGCAACAGCCAACTGCAATTCCCGGTACGCCAGATATTGAATGCGTTGATCGATACTTAATTCCAGCGTTTTGCCAGCTACGGGATCCTTGATATTTTCGACATCGCCAATCACTCGCCGTAAACCGTCCCTGATCACCCGCTTACTGCCTGGTATCCCTTTTAACTGCTTTTCAAATGCCGCTTCCAAGCCCGTCTGTCCGACATCATCAGCATCGGTAAAACCGACCACATGGGCCGACACCTCGCCTGCCGGATAAAAGCGTTTGAATTCACGTTCAAAATAAACGCCTGCAATTTTTAACGTCTTCACCTGATCGCCCAATTGAGGGTTCACTTTCCGTACCACGTAAACAAATTGCCTTTTTGTGTCTTCATTCAACAGACTGCTAATCTTGTCGTTTGGCAATGCCAGGATGACTTCCATTTGTTTTATTTTTTGCACTTTCTCCTTGAGAAGCTTGGCACTTAGCTCTTCCTTTTGGTTCTTATCCAGACGTTTTCCCAAGCGTTTGGCCAGATCAAGTTCGGCCACATGCAATTCCTGAGGTGATATGACTTTCAGTTCCTTCGGATTAACGCCAATCGATTCAACCGGAGCGCTAATCGCCAAAGGGGCTCCATGTCTGTCCTTGATCATGCCTCGATAAGCAGATACAGACACGTCACTGACGTGCCTCATATCACCTTGCTCCTTGAGAAACTCTTTATCCAGTACTTGTAAATACACAGCGCGGCAAACCAGTACCAGCATGCAAACCATCATGAAAGCGCACAAGAATTTTCTTCTGACAGAAAAATCCGTTACATGCCTGCTTGCTTTTGTTTCCCGAAAAACTAGCATTTACGGTTTTATCGAAATAATATTTTCCCGCATCGGCATAACCAGCCTATTTTTACGAGCGGCCAGTTCAACCTGATTTTGTTCCACTAATGTCGTCTGTTCTAACTGCATTTGCACCCATTCCACCTCATAATCATCCAGAGCTTTTTCCTGCTTCTCAATCTCGATAAAAACCAGTCGGGAATGGTATTTGCTGTAAATCACTGCCATAGCCGATATAAGAAGAAGCAACGACAGACTCCCTAAACCCAGCAAACGTTTTATGTCCACTTAGACTCTCTCAGCTACTCGCATAATTGCACTTCTTGCTCTCGGATTTTGAGCGACTTCTTGCTCACTGGCCTTGATGGCACGTCCTATCTTTACAAAAACACCTTTTTTAATATCCACTTCCTTGATCGGAAGTTTGCCAGGATTGTATTTGGCCCCAGCTTCGTCCCGGATGAAGCGCTTGACAATTCGGTCCTCCAATGAGTGAAATGAAATGACCACCAATCTTCCATGAGGCATCAATAGTCGAACAGACTGCTGTAACACGTCTGTTAATTCATTCAGTTCTTTATTAATTTCAATTCGTATGGCCTGAAACGTGCGAGTGGCCGCATGTTTGAATTTGTCTTTAACCGGTACGGCATCTTCAACAAGCTGAGCTAACTGTCTTGTAGAGCTGATGGGGGCCACGATTCGCTTTTCAACAATAGCTTTCGCTATGCGCCGCGCAAATCGCTCTTCACCATATTCAAACAAAACTTTACTCAAGGTCTTTTCATCGACACTGGCCAACCACTGTTCAGCAGAAATACCCGCACGGGTATTCATTCGCATATCCAGGGGTCCGTCACGCAAAAAGCTAAACCCCCTGCTGGGGTTATCTAGCTGGGGCGATGACACTCCCAAGTCAATCAAAATACCTGCCACTTTACCCAAAAGTCCTTCTCTTGCAACTACGCTTTCCAGTTCAGAAAATCGCTCGTGCAATAGTGAGAATCGAGTATCCTTGAGCAAGGTCCGGGCATGCTCAGAGTCAATGGCGTCCACATCCCTGTCAAGCGCCAATAATCGTCCTTCCGGTCCTAACTGACTTAAAATGCCTTGACTGTGACCACCCCTGCCAAACGTACAATCCAGATAAATGCCATCTGTTTTGATAGCCAACTGCTCAAGCACTTCGAAATATAAAACCGGGAAATGTTCCATTCATTAATCTCCTTTCGATTGCGTGAACAGGAGATGACACTCCGAGGTCGACAAGGGCTCAGGAAGTATTGCTTCAGCCCAGTGGCTTAGCCACTTCAAGTTAAAATGACAAAGGTCCTAACTCTTCGAGTCCTTCGGTATTATTGCCAATCATCCAGCCACTTTCCTTAGCGATCCACGCATCTTCATTCCATATTTCAAATTTGTTCAATTGGCCAAGCAAGACAATTTTCTTATCCATGGACGCAAACTTTCTTAGCATCTCGGGCAATAATAATCGCCCCTGCGCATCCATCTCACATTCCGATGCGTTACCAATAAGAAAGCGCCTTAGATTTCCTGCCATTGGATTTAAAGTGGGCATCTTGCTGAGCGTTTGTTCAAGCTTTTCCCACTCAGGAAGCGGATATAACCACAGGCAACCGTTTTCACCGACGCAGCGTTCATTAACTGCCACTGTTACAACCAACTGGCGCTCACAGCAATCTTGCAATTCTTCCCGATACCGGGTTGGAATTGCGATACGACCCTTGTCGTCCAGATTGATTGAACTACGACCTCGAAACAAAATTTATCCTGCGAAACCAGAAAAACCAAAAATCATCCACTTTTCACCACTATTCCCCACTAAGCTCCACTATAGATTTGAAACCCTTCTTAGTCAAGGGGGATTTGATTTAAATTCTTCCTATTTTGACAATGACTTACAGACTGTTCGGCAGAGGTTTACATCACTTAAAACGCAATAAATCAAATCCATCGATTAATCAATAAAGTGTGTAATTTCTTTAATAAAATACTTCACTCAAAATGAAGCCGAAATGGGGATATGACAAGCAGGAAAAATTCAGGGGCGTCCGCAATAATCGCGGGAAGATCTCAGGAGAGGATTTAGTTCGGAAGGGCTTGCGGAAAGCGTCTTAAAGATGTGCCAACTTGTTGTAAAAACAAATCCTGACTGATCTGAAATCGACATCGAGAAAAACAAAAAGAAAAAGTCGGCCTGTAAGCCGGGTTCTGTCGAGAACAGTCATTCATCTAGGCTGCAAGTCACCTTACAGCTCGAGCGATCTACCCAGGAACCGCGCGGGCCACGCGTCTGTCCCTCTATTTGATCTTGCTCCGGGTGGGGTTTGCCATGCCACATCTGTTACCAGTTGCGCGGTGCGCTCTTACCGCACCTTTTCACCCTTACCAGCTCAAGAACTGGCGGTTTATTTTCTGTGGCACTTTCCGTAGACTTACGTCTCCCAGGCGTTACCTGGCACCCTGCCCAGTGGAGCCCGGACTTTCCTCCATTTTATCGTTAACGATAAAACAGCGACTGCTCAGCCGACTTTTTCAGCGGCTAGTTTACCACAGAGTGACTGGCTTTTGTGATTCAATTCACCAATCATCACTTACATGCGGAATCATTCGAATTTCGTAATGAACTGAATTCCAACCGTATTCACAAATTAAAACGCGCCTGAATGCGTTATAAGTTACGGATTTTTATTCTTGGCCTCTATCCATCGCGACATATACTGAGTGCTTTTATGAAAATGATGGCGCAGCAGCGTACCAACAAAATTCTGTTGCCGTTCTTGAGCCAGATTTTCTTTCAATTGGAAAATCCTCTCGATTAACAGATGCGCATAATCGTCCTGGGCGAAATAATGCGTCAAAATGCCGAAACCTCGCTGTTGAGCTTTTAGCCATTGAACCTCATCAACATAAAGTTGCACGGCAGCCTCGGCAAAAGCCTGAGTTTCATTTTCTATTTGTCCGCCCCAAGGCCGATTGCCGCACATGGCTTCAGCACCAATCGAGGTCGTCACACTCGGCGTACCCACCCTCATAGCATCCATCAGTTTGCCTTTAATACCGGCGCCAAAACGCAAAGGCGCCAAGCATACGCGTGCCCTTCGCATTACTTGCAACGCATCGTCAGCCCATCCCTTTATGTAAAAACCCTGTTTGGGACTGTGCAATTGCATGGCTTTGGGGGGTGTATAGGCGCCATACACATGGAGCTCGACATCAGGAAGGCTAGACCGTATAAACGGCCAGATCGCATGCTTCAAATACAAAACCGCATCCCAATTTGGTTCATGGCGGAAATTGCCGATTGAAATAAAGTGCTGCCGATCAGAAAAGCCTGGCAATACCCCGTGTACTTGCATGGTATTTTTTAAAAACGGACAGTATTGCAATAATGGTTTGGGAATCGAAAAACAATCGGCCAGTAAATTCATCTCAAACTGCGAAATGATCAAAGACAAGTCACATCGATAAATGGAAGCTATTTCGCGCTGCGCCATATCGTCTTCCGTCATTCGTTGATAAAGCTCAACCGTCTCAATAAGAACCGGGCCGACACGCTGGCGCTCGTCTTCAGTAGCCGCTTGTTTTTGGCCTTGTCTTAAGTATTGCTGCCGAACATGACGGAGGCTGTGTAAATCTTCGGTATCTAAAATTCGTAAAGCGTCCGGGCACATCTGTTCAACCCGCCAGCCGAATTGCTCTTCGGTAAAAAAACGGTCGAATAGTACGACAGCGGGATTTAACTCACCAATAAAATCGTTAAAACTGGAGTCGTTCAGGATGATGGGTTGTTCCTGCACGCCAAATGCTGACAAATCCGCTCTGTGTTTGGACAAAGCCGAAGCCGACGCAAACACTATGCGCCAATGATTGGCATGAAATAATTCAATCAATTCCATCATACGACTGCCCGCCGCCGAAGATTTTGGCTCCGGCCAGACATAACCGATGATGAGCAATTTTTTCATTATTGAAATGACTCCAGAATGGCATTTGCACGAGAAAACCGCATTATAGTCCCTCTCGCTATCGTTTCGTGGCGACACAACTGGATGAAGAGTTATGTTGGGCATGTTAAAAAAACAGCTCAAATAATCTATCGAATGTTACTCGAACAATCGCCTTCGCTTAGCATGATAAACTAATTATGCTAGACTATTTTGAATAGAATTCTTTTATGTTCAATACTATGGAGCAACTATGTATGTAAAAACCTGCACTATGTTTTTAATGGCTACCGTCGCAACCCCGGCAACCGCTGAAACGCAACCCGCTTTAAATAACACGACATGGACAGGTTTTTATGCAGGCGTAAGCTTGGGCGCGATTATTAACGAATCGCACTTGAATGCTGACCACAATAATGGCATAAACACCTTTCTCGAATCTTCATACAATGAACAGCTGGACTCGACCGACGTCTTGCCTGGCATTCATGCTGGCTATAACCATCAGCTTTCATCAGGTCTGGTCTTGGGTGGTGAAGCCGATTTTACCTATCCGGACAGTACTGGCGAATTTACCAGCTCTTTGCAAGATGACGATGTCAACAACTTCGACAAATTTACTGTCAAAAACCGGCTGCAAGGTGCTGTTCGTGGCCGCATCGGTTATGCACTGGCCAATTTTCTGCCCTATGTGACAGTCGGTGTCAGCTTTGCCGACACCGGCCTGCGCTATGAAAACGAATTGGGCGACAAATACCAAAAGAACAGTGTTCAGGCAGGCTGGATTCTGGGTGGCGGCCTGGAATATGCATTTTGCAAAAACTTTTCTCTGCGCACCGAATATCTCTACACAGACTATGGCAGTCCTGTATCGATGGCTATCCCCAATGTGGGAGATGGTAACGATGGTTACGATCCAAACGGCTTTGCCAAAGCTGATTTAGTATCCCATAGCGTCAGAGCCGCACTTAATTTCCGTTTTTAACAGCCCATCATGTCAAGTCTGGTAAGGACAGGATTATATTCTAGGGAACCTCTAAAAATTATCCGATCATGCTTCGACAGGCTCAGCACGAACGGATAAGTTACTGATTTAACAAGACTCCCGTTCGCACTGAGCCTGTCGAAGTGCAATTTTTAGAGGTTCCCTCTATCTAATCCTGTTTACCTTGAGCCATCTCCAAAGCCGCCTGATACAATATTTTCTTCCGGGCGCCGGTAATTTTTACCGCCATGTCTACAGCTGTTTTAATAGAGCATTCCTCCAATAAAACGCTAAGAAGCTTTTCCTGTTCCGGCGTAATCAGCTGGTCTTTTTTATCAATGATTGCTCCTTCAACAATAACGACAAATTCACCTTTGCGCATATTGTCACTGCTTTCCACCAATGCCAGCGCAGCGCCCAAAGGCGCTTTGACGATGGTTTCGTGGAGCTTTGTCAGTTCCCGGGCAATCACAAGCTGACGATCCAGCGGCAGTACCTCTGCCATGTCTTTCAGTGAATCCAGAATACGATGACTGGATTCATAAAACACCCAGGTGGTCGGCTGCGTCAGTTTTTCCAAAAAAAACGCTTTGCGTGCTGAAGCCGACCTCGGAGAAAAACCTTCAAATGAAAACTGAGTGACGGGCAATCCCGCAACCGATAACGCGGCAATCAGTGCGCAGGCTCCCGGAATCGGAACCACGTCGAGCCCAGCCTCTTTAATCAGCTTTACCAGCGGCAGACCCGGGTCACTTAAAAGCGGCGTTCCGGCATCAGACACCAGGGCAATTGAAAGTCCCGACCGCAGCTTTTCCAGTAACCCGGCGGAGGCCTTATCTTCATTATGCTGATGTAGCGATACCAACTTATTGGTAATGCCGTAGTGCTGTAACAGCATCCGGACATGACGGGTATCTTCAGCGGCAATTAAATCGGCCTGCTTTAAGGTTTCTATGGCTCTGAAACTGATATCGGCCAGATTACCTATTGGCGTAGCAACCACGTATAATTTGCCATACTCACTTGACATGCAGTTTTCTCCTATGAACATCCAGATGAAATTAGTGTACGCTCAAAAGTACGCGTCAACTTTGTTGTGTATTTTGCTTCCTGCCATATTAATTTTTTCGGGCTGCACACCCATGATTTCCGAAAGCGCCATGCCGGTAAACAGTGTAATGCCAGAAGCAAACGCGGGACATATCGAGACGACCCAACTATCCGATTCTACGCCGCAAGAACAACCAACGCAGCTTACCGCCGAACAGAATCAACAGCGTCTTCAGAAAATCGAAGTGCTTATACAAACTGGCGATAACACCACCGCCAAAAGCCAGTCCGATACTATCAACCCCTTGAATTTAACGGCAGAGCAGCAGAACCAGTTCAATCTGCTCAACGCACAAATCTTTCTTGGCCTGGGCGACCCTGAAATGGCCATCAAATCACTGGCGGCCATATCCGCTGACCAACTCGACAATTCGAACAAGATTGAATATCTTCAATCCCAGGCATTTGCCGCGTCTTTAACAGGAAATGCGCTGGACAGCGCCAAGTTCAGAATTGAATTAAATGAATTATTGACGGCGCCAGAACTACGCGAGTCCAACCAAGGCGCTATCCTTGAATCGCTTACACTTTTGCCTGATGAGGAATTGAAAAGCGCTCAATCATCCGCATCAGACTCCTTAGCCGGATGGCTTTCTTTGGCCGAGGCCTTTAAATTAAAAGGCCAGCCAACCTTTAATGATAATATTCAACTATGGCGCGAGAGGTTTCCTGGTCATCCGGGAAATGCCATTGTGCTGGAAAATCCGTCAGTAGCAACAACGCAGGAAACGCTTGGCAAACCCACCGTTGTAGCCCTCTTACTACCTGAATCCGGCTCTTTGGCTCAAGCCGGAAAAGCCATCCACGCCGGCTTTATGGCCGCTTATAATTCACCCGACAACCCGGGCTACAAGCCCAGTATACAGGTTTACGATACTGAACAAGCGACAGCCCTGTTTTTATATAATCAGGCCATTACCGACGGCGCCCAGCTAGTGATCGGCCCGCTTCAGAAAGATGCGCTTCAAAGCCTGTCCGATTCAGTGACCTTTTATCAACCGGTGCTTGCTCTTAATCACATACCTGGACTTGAAAAAGACAATCTCTACCAGTTTGGCCTCAGTCCGATCGATGACGTTGAAGCCATCACACGAAAAGCGACCCAGGATGGGCATCAAAAAGCAGTGCTCTTGTCGCCCGAAAATACTCAGGGACAACGTATAGCGAGTTATTTCTCGAACAGCTGGCAAGAGGTCGGCGGTACAATTTTAGAAATACAAACGTATAATCCAAGAGAAACCGATTTTTCGGAGCCCATAAAAAAACTGCTCAATCTGGATGAAAGCGACTATCGCTTTCAACAAATTCAGCAACTGATACCCGAAGCCAAATTCACACCTCGACGCAGACAGGATGCTGATGTGCTTTTCTTGAATGCTAACAGTACTGAAGCCAGATCAATCAATCCGCAACTTCATTACTACCAGACCAATCCTTTGCCGATTTATGCCACTTCCAATATTTATTCCGGCCAGCCCAATGCGTCACTGGATGCCGATCTTGACAACATCATTTTTTGTGACACCCCCTGGCTGCTAGATAAAGCCTATTCGAGCTCCCTTAACAGAAATGCCTTAAAAGAAGCCTGGCAATCCTTGCCGGACGCTTATTTACGCTTGTTCGCAATGGGCATCGATACCTTTCAATTGATCACCCGACTGAAAATACTGGAAACTGAACCTTTCGAGGGCGCTACGGGAAAGCTGTCACTGGTCGCTGATAATCGCATCAAACGCGATCCCACCTGCACTCAATTTATCGACGGCAAACCCGAACTCGCTGACGCCATTACCTCCACAAAGCCAATCGCTGAAAACATTGCCGCACCTGAAACTATTAGAGACGCCCAACCGATGCCGGAACAACCCCAGAACAATCATGTTGTTCAATAAATTCAAAGCCAAAGCGGCACATCTTCTTCGAGGTGCAACCGCAGAAGATGAGGCCTATCAATTTCTGCTATCGAAGGACTTCACGCCGGTTTGTCGAAATTTTCGCTGCAAACAGGGCGAGCTGGATTTGGTCATGCTGGATAATCAAACCCTGGTCATTATTGAAGTTCGATACCGTAAAACGGACAAATATGGCAGCGCCGTCGAGAGTGTCACACCGGCAAAACAATCTCGTATAATAGCCGCTACACATCATTACCTATTGAAGCATAAAACCGATAACCCGATTCGCTTTGATGTGATAGCCATCTCCGGAAATGGCCATATCGACTGGATAAAAAATGCCTTTTAATTTCCTTAATCCGTCCGCATGAACTTACATGACAGAATAAACCAGTATTTCTTCGACAGCATGGCTGTCCAGCAGGAAGCCTTGCACAGCCTATCTGAACAGATAGAGCTTGCCTCTCACCGACTGGTCACTACGTTGCTGAATGATAAAAAAATATTGACCTGCGGCAATGGACGTTCTGCTGCATGCGCCTTACTGTTTTCTTCCGCGATGCTGAACCAGTTCGAAAGAGAACGCCCTTCATTACCGGCCATTGCCTTGACATCGGATCCGGTAACCCTGACAGCAATCGCCAATGATTACCACTTTGACGATATCTTTGCGAAACAGCTAAGAGCACTAGGACAAAACGGCGATCTACTGGTGATTTACACGGATGGCAGCAATGCGGCCAATATCGCTAAGGCCATTAACACGGCTCATGACAAGCACATCTCCATCATCGCCTTGACCGGTAAGGATGGCGGATCCATGACTTCGATATTGAATGAAACAGACATGGAAATTCGAGTACCCTCAAATTCCAGCGTCAGAATTCAGGAAGTTCACTTATTAATCACACATTGCCTGTGCGACTTAATCGATCATCAATTGTTTGGGGGGTAACGCGTAGAAGAGGCATTACTTAGTAATACCTCTGAAGTGTATCAGCGTGCTAAAAACGAAGGTTTTCTGAATATTCGGGGCGCTGCCGATCAAAGCCCGAACTATAGTTCGGATAAGACATCCCTCTAGTGCTTGCGCTTAAGGACACACGTTCCGGCAGAGGACGTGATGTCGGCTTGGTAAAATGATTGCAGATGCAAAACGCCTTGTCCTTGATGCAGCACGACATTAATCGCTTATTCAATGTCGCTTAGATACAAATCTTCGATCAGCTTTCTTTCTTCTGAGGTCAGCAATATGCGTGAATACTTTTGCTCGGAACGACTTCGCTCGGAAGCATTGTGATCACGTCGATCCGGTGATCTACGATCATCTTCCCGTCTTTCCGCTGAGCGACGGTTAGTTTTTGGCCATGCATGATAGTTTTTTTTGATATTTTCTATCCATTCCGGCGAACCAAACTCAAAGTTGACAACGCGTCGATCAGCTATGCGCCGTGTTGCAGTTGATCGTCGTAGATTTTTCCGTAAATTAATGATATTCATATTTTAACCTTAGCCCCAAACATGCCGATAATTATTTTCACACAGCATTCTTAATAATAATATATATTTTAATAAAAGAATCAAATTGCGTTTATTTTTCTTTACCCGAACATAAAGAACAGTCGCATCATGCACAAATTCAATTTTGGTCACAGCTATCAACAACCCTATTGCCCAATGCGACTTTGATCTTAAGGCTTAGGTTCCCGCCATATTGTGATAATACCCTGACGCGCTGAAACCCCAACAATAAGAAAGACTCTTAAAATGCAACATCTTCCTTTGACAACTCAAATCTTCTCGGTGAAAACATTAAATCCTGCGCCGCTTCATGATGATCAAAAACCATATCCCGATTCATACGCTCCGCCATAGCGGAAGACCAATGTTGATAGCGCGGAAAAATACGTAGCAGGGCAATAGCCATGCGGAAAACAGCTAACGGAACTGGCAACAAACATGGCTTGCGACCCATCGCCACAAATATACGTGCCACCATGTCTCGATAGGAGAGTATTTCACCTCCAGTTATATTATAAGCCTTGTTCCCGGCAACTGGGGCTTGCAGGGCCTGGATACAAGCGCCAGCGACATCCTGGGCATGGACAGGCTGCCGGAACCCCTTCGCTTGACCAAATAGAGGGAAAAATCCCAAGCGATGGATAAAACGAGCAATCTCGGCAATGTTTTTATCCCGCCCCAAACCATAAATCAAAGTAGGCCGCAAAATCACCCATTCAATTCCAGAGCTTTCAGCCCATTCTTGCACTCTCGCTTCAGCCTCGGCCATGCGGCAAGTAATAGCTTGCTCCTTCGGATCTGAGGAATCGCCTTTGGTGAACAAGCTAGTGGAGGACAAAATTACAATTCGTTGTATCCCGCTCGAAAGTAAGAAATCAAAATAGTCAGGCAATACCCAGATTGGTGCTAACGAAATCCAATAATGCGCAAAATCCAAGTCATTCTGTGAAATTGGAGTTTCAGATGATGATAAATGCCGCCAAGTTACATTGTCAGAATGTTCAACAGACTGCCTGGAAAATGCCGTGACTTGCCAACCAGACGCTTTCAGCAGTGGCAGTAGACAATCTCCCACTAAACTGGTGGCACCCAGCACACACACTGACTTTGGATTAATATCTGAATTTTTGGAATTTACTGGAAACCGCGTTAAATCAAGCGTCATAAATAGTCCTCAATGATCGCCCAACTCGCTTGGACAAATAGTATGCACAAAGGATTCCAAAGCGCAGCCAGACACCGATTGTCACCAAGCCCATCAATACGCCTGGATACTGATGTCGAAAGAATTTTCGATAAAATCTAACCATTCCTTTGTGCTTGTGCCATGCAACGAAGATTGGCCTATTTCTACTACAGCCTCCCAGTGCATGGGTAATTTGCACAGATGGAACGAAGAAGATTTTCCAACCTTTCTGTCGGAAGCGCATACACCAATCCAGATCTTCGCAATGTAAAAAATAGCCCTCGTCCCACTCGCCAACATCCAGCATTGCTTCACGCCTGACCAGCATACAAGCCCCGGAAATAGCTTCCACCTCAATGGCATCCTCCGGCAACTGTTGCTTATGTAAGTGAAAATCGAAAAACAGTCGCGGCCAACGGTCTGAAAAACGTGACAAACCAAATGCACGTACAAATGAACGCCACGGAGTGGGCACAGCGCGACGACCACCGGCTTGTTCGGTTCCATCCGGATTCGCAAGCAAACCGCCGACCATACCTACATGCGCATCAGATGTAATTGTCCGCAACAATTGATTTAACGCGCCTAATTCGAATATACAGTCCGGATTCAGAAACAATAGAAACGGAGCAGAGGCAATACGCGCGCCACAATTACAAGCGGCAGCAAATCCAAGGTTGGCTGAATTTTTAATTATCCGTATGAAAGGCAATCCCGACAAAGCCTCCAAGCTACCATCTTTCGATGCGTTATCAATCACGATAATTTCGATTTCTAGCGGACAATTCAGCAACGAATCGACACAATTGCGTAACAATTCACCTGCATTGTAATTGACGATGATTGATGTAATAACCGGACTCATCTTTTTATTCCGTAAAATTTGTTTGCTATCATGTCCATTGTCACTGGTCGACTAACAGTATTATGGAGACGTTACACCTGATAAGCAACACGGCGAATGTGGGTAGAATTGGCTCTGGCAAATGCACAAAATAAAGCCGGACAAGCGCAAGATTGTCAACCGATAGCCTCTTCAGACTCATTCTGTATTGGAAAATACTCTGATCCCATTCGCTTTTACCCGATGCATGGGACACTAATATGTTTGCTAGCAAAATCAGGATAAAATGACGTTCAGGCGGCTAAACCCGCTGATTAAAGCCTATACCGGATTGATGTCCATAATACAAGGTAAAAGCCCATTAGTCATTTCAAAACTGATTTCGCAGCACCTTAAGCCCAGCTTTCAAGTATCAAAGGAGCCTCGATGCGTTCGTAGTGACATATATTGTTCGTCACCAGCGGCTCCGGCGGACAGCGAATGCGCGGCGATCATCATATCCAGTTCGCCAATTGGCTGACCGGTGGTTACGCGTTGGCGGATACTGACATACCAATCGGCAGCTTCGGCATCCCAGGACAGCACACGGACGATTTTCAGAAACTGCCGCACCGCCAGGTGCAGACGAATATCAGACGGCAAGCGTTTAAGACCATACAATAACCCGGCCCGCGGCTTCCAATGACACATCAACCTGGATGGAATGATATATCATGTACTAGCCTGAAGCGTAGAGTACTTGCTGAAGATGAACCGAAGCAGGGATTCATTTAGTAATCCGCTTATCCAGTTGCCGCCAAATCTCACCGATTGAAGCAACCCGAGACTTTTGAATATATTGACGCTTGCGCCACATCTTTGGCAAGCCCAACAAGGCATCGCGCTTGGCCCGCAAGATTACTTCCCCCCGTCCTTGCAACATAAACCAGATGATGCTCACCAGATTCAGCAAAAGATGCAGCGGCAGCAGTAACCAGAACAAGAAACCCGGCATGTTCTTAACAAAGGTCCAAAGCAGATTGCGGTGCCCATGATAGAGAGCGAAGTCGCTATGTTGTCCCCCAGTCGTACCGGAGCCAACATGATGCGCCACGGATTTTGGCACGTAGAGACAACGATAGCCCAATAGTCGCAAACGATAACCGAGATCCACATCTTCCACGTAACAGAAGTAGTCCTCATCGAATCCACCGATTTCGCACAAAACACTGCGCCGATATAGCGCTGCCGCCGCACAGGGCGAGAACACTTCGCACGCACTCTCTGCCGAAGCCGGTACTGGTGAGCCATGCCCCCTGCGCCACACCAATCCACTCACGTGGTATATATCACCGGTTCCATCCAGCAACGCTGGATGGGCCGCATTGAGCAGCTTGCTTCCGAAAACATCAAATTCGGGATTAGAGTCTGCCGCTTCTAACAAAGCTTGCAACCAACTCGGCTCAGCAAATGCGTCGGGATTGAGCAGCGCGATCCATTCAGAGGTCAAAGAAGCTGCTTCGATCGCCAAATTATTCCCCCGCGCAAAACCGGTATTCTGATCCAGTCGCATCAGCTTTACCGCAGGGAATCGCAGTACTATCTCAACCGACCCATCGGAACTTGCATTGTCCACCAATATGATTTCGTGCGGCTTGACTGTCTGGGCCATGAGTGCAGACAAACAGCGCTCAAGAAATTGCTCGCCATTCCAGTTGACGATAACTAAAGTAACTTTGATTACTAGCCCTGATTGACTGTGGAGTGCATTAGTCAATTCATATTCCTTTCTATGGTTCCATTCAAACGATACCACAAAGATCCACCGCCGCAAGGATATTTCCCACCCATCAACGACTTCAATTCACTGGGGAAAAAAGCATTTGCATAGGTACTGCCAAATAACACTTCAATTTTTGGATTATCCAATAAGTAGGCATAAAGCAAGTACTGTTCAGTCCAATACAGTTGTCTGTCAGATGCCCATTCTTTACGAAATGCGAACGGCAGGAATATGTCATGTGCATGAACGATAATGTCTTTTTTAACCTCAGGCATTGCCTTCAGATAAATGTAAAGGCAATCGCTGCCAATTTTTACCGTGTGGGTGGAGTCGATAAACCAGACATCGCTGGCTTCAATTAAATCGATCAGCATGCGGATGGAAATGTCTTGGACAAACTTCTCATGAACTGAAGAAACTGTCTCTAGTTTACGCAGGAACAACTTGGGATAAGGCTCAATCAGAATCAAACTTCCATTGCCATTTTTCTTCAGGGCTTGATCGGCTACAAGCGTGGAAAACCCGGAGCCAATTTCCAACACTTGTGCTGGTTTGAAATGACGCAACACACAATAATATGACATTGCATCGCTGTATGAAAAAGCCGGATTTCCCCAAAAAAAACTCTGTGGATTTTCTTTGTCGCCCTCTTTCGGTGGCTCGAATTCACTAGCGTATTGCGATAAAACACTCATAAAACCGCGCATCACTTCTGGATTAAACACTTGCGGAGAATTGTAAGGTGCTGAATCGGTATCCCGATATTCGAAAGAATTTTCTATATTGGCCAAAGATGGGATATTTGAATAGAAATTTTCAGGTATCAGATTTATGCCTTGCTCCTGAATTTTCTTGCGTATTTCTTTATCAGCACGCAAGTATCTTTTAGCTAGCATTATGAGAAGTTTAATTTCAGCATTGATCATAATTGAGGTTTCTCGATTTTTTGTCTTCCAATGGTTTTGTTCCGTGCTATAAGTTTTACGAACCACATACGTGCTGCATACTTTTTATTTGAAGTTAGTCGATTTCATCTCAACTCGTTTTTGATCGAGTGCGACTATCGATACCGGACATTTTAACCGCTCTTCACTTCTGTAAAATTAATGTTTTTCCGATATGCCTTCTCGCATTAGCAACTAAAAGCTCATTTTGTCATTCGAAAAATTATTTGTCCATCACCGCCAAAATGCCCATACTCCATGGACCAATAAACATTAACCACTCCATCGGAGAACCCCGCTTTCAAAAATGACTTGATGATATCCCATCCGAAATCCGTAAAGACCAATGAGCCATCGACCGAAACTGGGTTGCCATGATATAAAGGCGGGAATAAATGATGAATCCCCGTCGGTTTCAATTCCGCACGAACAACCGAAATATCACTATTACTGTGGAAGGGAATCGTCGCAAACATCAGCCCACCTGGACGAAGGACTCGGGAGCACTCCCTGAAAGCCGCCTCTGGATCGGGTACATGTTCAAAAACGTCATTGCTCACTATCAAATCCAGGCTGGTATCTGGAAAGCTCAATCGGGTAATGTCTTCATGCCTGATACCCCCCATTCTGAGCATTGAGTAGAACAAACTGAATTTGTGTCGTGCAGTGCTAAACAGATTATTAAAACGCAAGGGTTCCTGGTAATCCAATGGCCCAACGATATCGCCTCCCTGGTGATCGGAACCAAAATATTCGCTGCCTACTATAGAATGGCTATCATGCTTATTGGCGATCCATTTATATAGCGGTGTTATCCGCTCCATCAGATAGACATCCTGTTTTGTTGCACAGTTTTTCAGATGTTGTTTCACCAATGCGGCCACCAGACGCTGCCGATTCGACATCCTGCAGCTCGGACAGATGAGCCGCTCTCGCCAGTTCGGAACGAAAACACCATTTTCTTGCCGACCACCGGCTAACATATCGACCCGAAATGAAACATTTTTACTACAAGGAATGCAAAAACCGTCGACAGAGAAAACACCTCGGCGTCCCTTGCAGATTAGTGAGCTTTCGCGCTCCTCTAACTCGTTTATTACACCACTCGATATTTGGCCTACGAATTCTTGAAGGCCGCGTGCGCTAAACAATGGCGCCAGCTGATGAGTCGACACAAGCACCAATTTAACCCTTGGATGAATAAAGCTTCAAAGGGCGGTTATCACGCTCCGTTTTAATTCCCATTTCCGCTAGAATGGAAGCCAATATTTTCCATGCCGCTTCAGCTCCCCATGCTGAATCAGCAAATTGAATACTCGATTCACTAACAGACAACCATAGAGCTTCATCTTGATAAAGCCGAATTAAGGCTTCGGCAAAATCTTCTGGTTGGTCCGCTACCAGGACATGTTCACCATCCGTAAGCAACATTCCCTCGGCGGCTATCGTCGTTGCAACAACAGGGAGTCCAACGGCCATTGCCGTACCAATTTTACCTTTAATGCCGGCCCCAAAACGAAGCGGGGCAACCGACACGCGCATCCGATCCAGCAATGGATTAAGTTCTTCGACAAAACCAACGATTACAACATCTGCTGCCGCCAATGCCAGGATTTCAGGTGGCGGATTTGATCCCACAATGTGAAGATGAACGCCTGGCAAACGAGAACGAATAATCGGCATGATCTCGGCCGTAAAATACTTGACCGCATCAACATTGGGAGTATGTTGATAACCACCGACAAAGACGATACCGTGACGACTTTTGAATCCTTCTTTTGTCCCCCTGATGGATCTGGCAAAAGGCAATAGCCTGATTTTGTGTTCAGGCAACTCCAGTGAAATCAACTCCAGTTCTTTCTGGCTGACGACCGTAGTCATATCCGCTAATCCCATCAAAGACAACTCCATTGACTTCATTTTTTCAGCGGCTCTTGTTTGTTTTTGGCTTGAAGATATCTCTGCTTCACGCATCATTCGCAGAAAGTGCAGATCTACGGTATGGAACAAAATCTTGGCCTTTGCACAAAACTCCCGAACCGTGCTCATGTGCTTCATCGCCACACCGGGTCGAATAAGGATTACCAAATCATAACGAGAGCCAAAAACTTCAAGGTGCTGCCTTACGGAGGTGGTATATGGCGCATACAAAGTCTCCACTCCCAACCTTTGCAAAGCTGCCGTATAGTCAGTCATCCGCAGGAAATTATCTTCCGGTATGAACGTTGACTGGAAATTCATCTCCCTTAACAGTAGCAAGAAATTGTAAGTATCTATAGAGCCTGAATCTTGATTGGGTGTTGGTGTGCAATGATCCAATACTAAAACACGATATATTGCTCGCCGATCTTTAGCATCATCCACACCAACACCATTCGCTTGGTGTGTTTTCAAACGCTTTTCCCAGCGTTGATAAAGCTTTTTCATATTTTCAACTTGGTAAGCCTTAACACCTCGGGTCGTATCTGTACCCGAAGTTACCCCTTCAAAATGCACCACAACAGAAAGTGGCTGATAGATAACCCGGTATCCGAGTTCACGAATCTTCAAAGCAAGATCTGCATCTTCGCAATAAGCGGGAAGATAGTGTTCATCAAAGCCCTCTAACTCCTCGAATAATTTCATAGGCACCATGATCGAAGCCCCCGAGCAGTAATCAACCTCGCGTGCATAGTTATAAACAGGCAATAACGGATCCTGATTGCGTCCGAAATTCCATGCACTTCCATCACGCCAGATAATGCCTCCGGCCTCCTGTAGCGTACCATTCGGATAGACCAGCTTGGAACCGGCAATGCCGGTTCCAGGAAACTCGTCAAATGTGCGAACGAGCTCATCCAGCCAACCAGTAGTCACCTGGGTATCGTTATTAAGAAAACAGACATACTGGCCGTTAGCTGCCTTGGCACCTGTGTTGCACGACCGGATGAAGCCTTGGTTCAGCGGATTATGGATCAATTGAATATTGCTTACCATTTGTAAGATTTCAAGCGAATTATCCGGAGAGCAATCATCGATTATGATGACTTCATAAGGAACCGTAGGCGGATTTTCAGCGATGGAGAGTAAACACCTTAGCGTATACTCACACTGCCCGTAAATCGGAATAATAACGGACACAAGTGGCTGTAAAGAAGTCGCTAACCTGACACCACAAGCCTCCGCTCTTAGATCTGATATCGGCGACACCGTTACCAATGACGCCTGCGAAAAAGGCATTGAAATAAATTGATCGCTACTTAATCGCAATAGCCAAGGAGAGTGTCTGCCGACTAATAACCTTAAAAATAATCTTGTGTGCGCACTAAGTGGCAACTGTAAATACATGGTTTTGCCCAATTTCAGCGCTTTCCATAGAAAACGTTTTGTTTTCGGCAATGGATCACTTAGGCGGCGGCGCATATCCCGCAATGGGCTTGTAATTTTCCATGAATGGCTTGTTGTCATATGGCTAATTAGTTCATCACGATCTGACACAAGTTTATTAAGATCTGACACAAGTTTATTAAGATCGGCAATCTGATCATCACACACCGTCACATTTCGGCTTAATCCGGTATTTTGTTCTGTCAGTCCGTCAACCAGCCCAAGAATCGGAATGATACGTTCGAATTCGCGCGCCCAGAGTTCGGCTTTGCTCCGCAACAACAAATCGTCCTCAACGATTTCCGATGCCACTCCCAGCAACGTTTCATACACATCTTGCACAAGCGATGGGCACGCTTTATCCAATAGCAGCTCGGACAAATCGTAAACAGAATGTCGTAAACCTTCATCGAGAAATTCCACCTTATAACTTTCCAGGGCAGCTAGATCAATCGACAAATCAAGCTGATTGGCGATACGCCCCAGTTCATGCTCCGCTGACCGCATCAGGAGATCGTAATCAACAAATACACGTTTACTCCCGACAGTCCCCGTCACACTGGCGATGACATGCTCCAGCCACAACACATAGCTTTTAACCGCATCCAGTCCATTGCGCTTTTCCAGGGATCTAACCACACTAAGGGGGTGGCGTACAGCCAAAACGTAGTGCGCATCAAATCGGCAGTGGCTGAACACCTCTTTCCAGAAAGGTAACAATTTTGCCACGCGTGGATCTTTAAATCCAAAGATCGGTGCATCGCCAACTTTTTGTCGCAACAACTCAACGGCACGAAGCAAGTAGCCATTCTTACATAAAGTTTCGACACCGACTGCATCGATCGGCATGAGATGGTGCCAATCGCTCCCCAGTGCATGCAGCATCTCGATATTCAGCGCATTAAGATCTATATCTTCCCAAAATCCTTTGGCGTTTACCTCCTGGTCCGGCTGCATCAACCGGTCGCCCAGTTCTACCCCCATCACTTGCAGTCCCCGAGACAGGGTACTGGTTCCGCTACGGTGCATCCCAAGGACAACTATGATCTCCTTGTTGTTTGCTACAGGCATGATATGGATTTCCTCACTAGCAACTTGGTAAGGGCATCAATCTCCCATCCCGACTGTAACCAAATGCTTCTAATTGCTGGCCAGCAGTTTCCCAGGCTTCCATTTTTTGCTTTTCGCTCAATACGCTGGTCCATTCACCATAAATTCCACTTCTTAGAATATCTTTCGCTGCCATACCCGGTCGTCTACCTGTCACCACGCGGAATGAGTTCCTCAGCTTTATCTCAGTCACCAATTTTTTATCTGTAGGTACACCAAGAAAAGCAAACAAATCAGATAATGAATTTTCAAAGTTATCAAGTAAGTCCTCGTATCGGATGATCTTTAAATTTGGGTTATCTTTCAAATCGATCAACATCTGAGCCCGAGACTTCCATCCTTGGAGTAGCACTCGTAAATCTACCGGGGCATCCCGTGAAACAAAAGCGGCCTCCTTTTCTCTCATCAGAGATCGGAAATGAGATGCTGAAATGCCTACATCTCTCCCATCTCTTACGATCGCGACTTTTTTTACATGAGGCATCCATTGTTCCAATAGCTCAAATCTGGAAACCTGATCGGCCCCTTTCAAAACCAGCACCTTACGATCATTGAACATAGGCTGGATGTGATTAATGATGGCATTCATCATTTCCATGGCGCTGTTGTCTGACGCTCGAATTGCATTAATCACATTGATCAAATACTTATCTTCAACATCGTCAAAAGAGATCGTTTTTCCCAGACTTGCCGAGTTGCCGCCTCCGAATGCTATTTTGTGACACATAACAGGATGCTGAAATTTTGAAACCAACAAA
This sequence comes from Methylococcaceae bacterium, assembly GCA_013140705.1. Lineage (GTDB taxonomy): Bacteria > Pseudomonadota > Gammaproteobacteria > Methylococcales > Methylomonadaceae > JABFSH01. The sequence goes on from JABFSH010000028.1 coordinate 112,222, forward strand.
CAACTGATGAAGTTTTCAATCGGCAATCTCTCTTGTTTGAAATCTATCTTCCGACATTCTCTAAGAATGGCCAGCATTTCCTTTGCAGGCAATTTGTAGATGGCCTCATTTTCATCAATAAAAGACTTTGGCAAACTCAAAAATGCGGATTGTCCGAAAATGTTCTTAATAATTTCATCATGAGGAAGCGCATTGAAGGTTTTTGCCTCTCTTCCATTAACTGCACGAATCAGGTCCAATTCCGCAACAGCCGCAACTGCCGGATGCGATCCCAAGCATTTCAACAACCAGGATGTTCCCGATTTGTATAATCCAATGATGAATATTTTTTGCATGCGATAAATCTCTCTGGTTTTAGCAATCTGCCCATTTCAATATCACTAAAATTGCTGTTAGTTACTCAAACCTGACTTTGGCGCGCAAACCAGCAACAGTCAGATTGAATTTTTCATTGTCCGCCTTTAAAAATGTCCTACCATGTCTGAATTATTCACAAAAACGAACTCGCGGATTAACAATCACAGCCGGGATATTCGATTTAGACTGACCATCATCCGATTCATATTTCACAGATACCTTGAATACGTTTGGTCGGTCATTGAGTTGAACTTTGCCATAAATTTGCTTGCCATCATTAACGCTGAATATTTTTTCACCTAGTTTTTTTCCTTCGCTGAATATCGTCATAGTAAACTTGCCACCTTGAAGCTTTTGTCCTGAACTATGAATTTGCTTCGCAAAATAGGCTTCAACACCATACACGCACCGTCCTTTTGTATCTACCAGAAATTCTATAGCTGCATCAGATTTCATAAAGATGACCTTATTTTCCGGTGAGTAATATTTATTAATCCCTGATCTGGGGGGATTGAAGTCCACACGGCTAGAAGTTTCTTCAATATCCCCCCCATTTACCAAATTAATGGTGTAAGGTAATCGGTTGTCAAGATTAATAGCATTGATGGGCATTGAAGCCAAAACTGCGAACCGCATTAAGTCATCAGATTTAATATCTCTTATGTCAATGACAGACCAGTATTCGAACCGTGATACTTTTGCTCCTACACTATCAATTAGCAACCAGCAAAATCGCCCAAAATAACTGTTTGGTAAGTAGTTCTGTACAACTAAATGCGTAACACTCTTCTCTTTCAGCATCCCAACAAACGAATCTTGATTTGCATTTAAATATGGTTTTGACCATAAAATCGTCTGAGCCTTCTCAAGACGGCAGCCCAACTGATATGGAGAATCATTACCACCTTCAGCGATAGCAACACATTTCCTCTGATCAAGGCTAGTAAAGTGATCGCGAACATCCAGCAAACCGTTAGCCTTTACTTTTTGGATTTGAATATTATTCTTGTTAAAGGGGGGGGCATTAAAAACAAGGTCAAATCCTCTAGTACCCACATGCCAGGACTGGCTTGAAACAAATGCTATAGGCAAATTAGCCGCAATATAAATAGAACACAGCAATGTTATCGCTAGGGTATATTCTGACATCCATTTAAATGCAGTTGCACCCACAACGATAATCACCATCATCGGTATCAAATAATAATTTCCATCCCCTCCATCAACCCCCTTAACATTAAAAATCAGCCCTATCACACCGATCATCAAGAAACCTGAAAAGACAACTAACAAGGCTTCATATTTTCCGCGCTTGAACTTCAGAAACCAGATGAGGGCCATAATCGCAAAGGGAACGACAATATTTGAAACCCAGGTATTCGACTGTCTGACACCCGTTGGAAATACAAAGGTTCTAAGAAGCAATGACAGCGAGTCAATTTTTGCACGGCTAACAACACCAGGAATATGGCCATAAGGATACTTGTATTCCATACCCAGTAATCCATACAAAGAGGCTATGGTAGGAGACATATCGGCAATACTTACAATAGGCACTCCCGTTATCTCAAATGTGCGCCACGTAACAACGCAAAATGAAGCTATGAAAAGAATTGTCATTGCGACATGCTCCCCACTTGCGCGACTCAATTCTCCACGCATCACTAATACGGCATATACATATAACATAAGAAATATTGGCAGATACGCCATTGCTGATAACTTTATCGCAAGAGTTAATGAAAGTACTCCCATCGACATGAATAAAAAACCGATGTTTCGTTCGTTAACCCCCTTGAGAAAGTAGAGTACACTTAATAAGAATACAAATCCTGCAAAAAAATCTGCCTTTGCGGATACCGCATCGCATGCTACAACCGGGATGCTTATTAATACAACAGACATGAGCGCCCTTTGCTTGGCGCTTAATTGGTAACCCTCCCAAAATTCATGGGCAGCAATCAACCCAATGCCAAGAACTATAACGCTGAAAACCTTGCTAACGGTAAAACTTTCAAAATACTGTAATGGGAAAATCAGTATTTCAAAGAACTTTGGATACTGATGTACCCAGTTTCCCAACAATTTGAGATTTTCAAAAAAATTACCACTGGGATTCAAAACTTCGATGAGTCTTAAGGAATACCATGCTTCGTCATAACTGATCTTATACGCTGTTTTGGCTGCAAGCATTAATAAGCAGATGTACAACAATAGTGAGGCCAATCTGGTCAAATGGTCACAACTATATACGAATCTAACAGCACCGCTTAACTTGCACAATAAAGATTCTCTAAAAACAGTTGCGTACAAAAAGACAAGTACAATAGACGATAACGCTATCAATGGCACCATCTTTGCCGATTCAAATAATGACAGACCCATTGAAATCAGTACAAATAAAGAGGCACCTGAGATAAAAAATGTTGGAATTTTGTAGCCTAAGGTACTTCTAAAAAAAACGTATCCAAGCCCTATCAACGATTCCGCAAATAGAAACGCAATGAGAAAAGCAAGGTCAACATTATGCCTTCTCAAATATCCTTCGGTTATGCCAATCAACAGAATGTACTTCCATGTTTTTCCCCTTATAAATCCACAAACAAACAGTACAACTGCAATTGCCAATAATTCAATACCACCTTGTACAAAACTTGGCTGTCGAAAATGCCAACCGTATAAATGCCGGATAAAATCGTATAGAGGGATTGAGACTAAAATTATAGAAAACAGAACTACCGCAAGTGTTGTTGCCAAGTGGGGTATACGGTTTATCATCTGCCCAGCCTTATAACCTGGGTTATGGTTTTATTTATGACTACGCCAGTCAATTCGGTCACAATATTTTCCACACTATTCATTCCCACCCATAATGGCAGCCGTAACAAACGGTTCGATAAATCTTCGGTATTTACCATATCGCCATGGGTTCTAGCGTAGCGTTTGCCGGCTGGTGCGAGATGAAGCGGCACATAGTGAAACACTGCATTGATGCCTTGTTGTTTCAGCCCATCAATCACCCGAGTTCTTGTTGCCAAAGAATCCAACAGCACATAGTACATATGGGCGTTATGTTGGCAATACTGTGGGATTATTGGCCGTCTTATACTGCCAGCCGCCTCCAACGATTCCAGAGCTGCGTGATACTGCTTCCATATATTCAGACGGCAGTCAGTAATAGTTGAAGCTTCTTCCATTTGCGCCCATAGGAACGCTGCGATTACTTCACCCGGCAGATACGAAGAACCAATATCAATCCAGGTATATTTATCCACCTGCCCGCGAAAAAACTGGCTGCGGTTCGTGCCCTTCTCGCGAATGATTTCAGCACGCTCGATAAAGCGATCATCGTTCACCAGCAAAGCCCCCCCCTCACCGGAAATGATGTTCTTGGTCTCGTGAAAGGAGTAAGCGCCCATGTGGCCTATGGAACCGAGCGGTTTACCCTTGTACGTGGACATAATTGCCTGCGCGGCATCTTCAATAACAAGCAAGTTGTGCCGCTGAGCGATGTCCATAATAGCATCCATCTCACAAGCCACCCCGGCGTAATGTACAGGCACGATGGCCTTAGTACGGGAGGTAATAGCAGCCTCAATTCTGGTTTCATCAATATTGAGCGTATCCGGTCGAATATCTACAAAAATGGGTACGCCGCCCCGTAGCGCAAATGCATTGGCTGTCGAGACAAAGGTATAAGATGGCATGATGACTTCATCGCCTGACTGTATATCCGCCAGAATCGCAGCCATCTCAAGTGCTGCTGTGCAGGAATGCGTGAGTAACGCCTTTTTTGCCCCTGTTTTTGCCTCCAACCACTCATGACATTTTTTAGTAAATGGACCATCTCCAGCTAGCATATGGTTAAAATGCGCTTCGGCAATATAGAAAAGTTCTTTACCGGTCATGTAGGGTTTATTAAAGGGGATGTTTTTCATAACTTACGTGCCATCACTAATCTGGAACCGCCAAGTGGGAAATTTAAACCATCGCGAATCATATATAACCCTGCGCCCATAATCATTTCCATAGATCGATTGAACCTTAATATTGCAAATTCCGTCATACCATCAATTTATTTTGAGTGAATTTCGCGTATTTTAATTACTCGCGCAGGATTCCCTGCTGCAATGCTGTAAGGTGGTATATCTCTCGTGACTACTGATCCAGCACCAATCACCGCTCCCTCCCCAACGATGACTCCCTGAAGGATTGTAGAATTGCCGCCGATCCAAACAAAATCATGAATCACAACTGGCTTCGCCGTATCTACTAAATCGTATGTATTGTAATCGTGACCTGCAGCGAATACCTTTACATGCGGTCCAAACGCGACATCGTTTCCAATGAGTATTGTCCCGCCCTCCGCTTGGTGCGAAGCATAAAATTCACAGCCACGATTAATCGCTACATTATTTCCAATTTTAATCTTACTTGGATATCGGAAATAAGTTCCATAATCAATTAACACGGCTTTTCCGAGTTTCCCTAAGAGCAATCGAAATATGAGAATGCGTACTGGATAAGGAAGAAATTCTAGAAGGGAAAAGATTAGGTTTAAAATAAAACTATAGGTTGTGTATAAATGCAAAATAGTGCACCGTTTCATCTTTGCACATCCAATTCTAAGGCTCTATTCAGTATGAACGAAATATTTGGACAATACGCTTTGAGAAACCAAAGTGTTAGATGGTTGCGGGAACGAAACCAGAAGTTAGCATTTTCTAATCGAGCTAATTCTGAAAAATAGCTTGATTTAAAGTCACCGCCAATATGGACCAGCTCAGAGTAAAAAGCGCAAAATCCGTCAACCTTTTCTGGCAAGAACCCACATTTTGAGCAGGTAGCATTCAAGTTGGAATTTATAGCACTACAGCTAGGGCAAATAATCATTAACGTGATAATGGGGCAAGTTTAGAATGAGGGAAAACAAAATATCGGAACAATAAAAACAAGACACCAGAAACAACGACAATCGCTGCCGCTTGCACTAATTGGTGAGGGAATTTTAGCTTCTCCCACAGTAGGTACAACATAAGGACATTCACACCATAGCCGATTAGATGGGTAATTATGTAACGCGCAAGAGCGTGAGTGTGTTTCCCTTGATATGAAAACGAGTATTTTGAGTGACCAAAATAAGCTGTGGTAGCTCCTATGGGATAAAGAATGGATATGGCAATCTTAGGATCAAGCCAAAAATAAGTCACTAGCAAATAAATACCATAACCAAGTAGATTGTTAAGTACCCCCACGACACCATATCTGATGATTTGATACAACGTGGGGAACTTTGACCTCAATGTTTTCATCTCTATTTTGCAATAAGAGTGTGGAGTTGCTGTCGGTCTATCTTGCCATTTGGATTCTTGGGCAATTCGGCTTTGACCACAATGCTGCTGGGAATCATATATTCTGGCAAAAAATTCGCCAGTTCGGTTAATAAGGAACTCTCATTCACATCAGCAGAACTTGCCACAAAACCGATAAGTTTTCCGTAAGCAGCGTTAGTTCTTTGATAAATCACGGCGGCCTGATTAATTTTGGGAAGCTTTACCAATGCGTTCTCAATCTCTTCTAATTCGATGCGGTAGCCCATGTGCTTTATCTGATTGTCCTTACGTCCGATGAAATGCAGCATCCCGTTAATTTCGCGCACTAAATCGCCTGTTCGGTACATACGCTTCATGAAACGTTGGGGTTCATATAGGGTAAAAAAGGAGTCGCTACTACGATCCAAATCATTGAAATAACCCGCTGCTACATTGGGACCGATGAGACAAAGTTCACCAGTATCTGCATCCTGCTCCCGATTATCAAGGATACGGTAGTCAAAGTTAGGGTTCAAATGACCTAAGGGTGGCAGCCCATCCATTTCCTGAAAATCATCATCATGCAAACCATAGGCACTACAGATACAAGTGCATTCAGTAGGACCGTAAACGTTTATCAGCGTTGCTTGCCCAGCAAACAAATCGTACAGTTTCTTTAATTCAGTTTTTGCATAGCCCTCGCCCCCGAAAACAATACAACGCAGTGCCGGCAATACTTTGGGCGACATTGCTTTCATGACCATCAGGTAAATCAATAGTGAAGGCACAGAAAACCAAATACTGCACTGCATTTTTCCAACATGGCTGACTAACTCGTATGGGCTGGTCATCAGTTCTCGATAAACAGGGCTTAACGAAGCTCCAGAGAATAAGCTTATGTAAAAATCGAAGACAGAATTATCAAAATACATAGGACTCAAGTTGGCAAAATTGTCCTGTTCGCTAATTTGGAAATGCTGCTGACCCCAAGCAATAAAATGCAGCACGTTTTGGTGCGTGACCGCCACGCCTTTAGGTATGCCAGTAGAACCAGAGGTGAACATCACATAGGCAATTGCAGCACCGTCTACCTGCCGCATGAGTTGCTGTTGTGTTTCGCGCTCGCCTTGTGAAACCACTGGCAGTGTATCGGGTACGAGAGCGATGGCTTTGCACTCCGTATGCTTGGCTAAATCCTGAATATTCTGCTCATATTGAGGATCATCGTAAAATAATAGTGTCGCGCCACTAACTTCTAAGATGCGTGAATTCCGCGCTGTCGGCGAAGCAATATCGATGTTTACATAGGCGATTCCCAGCCGCAAAGCTGCAAGCATGAGCGCGTAAGAGAGTGGGCGTTTGTTGTGACCAATAGCAATTACGTCACCGCGCTGGAGTCCATTAGCAAGTAAAAGCAGTGCTAAACTTTCAACACATTGCAACAGCTCAGCATAGCTGTATTGATGCCCGGCATAACGCAGAGCGGGGCGTTGGGCATGGACAGTTGATACTTCAGTAAAGAACAAACCTAAATTATAAAAATATTTGCTCATACCTTGGGGTGTGAACTGTGTTTGTTTCCCATTATTTATTAATGGTGAAAAATGGATAGGGTGCTTTGGGGGCAGTAAAACCAACTGATTTGCATAGCATCATAGAACCAAGATTGTTTGTAAAACAATCCCAAAGAGGATGCAATGACAAGCCAAAACACTGATTAACAAAGTTGACTACAGCAAGCTTGGCTAGTCCTAAATTTCTATACTCTGGCAAGGTCAGCACATCTATTTCTACATAATGATTAGCTTCAGCCGCTGCATAACACAGTGACGCAGGTTCTCCCTCGTAGAAAACGACAACCGCATTCGATTTTAAAATAAAATCGGCTGGTGTTCGCCAAAATCGACTAACAACGCCGAATTTATCATCAATTAATGAAATATTACTGGCATCAACTTTAGTCAGCGTTTTATCTTTTTCTAACTCAGGGTCAATCTCTTGAATATAAGGACGCTCTTCCGTGTTGATTGTGAAACGCTGTCTGTACGAACACAACGATTCATATTCAGGTAAGGCAAGAAAGCTAGGAAGATGAGGGGTATATAGCCGAATCTTGCAAGGATTGAAACATTTGTCCGCCAGCAAGTAACGCGCAAGCTCTTGTTCAAAATCCGCAGTGACTTTCCCGAAGACTTGCGCGAAGCCAAAGGTATGTTCAACGTAGGCTTGTGACGGGGAATTGGGATTGTCAACATAGACCACCCCGTCTTGCTCATCAAGCAGAACAGCCGCAATCAACGGGAAAAAGCTTTCTCCCGACTGGTACAAGCTATATATTGGCTGGTAGCGGCACTTTTCTAATCTAATCATGTTATATCGTCAATCCACCGTCAACTTTCAGCACGACACCATTCATAAAGTCATTTTCTATCAATGATACAACCGCTTTTGCTACCTCGGTAGCCTTACCTAAACGACGAAGCGGGGTATTGGATTGAATGTGTTTAATGATAGATTCACTCAAAGCATTATGCGTTGACACGCTGTCTATGAAGCCAGGTGCTACGGCATTGCAACGTATCCCTAATCTTCCTAATTCTTTAGACCAAGTCACCGTCATGGCATTCACGCCTGCTTTAGCGGCTGAATAGGCACTCTGTCCTTCATTGCCGCAAGCACTAATAGAGCTGATATTGATAATAACGCCTTTGGTTCGCCGCATGACCATTTGTTCAACAACGGCTGAAGTCATGATAAAAACAGAATCCAGATTTGCGGTGATAGATTGACGGAATCGATGGTAATCGTGCATCATTCCAACTGGATTCATGATGTTGACCATCGCTTCGCTATAGATTACGCCCGCGTTATTCACTAAAACATCGATACATCCATGCCGCTCAATGAGCTCCTTGATAACAGTTTTTGCATCGTCCAGTCGGGTAACATCAAGGACACAGCCTTCCATATTTTCTTGCAAAGCAGCTAGAGCCTCAGTATCGAGATCAGCTACGATGACTTTTGCACCCCGTTCTTGCAAATAGTGCGCAATAGTCAGACCTAATCCCTTGGCACCACCTGTTACTAGCGCAACCGAACCTTCAAGCTCCAAGGTCTACTCCTTTACCAGCAAGCACCTCGATAATTTCTCCGATAGAGTTCATTCTGATAATGTCAGGTATTTCCAGTGTAATATCAAATTCCCGTTCTATAGACACGACCAAATCCATTTGCTTCAAAGAATCCCAACTTCCTACATCATTTTTAGTCAATTCTGGGACAATCTGATCCGTCCGCAGTCCGAATACCTCGGTCAGAACCGAAACTAAACGCTTATCCATATTAAACTCCAAAATATTTCACATAATCCTGTGACGAATAGCGAAGCTCTTCGCCCGATCTAGCTAAGTGAACACTAGATGCTTTTGTATTCTTAGTAATTAAAGCTCCCGCCCCAATAATACTGTATTCAGCAACAACTACTTTATTCACGATGGTGGCATTAACGCCTATAAAAGCATTGCGCCCTATCTCGGCTTGACCTGAAATAACAGCACCAGAAGCAATCCAGCAATTTTCGGCAACAGAAGAATGGTGAGCCAAGGTTGTGTTTGCCCAGACCATGCTGTTAGCACCTAAGTGAACATGCGGTTCTATCACGGCGGAAGGGAGGATGACACAGCCTTCTCCTAAAGGGTACTGAGTATAGACCTTAGCGTCGGGATGAATGTAGGTCTCAATGTGATAACCCATTTCTTTGAGACGGTGGAACATGGATTCACGGCTACGATTGATGTCGTTGTAACCCATAGCCATAATTATGGCCCACTCCTGAGGATCGCAAGTGTTTTTGAGTTGTGATAAGGCGATAGAGTCTAAACCCTGTATGCCGCCCTGCAAAACAAATTCATCGTCCACAGTCAAGCCAAGTACTTGGTATCGGTCATCCTGTGCTAAATAGCACAGCAGAATATCGGCAGTAATCGCGTTGCCAGCCAGAATAATTTTCTTCATTCCTCTTCCTCCAGTACAGCCAGTCCAAAACCTGTCTTTCCATAGCCATTGCCGTTATAAAGCATGTACAGTTTGCCTCGGTGTTCAAAAATATAAGGGTAACAAATCATCTCGCTATCCCAACCTTCTGGTGAAACATCAATACCAGATAAAGCATCATCCCGATCCCATTGCAAACCGTCACTTGATGAGGCAAAACCGATTCGATAAGTTGCAATCTCTTTTGTAGCTCGATGCGCAAACCACATAAAATAAATGCCATCGTGAAAAAAAACACTAGGACGACCAAACGCATATTCATACTCGTCTGCAAATGGGATACAGAGTCCAGGGTCACAAACCCAATCAATGCCATTGCTGGATTGCGCATGATGAATGCCATAATGGTGATGCCAGCCTTGTTCTGTCTTCTCCCATTTAATCCCAGAGTTGTACCATGTGTGCCAAACGTCCCCTGTTATATGAAATGCGGTTGCAGCGGCAAATAGTGGATTATTTTTATCGCGCCCCAAAACAGGCCCTGAAAACTCCTTTTCTAAGGAAAGGTTATCAGTATCTAAAATGGCTCTTCCTGTATCACATATCCATAGCCCATCAGGAAGATTTTGCCAGCCAACATAATAGAGAAAACATTGATCGTTATGTTTGACAAAACAGACACTGATAACACCATCACAATCGAAATTGCCTTTATCACCTGGGACTAAAGCCATTTTCGGCGTTCCTTTCAGCAACATCTGTCCATCAGAGACTGTCGCATAATACAAAAATATATGCGAACGTTGCTGTTCGTCACGACAGGTGAATGCCAAAATAAAAACATCATCTTTCACATGAATGGCACAAGGATGGGAACCATGTGTGAATCCAGCAATATTGGGCTTAAAAAGCAAGCCCAGCTTTTTCCAAGGGAAAGGTTTCTTTGTTTGCAAGCGTTCTTTCATCATATTTTCTTTAACTAATGCCTTTTTTTAACAAAGATTCCAGATACGCAACTCGGCTAATACCCTGCTTCTCTGCCTCAGTGTATAACTTGTCTCTTAAGGTAGGGTCTATTCCTTCCATCTGTCCAAAATAGCGAGTACGAATACTGCCGCCACGTTTGCCAACGTGAGGAATGTCTATATTGATGCGAGGCGCACTGTTAGAGACTGTGAATTCAATCACATAGAAATAATAATCAAGCTCCCACGACAATTTAACAGACTTTGCAGACTCTGGAAGCAAGGAAAGAGGGGCATCATAAGCGCATAACGGATTATTTTTAATGAGCATTTGCCCGTATTCTGTCTGTTTTAGCCACGGAGCAACGCCTTCATCACCTACAACTATTTTCCCACCAAACTTTACGACCCTATTCATTTCCGCGATTCCTTTTTGAATATCTGGAAATAGATTCAGACCGCCAAAATGGTAAGCTGCATCAAAAATATTATCTAAGAATGGTAAGTTAGTGGCATCACTAACAGAAAAGAAAAATTCTACTCCAGAATCATGTAGCTCAGCATAGGATCGTTCAGCCCCTACTAACAGCATTTGTTTAGATATATCTTGGGCGAATATAACACCCTCTCCTGCCATACTCTCTACAAGATAGGATAAGTCATTGCCTGCACCCGCACCCGTAACCAGTATTTTCATACCTTTGCGTAAATCTAACTTTGCTATTAACGTCTTTCTAAGACTGGGTTCGTCAGTTTCAAACGTGTCAAAAAGCCAACGAAGTGAATTGTCGTGAATTTCTGCCGCATTTTCGCTGGTATATTCATTGACATTCTCGGACTCACTGGCGAAAACAGGCACTTTTGTTCCTTGAGCATACGGAAATAAATGACCATTAGGACAGTGCAATCCAGTAGCATCCTCTAAAAGAGTGGCGTTATTACATCCAATTTCGGGGCAACAATAAAACATATTTTTACTCATTTTTTTGACAAACTACCCAAAACACGCGTTCTGAGAGTCCATAGTAATTATTATCAGCAGAACCCAGCGAAAAGTTTTTAAAGTGTTCTGAAAAGAACTTTTCGAGATCAGCCTCAGAAGAAAAGGCGTGGAGTCGGTAGCCATTACGATTGTTATAAGGATCATTCGCTACGCGCATAGACCCATCAGAAAGTTCCTCAGCACCTTTGAATATATAAGATGATTTGTTTGCTACTGACGCAATTAAGAAGCCATCTTTTTTTAGGACTCTGGAATATTCTTGCAAATTATCATGCAAGGTTTGACCTTCATCGCAATAATAACAGCAATGGCAAGCCAAAATGTAATCAAAGGTTTCATCTTCAAACGGAATGCTACTGTTTCTCCCTAGACGCAAATCTGCTGTATGTCCAAGCTTTGATAACCGAGCATAAGTTTGATCTACAATTCCTTGAGTAATTTCGATTCCGCTTACAGTAAAGCCACAATCGCACAAGAAAGCCGTATTTCGACCATCCCCAAACCCAATGTCTAAAATTTTATCGCCAGCCATCGGTTTTTTAAAGTTGAGCTGAGGATAATTCGCTAGAAAAGTTCGTACCACGAACTCAGTTGGATATACTTTTGCGTCAGTTCTTTCTGCGTAATGGCGCGTGTAGCTTGAATTAATATTATCGTTTTTGTTTTCCATGTATATCCCTAACAATTACATAAGGTCGTTGCTTCGTCTCAGAAAATATTTTTGCTAAATAGATACCAATGATCCCAATAAATGAAATAACCATACCTCCTAGCACCCAAATTGAAACCATAATTGATGTCCACCCATCAACTGGCTGTGACATAAAAAGACGATTAAAGGTTAGAATTGATGCGTATAACATTGCTGCACAAAAAACAACAATGCCACAAAGGAAAATCATCTTAAGCGGAAATTCACTAAATGAAGTAATGGCATTGACTAAATACCCTAGTTTCTTGGATAAACTATAAGTTGTATTGCTGGTCGTATGTTTTTTCACAGTTTGCGAACACTGCTTAAAACCAGTAATAACCCATAAGCATGATATAACCATCTCCCGTTCTTTATGGCTTAAAAGCGCGTTGACATAGCGTCGAGTCATAAGCCTTGCGGTAACAATATTCTTGGGATGATCAATATGCGATAACCAATTGAAAATTGAGTAATAAATAGCTCCACTCCATTTTTCAAACCAATCGCCTTTGCGTTCGGCCTGAACCCCATACACCACATCTGATTTTTCGGCAGTCATTTGTTCTGAAAAACTGATTAACCACTCTGGTTCTTCTTCTAAATCGCAATCTATTAGAAAAATTTTTTCTCCACTGGCGTGTTCTAACCCAGCCATCATTGCCTTATGGTGACCAAAGTTACGCGAAAGATCGACTACAACAACATGACTATCGCTCTCGGTGAGTTGCACTGCAATATTGAGGCTGTTGTCTGGTGAACCATCGTTCACCAAAATAATTTCGTAATCTTCTCCCACAAGTTGTTTGGCAACTGCACTCGCTCGTTGATAAAACTCAGTGAGATACTGCGCAGATTGGTAGAGTGTCGCAACAATAGAAAGTTTTATGGGCATACATACTTCATGTAGTGGGGCGCGTCTTTACCGCAGTTGAATAATAAATCGAAAATACTAACACCATGAACAAAATTACTCCAGCGTTGAGGGTATTCTGGGTAGCCAGTGTACTCAAACCAATTGAGCTTAATGTCCCGTTCGGTAAAAAAATGCTCTTCAATATAATCCTTGGCCGCAGGGCCGGAAATGTATTCTGTGCCTTCGGCTTGAGCACATAAATCAGCTAACCTTTCTGTTTTTCCTTCGATGATCCTATAATCCCAAGAATTACTGATCTTGGTTTTGATGCCCAAATAAGCGCACACGGCCTCAATCAATTCACGGTTGAGTGCCGAAAGGTATGTGTGTTTTCGCTCTCGGTACATCGGCTCAAATAAGGCTGTAATTTCTTCAAAATGGGGTGTGCGCCGATAATTCTGTGTGATAGATTTCCAGTGTGCCTCTGACCAGTCAATTCCGTCAATTTCTGTTTCACGAATTGTCTGGTGATATTTACCTTTCACCTTGACTGGAACAGTAAGCCACTGAACGCCTTGCGGAGTTTTGATCTGGTTGCGGTTGCGCCAGTCACGCCGGGTGTATTGCATGTCGTCGTAGAGAATGAATTCATCCACAGCGGCGATCATGTCGAAATAGCCCTTCCAGGGAATGTAATTGGATTGGAGAATTGCGATTTTTTTCATTGTGGAATCATTTTACTTATATAAATCTGATATGTTGGATTTTCAGTGTAGCCACTCAACGGCTCGAAATTATCCCGGATGTACTGCTCAATCATCGGGTGAGTGTTGCGAAAATATAGATCCTCACGCCCGTCAAGCGTGAGATCAAGTATTATGGCAAAGCCAGAATTAGCAACCTTAATTCGCTCAATTTCAGCCAGTTGAAAAGCTTGGCTGCGCGGGATCAGTGGATAAATTTCCCACATCGGGGATTTTCGTTCTAGGGCTGCATACGCGCCCGGCCAAAATGGTGCAGCGATAAAACTCCGACCACTTGGTGCAAAACGCTCGGCAAGTTTGTTAAGCAATGCCAAATCGTTAGCGGTTCGCTGGTCGATCTTGAGCTTATCCATGCCGACATCAACCTCGATACATCGATGGCTCAAGTAGCACTGCCATCCCGGATATCGAGTTAACATTACCAGCAAACTGGCACTGCATAGTAACACTCCCGCAAACCACCTGATCTTTCCGTGCTGGGATGCTAGCAATGTAAAAACACCGATGAGAAATGGAAACACCCCTTGAGCCAAATGGGCAACATCAGCCCGTGCAAAGGCACAGTGCACATATGGCAATGCCATAAAAGCTGAAGCAACAAATACTGGAGAAACATGATTATTCTTTATTCGTTGCCGGACTGCCCATGCAATACCCAGTACACTATAGGCCACAATGGCAATAAAAAATGAGCCCACCAACACAGCACGTAATGCCTCGACTAATGTCACTTTCCCGAACGGTACAAGCCATGGCCAAGGCACCGGAATGGGCAGCCCAACTGTTTTTATCTCAAATACAAAAAGAATGCTTTCCCAGAAAGCCGCTGTAAAATCGGGAACCACAGCGATGAGCACAAGCATTGGTAGATAACCTATGACAACCCCGACAACCCAAGATGCAAATGCCTCCATCAGACCCGCATTACTTTCCCGACGTACAGCAAGATAACCCATTACACCAAAACCACCTAGTACGCCGTACACACCATGGTTACGGCCAAAGACCGCCACCAAACCTACAACCATACCTGCCAGAAAATATCGGTAAATAGAGGGGCTTTCGATCAGGAATGCAAGCACCCCAACCAACATAATTGATAGCGTAATATCGAATAACTTATGACTGGGAAACATCCAGACCAACAGCGTGCTTTCTACGAGTAACATCCAAGTGAGCGATAGTTTTGCGCTATTGCGCGCTAACAACACCAACCCGATAAAAAGCCCGATGGCTTGGAAGATCGCTACCGCTGCCCTGAGAGCCACGATGCCGTTATCACCCCATAGACTCATGAAGGTTGCAGACCAATAGTATCTGCCGGGGTCGTATGACATGAAATCACGCACTGGAACTTCACCGAGCATGACTCGCTGTGCACCATACCAAAGAAAACCCTCGTCCCGTAAACTGAAGCCTATATGACCTTGCCAAAGAAAAAGCGCGAGAATAGTGCCAGAAGACAGCAGAAGTATCTTGATAATCTGATCGGTATTTATTCGCAACGGCTTTTGCATTAGTAAGAGGTTGATATATCCTAATCTTTCGTGTGGCGGGAATTAGTCTTGCCTAAGTTCGCCGATTACCTTGGCTTAACTCTAGGCCAGTACCTTTAGTGCTCGGCGTACTTCCAAATGTTCAGTTTTGCATAGGTACACTGTTTGTTTCCGTTCAATTTTACCAGCCATGTTCACTGAATCCCAATCTGACTCAAACCGACTCACCGCTAAAATACCTGCTTCTCTTTTAAATCAGCGCTCATAACCAAATTCACGAAGACCCTCCGCTGCTGAGATGGTGCAATCTTTCGCTAGCTCCGTCGGCATGTCTGCTTTCCAGGCAAAGCAACGATCAATCAAAAATCCTTTGTCTAAATTGCGATGATGTTCAAGGTGTTTTAACTCGTGACCATAATTGCCGGTTTGTAACATCTTCTCAGAATATTCCACACCAAGGAACAGACATAATTTTGGAAATACACCCTCTGGGTCAGCCACCATATCTTCATATCTAACTCGGCAATAGGGATGTAATGATTCACTCGCTATTCTGGCTAAATTTACATTGGTAGTCTCCCACACTCGTGGAAAAATTTTTTCAATCCCTTTTGGTGCCCATTTAGTATTTGTCAGTGACATGACGACATCCCGCACATCACGAACTATGTGAATAATTTTAATATCGGTACCGAACAGGCCCGTCTTTCTTAGAATACCCATAAATGCCAAATCATTAGGTGACTTATCTCCTACTACTTCGCGCCCCAGTTTTGTCCCAATTTCGCCATAAAGTAAGTTCAAAATAGAATCTATTGAGTAATTCGAACGATAGATGATATCTCTTACCTCATTAGCACTTAAATATTTCCCGATACTTGGCTTAAAAAACCGCGTGGAAGGAATTAATTCGGCGATAATTTTTCGCCCAATTTCAGGGTCTGTAACTCGATCTAATACAAACGAAATGGGAATAATGAAATCGGTTTCTAATG
>JABFSH010000038.1 GCA_013140705.1 Methylococcaceae bacterium
TGCCCTACATGATTAAAGCCAAAAATGGACAGGTCCGTGATGATGCAGTCCGGCCCGCGCCCACGAAAAGAGAGACTGGAGCGCCCCCCCCCTTCTGCCGTCCTATGCCCCACACTGGTCACAAAATCACAGTGATCTACCAAACGGTAACGGCGGCGGCCTTTTTCATCGGGATGAGTCCGGTGCGCGGCGGTCCAGATCGTGACATGATCGGCATCGCCGGATAAATTGCAACCGCCACCGCCACCCGGCAGTTTTAATGTCAGTCGTTCATTATTCCCCAGACGAGTCACATTCATATTGCCCCAGCGGTCAATTTGTAAACCCGATAAAAACATGCGGCCTAAGCGGCCGCTGGCGGCTAAATCAAATAATTCTTCAATTGTTAAATGGCATTCTGCGCCCCGATTCATTGCGAAATCGTTAGTCGTAGGCGTTAAAAATGCCGGTGTCGGATTGATGCCGTAAGTTGCTCCGGCTACCAGAATCAAGTTAGGGGCATGGGTGCGTTTCGCCAAATGCAAAGCCAACTGTACCAAAGGCGACCCGAAGCCATGGAAAGCCAATATCCCATCTTCAATCGACATGGCGATTTGATAAATCATTAACTCGCCAAGCGTACAGTGAGTAATTTCGGATTTATTACTCATAAAGCTGCATCCATTGTTCGATACTTTCATCCCAGCCCTCTAGGCTGGATAAAGCTGCTTTGCCGCCGATGGCCTCTATGTAACGATCTTGATTCTGACAGTCATAGACAAAGGGATTGAGATAGTTTTCCCGGAAACTGTCCATGCCGTGTTTCGCGGCCTGATAATAGCGATCAGTATGTTTACGGTCATAGGCGTAAAGGGGATAACAGGATGTCGGATGTGCGCCATAAGGCACTTCGCTGATAGCGGTGACGTAAAAATACGGAATTGTTACGCCTTTTTGAGCCAATTCGTCATTGGATATGATTTCTTCAACCGTCGCGACGACTTTTTTAGACGCTTTGGCAAAAAGAATATCGGCAACCGGCGGCCCTTCAATATGCAGATTGCCATGTTGATCGGCATAGTGAGCATGCAGAATCGCTACATCGGGTTTGAGCGCGGGTACCAAAACCAGTTGCTCGCCGGTAAAAGGACAGATCATGGTTTTAAATTCGGGGTGCAACTGCATGAAATCGGTTCCCTGAACTGAACGAATCGGCATGAAAGGCAAGCCGCTGATCGCTGCCCGGAGCTGCTGGACCAAGGAATAACAACAATTATCCTCAACTTTAACGGTACCCGCTTCACAAGCTCGCCGGTAGTTAATGGCCATGCCAAAATCCTGTTCAAAGCCTACATACGATTCTGCACTGGCCGCGACCATCCCGGCACCACATAATAAATCAACATCAATACCATGCGCCGAACCAACCAGTTTGAGGCCTTTGATGTCTTGCCGGATCAGTTCCCGAAGAGCCGCCATCGGTTCGCGCCATGACAAGCCGCCGCCAATGGCGACGCAGTCGCCATTTTTTACATGCGCAACAAGTTCATTGAGTGAGCATCGTTTATCAGCTTGAGTGTACATGGCTTAAAAACTCATAATGCTGTCATCCCGCCATCGACAGTAAACGTCGAGCCGCAGATAAAACTGGCTTCATCGGAAGCCAAAAACAACACCACGGCAACAATCTCTTCGGGTTTACCGAACCGTCCTATCGGGTATTTACTTAAACGTTTGATCATCATGTCTTCAGATTCGTCGGTTGCGAGAATTTGCCGCCCCATATCCGTATCGGCAATCATGCCGGGACAAATGCAGTTGACGCGTATACCTAGCTTTGAATAATCTACCGCCATTTGCTTGGTCAAACCAATGACTGCTGCCTTGGAAGTACAATAGGCCGCCATATTGGGAATACCCACCATACCAGCTATAGAACCAAAGTTAATGATGGTACCGCCTCTTTGTTTCATCGCCGGCAGTGCAAGCTTCGCACACAGGTAGGTGCCGTTTACATTAACTGACATGACGCTATTCCATGTTTCAGGTTCAGTGGTTTCAACGGAACCAAAATCAGCGATACCGGCATTATTTATCAAAATATCGAGTACCCCCGAAAATTCCTCAATCAATTTGGAAAAGGTGTTTGAAACTGCCTGAGGATTTGATACATCCAGTTGATACGCTTTGACAACTATGCCATGGGCACTTAAAGCTTGGGCTGCATTCAATAAAGCGGCTTCGTTAACATCCAATAGTGCAAGCGATGCCCCTTCCATACCGAGGCGTCGGGCGATGTCATACCCCATGCCGGTGGCAGCACCGGTTATAACAGCCTTTTTTCCTTGAAATCGATGGCTCATGATCATGTTAAATAATTAATTAGGCTTACATATCTTTAAAATGAGGATCACCAGCGCGTAATCGGCATAATTGAATGAAATAACTGGGGCTGATGAATAATTCGTCCATTTCGGCCAGATCGTCCATCGTTAATCCTTTTTTTATCAAGTAATTGAGATACTGAAATCCATCTTTTGCACCATAGCCGATATGAGTAGCGCCCAAAATTTTTCGGGTATCGCCATCGATAATCAGTTTATGAAATCCTGACATGCGCGGTTTTGCCATTAAGTACAGCATCATTCGATCACCAGCGGGCAAGCCCACATCAAAACCATTCGGGTTGTCGGGCGGTAATTTCATGATTTTTACATTGGCATGGCGTTGACGCGCTTCTTCTTCGCTTAACCCTAGCCAGCATACCTCGTAATGCGTATGCATGAAATCAGGGTAATCAGCCGCTTTGTACTCACTGACTTGCCCCATGATATTTTTAGCTGCGCACACACCTTCTTTCCTGGCTTTAAACATTTCCATCGGCGGACCGGTCACATCACCGACAGCATAAACATTGGGAATCGAGGTTTGCATGTGTCGATTTACCTTGATGAAGCCTCTTTCGCCCGTTTCCAGGCCCAATATTTGGGCAATTTGTTCTGAGTTGGCCTGTTCACCTAGCCCCATAAAAACAAAATCGGTATCGACATTGATTATGCCATCGGACGTTTTTATAGAAACCGACTTCACCTTACCTTGTGAGTCCCCCTGGATAGTCATTAATTCTGCATTTTCCAAAAACTCCATGCCTTGTTCCTCCATCATGAGTATGGCGTAGGCACGGGATTCAACATCCTTAAGCATGGGCATTACTTGATGTCTCGCTACAACCAGCGTACGCCGTCCTGTCGCATTAAAAAAACAGCCGTATTCAATCGCTGATTTTCCTCCACCAATGACGATTATCGTATTACCCGGTTCAAAATCCAGGTTTTCGACCAAGGATTGGGAATTAAATACACCTTTTAATGTTGAACCTGGAATATCAGATAAGACAGGTTTCGCACCCAAGGCTAATACCAGGTTTTTAGCATGGAACTTACAATCACCAACTTGAACAGTGTGAGGATCAATAATTGAGAACGCTGCATTCAATACAAACTCCAATCCAAGTTGCTCCTTACTCTGGTAGTTCATTACGGCATGAGGACCAACGCGGCCACAGCGGAAAAACTCGATGATTGATTTGATCGAAACCACTTTATCTTCGATCTGTTGAAACCAAAGTTGCCCTGAAAACGTACGTTCCAGCATGAGCTGCGCTGCACAATCCGAAAATAAATGATGCGGAACACAAGCTTGATGAGGGCAGGAACCGCCCAGAAACGGCCAGCGATCGATAATCAGCACACGCCCGCCAAGAGCCCGCAAATAGGCAGCACCAAAGCGTCCAGCAGCACCGCCGCCCAGAAAAATGGCATCAAATTCGCGAGCATCGTTTGGGTTTATATTGACAATAGGTTCGCTACCACCGGATTCCAGTGCTTCTGCCACAACGGCTTGCCACTTTGCGATGGTAAAGCAGTCTCCCCAAACATCTATTGCAGTAGTCATCTAAAGTTACAGCTAAGTAAAGCCGCTAGATCAAGCTGTTTAACTTCGTTTGTTACGAAACCAACTTCAAGACCTGATACTCTTTCATTTTGCTAGCTCATTACGGACTATTTTTGCCCCTTCAACCATGGCATGCAGTTTGTCCTGGCAGATATAGCGCTGTAGCAAGATTAACCCGCAGTCAGTCGTAACACCTAATTGTTCTGCCGGAACTACCGTGAGTAATTGACGAATTTTTGCTGCGACCTGTTCAGCGGTTTCGGTGACTGTGCTTTTGACATCGATGACACCCGCCCAGAACATCATATTCTTGGGGATTGGATGTTGTTTTAGTATTTCGAGACCCGATGCGTCAAAAGAAATGCGGCCTATCCCTTCGATGTTAAACACATCGATTTTGGCTTCATAGGATTTTGGCACCACGGATGAAGTAGGATTCGGCGCTTTAGCGTTTTGAGCACGTTTGGTTAAATCAAAGACCTCACCGGTACCCGCCGTTTCATCAGGATAATAAGCGGGTGTGCCGCCCCAATTACCCCAACAGATATGGCATACAATCTTGGCGTTTTTAACGCCTGAAACTGCACGGTTGAAAGCTTCGATAGCCCAATCTTCATAAAAATAAGGCCAGGTAAATTCGTCAAGTTGAATATAATCAACCCCCAATTCATCAACGGCCAAAATATCTTCGTTGATAGCCGCGGCAATAGCCATTGCACGATCGCGGCTGTTGGGATAGTGCAGATCATTGGTGCATTGAGCCAAGACCTGAACACCGGTGTATTGAACTTTGACAGGTTTATTGGTCGCCCGCTTGAGGGCGCGTGCTTGTTCAACCATGATTTGACCGCGACGCTTTATTTCCTGCGCAACCGTCGCCGAATGCAATCGGCTGTAAATCGGAAAACCGAGATGGCTTCCAGAAAGGTCATAACCTAATCGATTGAAGTAGTAATAGAGAGCCGCATCGGCATAGTTATCACCCTGTAACCGACCGTCCGCGATAATATCCAGACCGGCATTAACTTGATCGGTCACGATAGCCGCCATTGCATCTTCCAGTGCCTCCCGCCACATCGCATCCGGCGGCTGACGGTCACCTTTGAAATGTCTGGCAAAATCAGCATCCCACCATCTTGGGTTAGGATAATTGCCGACCATACTTGTTGGAATCAATACCTTATTCATCTTGCACCTCTTTTATAATTATTTTTTGGCGGTTCGCTGGGATTTATTTGATCTCTAATTCAAACAGGTATGAAAAGCGGTTCACCTCCTTTTAGCTAATTTTTTGATATCGCGAAATAAGTAAGCACTGTTCTAAAAACTTGTATTAATTACGGTTTAGATTAAATGTTGGCTCTACTTGCCCACAACAAGGGCAACCAGCAGCATGTTCATTTTCTAGGGGATGTAAGTTTTCATCAATATGGATGGGGGTTGCTTCATGACTGCCACATTGAGAGCAAACCCACTCTTTGGGTTCCTTTGTATTCGCCATTACCAATCCTTTGAACCGATAATTGCACTTTGGGCATTTGAGTTCATAAATAGGCATTAGTTTCTCAAAAGGTTAATATGAAAAAGCATTTGTATAGCGATTAGGTTTATTCGCGGCCATATTTCTGCCAATGTTGCTCAAAAAGATTGGTTTCATCAAGCGGTCTGGCTTTGATTGGCCGTGAAACCCAGGTCAGGTTAATCATGTGGCGAGCGTTGACATTTTCCGTTGTTATATTACCTCCCCAAGTTCCGCAGCTTAGGCTTAGTGTATACGGCAGTCCATTTCGGGGACTGCCCGCGCCTTCATTTAAACTCTGATTCACCATTACCCTTGCAGTCTTGGTTTGCATTGCCAAAGCCATCGCATGGTCATCATTGTTCGTATGGATGCCACACGTGTGACCCTGCCCCTGATACTCGGTAATCGCGTTAACTTGACTTATGGCGTTGTTAATGTCGCCAATATATTTGTATAGCGTTAATACGGGCGACAGCTTTTCACCTGAAAAAGGATACTCAGAACCAGCTCCATTTTCCTCAACAATCAAACAACTACAGTCTTCTGGCACAGTAAAGCCGGCCAACTTTGCAATATGGACTGGCGATTTGGCAATGACATCAACGCTCGGAATATGGTTTTCAGGCGTAGGCCACATCAAAACTTGTAACTTGTTCTTTTCATCCGCATCACAAAGATAGGCGCCCAATTTTTGCAGACAGTCAATTAATTCGCGATAAATTGAATCCTGTGCAACGACAGAATTATCAGCCAAACAACTGGTCGCGAAATCAAATTTCTTGGCTACCACAATCGTATTGGCTGCATCGTCCAGATCGGCGGTTTCATCAACCACATGGACTGAATTACCAACCCCGACACCATACGCCGGCGTGCCGGAACTGTAAGCCGCTTTTACCATTGCGGCACCACCGGTTGCGACAATCAAGTCGGCTTGTTGCATCAATTGCTGGGTTTTCGGGAGTGATGGTTTTTCGATGACTTGTACCAAATCGGCTGGCGCGCCGACTTGTTCGCAAGCTTCGCGCATGAACTTCACGGCTAGTTCAGTCGTAAGTTGCGTCCGGGGATGCGCGGCGACAATAATGGCATTGCGGCCTTTCAAGGCCAGCAACGTTTTTAAAGGCGGGGTCGCGTCAGGGCCTGTCGTAGGAATCAGCGCAGCAATAACACCCACCGGTTTGGCGATTTTAATCAGGCCTTTTTCGGGGATTTCCTCAACAATACCGACTGTTTTCACTGCCTGCATATCACGCAAAGTCCCCATGCAGCGGTTACGAATCTTGCTGACTTTATCGTTGTAATTGCCAAAGCCGCCCTCATCAACCGCCATATTCGCCAATTCTTTAGCGCGGTCTTCCCGGACAATCGCCCAACAAACCGCTGTCACCAATTCATCAACCTGTTCTTGGGTGTAATTGGCGATCTTGTTTTGAGCAACGCGGGCTTTCTGGATATATACCGCTATTTCATTAATCTCTGGCTGAGTATTTGCGTTCATGAACATTCCAAATTGAATTTTGATGATCGGCAAGAGTTAACGCTACATCTTGTTGCAACTTGCGTCAAGCGGCTTATTCTTTTGATGCGAAAAATATTATTTTTTCTATTAAATCGGTTTGTTAACTTTATTTAGCTCAAAGCGCGCCATTCTTGACAGGCACTAATCTGACGCAGCAATACCGATCTCCATTTGTCATGGCAAGATGAACGCAATAAAAAGGGCGTTCGTGTAGACTGGCGTTTTACGACTCAGGATGCAAGAATAAAATTGAAATCACTTTATCCAACAATGTAACATTGGCGTACTACTAGACTTCAATAGTTTCTATTATAAACGGTTTTAAAAGCCGAATTTTGTCGCCCTGGATGCGCTATGCGATGTGTGATTATTTTGGCGCTGGCGCGGGCCCCAGGGTGTTCGATTTTAACGTGGGGAATTGGTTCGATAGAGGCTGTGATTGATCTTTTAACGCCAGTTTAGCGGCGCTGCCCGGATTTTAGGTTTTTAACAAAAAGCCGTGTCAAGCACTTTTTGAATTATTTTTCGCTCAATAGTTTATTTTTTCAAAATAAAATGGCTGGCTTTGAATGGCAAGTCGCTAAATCTGGCATTAAAACTCTGTTCAATTTAGAATAGCAGCACAATTACAAAACTCGAAGGTTATCGATATTCGCCTTTATCATTTCCATCGTTGATATGTCTATCAGGGATGAGCTGTATTTTTGACGAATTTTTGATCCGCGAACTTTAATACTGTGTTTATTCACAACGACGGACCCTTAATGACCGATTATAAACTGACACACTTAAAAAAACTGGAAGCTGAAAGTATTCATATCATTCGAGAAGTGGCGGCAGAATTTGAGCGTCCTGTCATGCTGTATTCTATCGGTAAGGATTCGGCAGTCATGCTGCATCTGACGATGAAGGCCTTTTTCCCCGGCAAACCGCCATTTCCCTTGATGCACGTGGATACGACCTGGAAATTCAGGGAAATGATCGAGTTTCGCGACAAAATCATCAAAAAATTGGGTCTTGAGTTATTGGTTTATATTAATCAGGATGGTGTTGATCAAGGTATTGGTCCGTTCACTCACGGCAGCAAAAAGCACACCGATGTTATGAAAACCGATGCGCTGAAGCAGGCTTTAAATAAATATCAATTTGATGCAGCCTTCGGGGGCGCAAGACGAGATGAAGAAAAGTCCCGCGCAAAAGAGCGAGTTTACTCGTTTCGGGACAAAAATCATCGTTGGGATCCCAAAAATCAGCGTCCTGAATTATGGAATATTTATAACGGCAAAATAGACAAGGGCGAAAGCATTCGGGTTTTCCCGCTTTCCAATTGGACCGAACTCGATATCTGGCAATATATACACCTGGAGAGCATTCCCATTGTGCCATTATATTTTGCTAAGGAACGTCCGGTCGTCAGCAAAGACGGCATGTTGATCATGGTTGATGATGAACGCATGCCGATTGGTCCGAACGATACAGTCGAAATGAAAAAAGTGCGTTTCCGGACCTTAGGTTGTTATCCGCTGACGGGTGCCGTCGAGTCGACAGCGACGACTTTGCCGGAAATTATTCAGGAAATGTTATTAACCACCACCTCTGAACGTCAGGGACGGCTCATCGACCACGATCAGGCGGGTTCGATGGAACAAAAAAAGCGCGAAGGCTACTTTTAAACGCTGCTGTTGATTGTCATCAATTACTGGAATTCAGAGAACATCATGTCCCACCAATCCGATTTAATCAGTACCGATATTAATGCGTATCTTGCCCAGCACGAGCGTAAAGAGCTGTTACGTTTTTTAACCTGTGGCAACGTCGATGACGGCAAAAGCACACTGATCGGGCGTTTGCTGCACGATTCCAAAATGATTTATGAAGATCAACTGGCCGCCGTTCAGGCTGACAGTGTCAAATCGGGGACCACGGGTGCGGGCAAAATTGATTTGGCCTTGCTGGTTGATGGTTTGCAGGCTGAACGTGAACAAGGCATCACCATCGATGTTGCGTATCGTTATTTTTCTACCGCTACACGCAAATTCATCATTGCCGATACGCCAGGCCATGAGCAATACACCAGAAATATGGCCACGGGTGCTTCCACCTGTGATTTGGCGATTATCCTGATCGATGCGCGTTATGGCGTGCAGACACAGACTAAACGTCACAGTTTTATTGCGTCGTTGTTAGGAATTCAGCACATTATTGTCGCGGTCAATAAAATGGACCTGGTTGATTACAGTGAAGCGACCTTCAATAAAATCAAACAGGATTATTTGCAATTTACCGAAACGCTGGATTTACACGATATCTGCTTTATACCGCTTTCCGCACTGGACGGGGACAATGTTGTCAATCGCAGTGACAACATGTCCTGGTTTGCTGGCGAGCCGTTAATGCAGGCGCTTAACAGCATCAAAATTGCCAATGATCATAATTTTGCCGATGCCCGTTTCCCGGTTCAGTTTGTTAATCGACCCAACCTTGATTTCCGGGGGTTCTGTGGGACGGTTGCGTCCGGTATTTTCAGAAAAGGCGATCAAATAACTGCGCTGCCATCCGCTAAGCGCAGCACCATCAAATCGATTGTGACTTACGATGGAGACCTCGATCAGGCTTATCCGCCGATGGCTGTGACGTTGACGCTTGAAGATGAAATCGATATCAGTCGTGGCGATATGATCATAGGGCATCAAGAATTGCAGGCAACTATTTCCGATAAATTCAAGGCGACCATCGTCTGGATGGCTGAAAAGCCGCTGAATCCCGGTCGGCAATATACCATCAAGCTGTCTACCCGCAGTGTCAGCGGTTCCATAGCCATGATTCATCATCGAATTGATGTCAACACGCTGGAACACCATGACGCCAATGAGTTAAAGCTCAATGAAATAGGTGCCTGTACGGTTTCAGTCAATGCCCCCATCGTATTCGATCCTTACAAAATGAATAGAGGCACAGGTGGCTTCATCATTATCGACCGACTGACGAACGGTACCGTTGGAGCTGGCATGATCAGCGGTGGGACCGATGATGAAACGCAACAACCGGTAAGTACCAAAGAACGGGCCGCACGATTCAGTCAGGTGGCCACTGCGATTATTCTCAAAGGAGCACTGGCGACGGACACTGCCTACCGACTGGAAAGAAGGCTATTTGATAATGGTCATGCGGCAACAATTCTTGAGACTCAAGAAACAGAGACGCTAGTTCAAGTTGTCAAGAATGCCGGCTTGATTTGTTTGCTAGTGAGTGGTGACGCAGGCTTAGCAGATGTAAGCTTTGATTGTGACAGGCTTTCTCTGGATGATATTTACAGCCAATTGAAAGATCAAAAGATAATCTATTAATCAGACTTCGCCATTTCTAAATAAGTCAGGGATGTTCATACTTCCCAGTCCCTGACTTTGTCAATCATGGGGGGCAAACGGTTACACAGTTTGCCCAATCCTATTGCTACGATCTTAATGGTTCTTATCGTAAAGGGTTTTCATTTCTTTAAAGCCGGCAAGTGCTTCTCTTAATGTTGCTTCAGCTGGTTGTGATTCACCTTTCTGGAAGGCATCGCGTGCAATTCTCAGCTTGTTATTTTCTCTTTCGCGCTGACGTTCAGTTAATTCATAACGCCACAATTTTTGAATTTGGCGCGCATCGTTGATGGCTTTCACAATAGCTTCTTTATCGGCGCCCTGTTCGACCAGTGTCAAAGCTTCTTCTACTTTTGCAACAGTGTTTTCAGCCGCGTCGGTCACTTTGTCTTCACCAGTAGCTTTGGCATAAACGGTTGATGATAATGCAAAAATAGCGGAAGCCACGATGGCAAGAATTACTTTCTTTTTTATAAAATTCATTAAAACCTCAAGGTTGATATTTAGATGTAGTACTTTACCAATCAAAAATTAGGACAGCTATTTAGGATTTTCCTAGTAAAGTACTCGGATTCTAACACAAATAAATAATAATGGTCGGAAAGTAAATAGTTGACGATAATAGGTAATGGCAAAACCAGGTTGCCATGCTTTTAAATAGTCCACGAGTCAATTTAGTTTGAGTTTCAGAATTTTATTTCACAGCCGAATCCTTATGGTCCACTTTAAAAGTAGGTGAATTTGCTTCGATGAGTTTACGGGGAAGTTTTTTTATTATTTTGGTTTTTTTATGTCTGGCTTGCGAAGCAGGCTTTGCCGGTGATACTAAGCGTGAAGCCGACTTTGCCGATGAAATCGCTAAAATGCAGATTGTCGGAAAGCGGGTCTGGCTGGAAACGCAGGGCAATAAATTCCTTGCTTTGTATACTGAAACCGAAAAAAAACTCAGTCATGGCGCCGTAATTATTTTGCATGATCAGGGTGGACATCCCAATCAACTGCAATTGATCAAGACCTTGCGCACGGTTTTGCCTGAACATCGTTGGTCAACGTTATCGTTGCAAATGCCGCTCAGAGAAGCGGATGCTACTGAAAACGATTATTATGCCTTGTTTCCTGAGGCCTTGGCGCGAATACAAGCCGGTTTAAGTTATCTGCAAGGCAATAAAATTGATTCGATCATTCTTGCAGGTTATGGTTTAGGCGCCTTGATGGCCGTCTATGCGCAAAGTGAGAAGCCGCTTGCGATAAAAGCAATTGCTGCTATCAGTTTGGCTGTGCCTGCTAGTCAAAACAAATCGGTACAAACATTGGAATTTATTAAAAAAATCGATGTGCCTCTGTTGGATATCTACGCCGAACAGGATCAAGCCACAGTTGTTGATAGCGCCAGGGACAGGCGGATTTCGGCAAAAGCAAATGCAGCTTACCGGCAAGATAAAATTAACAACGAAAGTCATTTGTACCAGTACGATGAGGGTCTCGTTGTTAAGCGAATCTATAGCTGGATTGAACGAGTGCTTGCCAGTCTGCCGCCATCAGCCGAAGCTGTAACAACTTCAGGCACCAGTACAACACCTCCCCAATAATCGTTTTGCCATTAGTGGTCATCGACACCGGCTTCGGCAAACGTGGCCATTTCATTCAGAAAAGCAACGGCTGATTGCACCAGAGGGTAAGCCAGTGCAATGCCGGAACCCTCACCAAGACGCAGGTCAAGATTCAATAGCGCGTTGGACTTGAAATAAGCCAATAAAGCCTGATGTCCCCGTTCACTGGAAACGTGGCTAAAGATACAATAATCAAGCACTTGTTGATGCAATTGACTGGCGACCAAGAGTGCAGCGCTGGCGATAAAACCATCCACCAGAATCAGCATGCGCTGCTCGGCGGCTTTCATATAAGCACCAACCATCATGGCAATTTCAAAACCTCCAAAGCAGGCCAGGGCGTCAATCGGCGTTAGACTTTTATCATGCAGTTTTAAGGCCTTGTGTAATTGAGTCAGTTTATGATGTAACTGTTCGTCATTGAGGCCGGTGCCACGGCCGATACATTCAGACAGCGGTATGGTAGTCAGTACATGCATGAGCAAGGTCGCGGATGAGCTGTTGCCAATCCCCATTTCACCAAAACCAATCGTGTTGCAGCCCTGCGCAATGCGGTGTTCGACAATAGAAGCTCCGGTTTTTATGGCTTCCAGACATTGCTTCAGAGTCATTGCCGGCTGGTTGAGATAATTGGCAGTGCCTTTGGCTATTTTTGCGGTTATCAATTGTGGGTGACTTACTAAATCTGCCTTGACACCCGCGTCTACAATGATTAATTCCAACTGGTGTTGCCTGGCAAAAACGCTGATGGCGGCGCCGCCCGCCAAAAAGTTCGTGACCATTTGTGCGGTGACTGTTTGCGGATAAGCGCTGACGCCTGCTTCAGCGATGCCGTGATCACCGGCAAACACGATAATGCAAGGCTTATTCAGCTGAGGCGATGACGAGTTCAAACACAAGCCAATCTGTAAGGCCAATGCTTCCAGGCGGCCTAGTGAGCCCAGCGGTTTGGTCTTTTGATCGATTTTGTTCTGTAAAATCGTGCGGAGATTTATTGAAAACGGCGGTATTACAATAGTTGGCAACACGGCTTATTCCAGCTATTGTCATATAAAAAGTGATTCAAGTCCTTCCGATCAGCCCAATGTTCCTGTTCAAGCATGGGTTTATCGTAAAATTGTTCGACGTGACCCAAACATAAAATGGCGATCGGCTGACTGCCTTCAGGCATGGATAATCGCTTTCTTAACAGCTCGGGGTCGAACATCGAAACCCAGCCCAGACCCAGGCCTTCGGCTCTGGCTGCCAGCCATAAATTTTGGATGGCGCAGGCCAGCGAGGCCAAATCCATTTGTGGCATCGTTCGGCGTCCGAAAATATGCTGATCGCGCTGATCACAGAGTGCGGCAACCCACAACTCGGCACAGTCGAGAATGCCTTCCACTTTCAGTTTCATAAATTCGTCTTCACGCTCTTTTAATGCTTGCGCGGTAGCGATTCTTTCCTGTTCGACCAAGGCATGGATATCGTGACGCAAGGTCTTGCAACTGATGCGAATAAATCGCCACGGCTGCATAAAACCAACGCTGGGCGCATGGTGTGCCGCTCGTAACAGGCGCGACAAAACCTCGGGTTCAATCGGGTCCGGTAAAAAATGACGCATATCGCGGCGTTCATAAATAACACGATAGACTGCAGCGCATTCAGGGTCTGGGTAACGATGCGGATTCATGGTTTAGATAGTGATCATGCAGTGTGGTTTTGATTGTCACCTATACCATGCAGCATTAAAGCGTGTAGGGGTGATTGGCTTCAAATCCATGCACTTTGGCCTTGGTGCTAAAAACGGGTGCAGCCCAGGGACTTTGTTCCTGTCCTGTCATAAAACCGGCCAGCCAGTTTGCCTGATTTCGAATCGGCAGGATAAACGCGTACAGTTTGCCGTTGGGTAATTCCGCAACATCACCAAGCGCATAAATAGCTTCATCACTGGTTTGCAAATACTGATTAACCTTGATACCCCGGCCAATGTCCAAACCGGCAGCATCAGCCAATTCCGTGCGAGGCTTGAATCCGCATGACACGATCAATCCGTCGAATTGGGAAGTTTCTTCAGTAAGAACGCAAAACTTATCGTCCTGTCGAATAAATTTTTGTACGTTTTGGTTCAAAAGCACATTGATTCCGGTATTTTCCAGAACGTTTTGTAATAAAACCGAATCTTCGTTAGCTAGCTGGCGCTCCATCAAGCGATCCATGGCATGAAACAGGGTTACCTTGTCGCCGGAAACGGCTAAATCGGATGCGACCTCACAACCGATTAGACCGCCACCGATAATAGCCCAATGCGGATTTAACCCGCGGTCTAAAAAAGTCTGACGAAATTGTCGCATTTTTTTCAAATCAATCAGGCTGTTCAAGCAGAAAAACAGGTCACTGGACGCTCTGAAGGGCGGTGGGATAAAAGCCGACGAGCCTTGTGCCAGAATGAGTTTATCGTAAGGTAGTGATTTTTGCTGACCATTGATTTCATAGGCAACGGTTTTCTTGTCGCGATCAATAGCCGTTATTTCAACGCCGCTAATCATATTGATCGGACTTTCACTGAGTTTGTCGAACGTTTTCAGGACGATGCTTCGTTCAATATCGTCCTTGCTAAAACCTCGGGACAGCAAAGGCCTGGAATAATAACCATCGGTTTCCTTGGTAACCAGCGTGATCTCGGCATCTTTGCATAAAGAGCGATATTTTTCTGCAAAGCTGACGCCCGCGATTCCCGAACCTATGATGACCATGCGCATGCGTCTCTCTCTAAAAACTAATCAATCCATCAAATCATATTCACTTTTCTCCACGCCGCATTCTGGACAGCGCCAATCATCCGGAATATCTTCCCAGCGAGTGCCAGGAGCAATGCCGGAGTCCGGATCACCTTCCGCCTCGTCATATATATGACCGCACACGCCACACTGATATTTTTTAAAGTCAGACATAAGATCTCCTTGCAACCATTAATAAAATTCCTGTGGTTGTTTAACACCACAGATAAACGCAGACTGTATCAGTTCTAGTGAATTTATCAATCTGCACGCTGTTTTATTTGGTGCCGTCATCCTGAATATCAGCGAACAACAACGGAGAATGGAATGCTTCAGAATTGCATCACTTTTGGTATTCTTGAAAAAAAGTCATGCAAAAACAGACTCTTTGGCCAATGCGCCGACACGTTCTTTAACTAACCGTGGTACAAGATACCCCGGTAAGTACGCTTGAATTTCCTTGATAAGCGCTAGCGCGTCCTGCTTAGAGACTTCAAAGTGTCCGGTGCCGCTTGCTTTATCCAGCAAGTGCAGATAGTAAGGGATGACATCCTGGGCAAACAGTGTTTCACTTAATTGGCATAACACATCAGCCTTATCATTAACGCCTTTCAAGAGCACGGCTTGATTAAAAACCACGAGGCCTTTGTTTCTGAGCCTTTTAAGCGCACAACTAACACGCTCGTTGATTTCGTTGGCATGATTGCAGTGAACCACTAATACAATTTTTAAAGGGCTTTGCGACAGCATTTCAAGCAGTTCATCGGTAATGCGTGCCGGCAGAACAATCGGTAATCGGCTATGGATTCTGATACGCCTGACGTGAGCAATCGCTTCAATTTGCCGCATCAGTTCTTTCAGTCTGTCATCGCTCAACAGTAAAGGGTCGCCACCACTCAATATGATTTCCGACAGGCTGGAATCATCACGGATGTATTGCATGGCGGCATTTTCTCTTTCCTTGCTGAGCTGCAAGTCGGAATAAGGAAAGTTCCTTCGAAAACAATAGCGGCAATTAATCGCGCAACTGCCGGTTGTGATGAACAACGCTCGGCCCCGGTATTTATGCACAAGGCCTGCGGTTGGCATGGCTTGAACATCGCCTACCGGATCGTGGCTAAATCCGGGATAGGTTACTGTTTCTTCATGGATGGGTAAGACCTGTTTTAGTAAAGGATCGTCAGGATTACCCTTTTCCATAGAGGCGGCAAAGCTCAGCGGGACCTTGACCGGAAACTGTCGGGCAGCCGCTACCGAAGGGCTTAAGTCATCCGTTGACAGATGTAAATAGTGGCATAACTCATCAATTGACTTAAAGGCGGATCGAAGTTGCTGTTGCCAATTTTGGCTGAAATGGTGTTCTTCGTTCGGGTGTTCTGGCATGAAAGGGCTAATTTAAAGTTTCTATCGGTTCGGGGCTCTATTATAATGGTTCGATTTACTTAATGTTTGTCGTCTTGAGGATAAAATGGCCAGTTACAGTACGAATGAATTCAAAGCCGGTTTAAAAGTCATGCTGGATAATGATCCGTGCGCAATTGTTGAAAATGAATTTGTCAAACCCGGAAAAGGGCAAGCCTTTAACCGCGTCAAGATCAGAAACCTGAAAACAGGGCGCGTCATTGAAAGAACCTTTAAATCCGGCGATAGCCTGGAGGGCGCAGACGTAGTCGATGTAGGCATGCAATACCTTTACAACGATGGTGAGTTCAGACATTTCATGGTGCCGGATACCTTTGAACAGTATCAGGCCGACGAAAAAGCAGTGGGCGAAGCGACAAACTGGCTTAAAGATCAGGACTCGTGCACGGTGACCTTATGGAATGATGTGCCGCTTTCCGTTACACCAGCCAACTTTGTTGAACTAGCCATAACCCAGACCGATCCTGGCGTTCGCGGCGATACATCCGGTGGCGGCGGCAAACCCGCAACGCTTGAGACAGGCGCCGTGGTTAGAGTCCCTTTGTTTGTTCAAATCGGTGAAGTCATTAAAGTTGATACACGTACCGGGGAATATGTTTCGCGCGTAAAAGATTAGTGTCGGAGACATGGCAGCCGGCCTGTTCTCTGCAACTCTTGCGTGCAAGAGCCGGCATGTTGCAGGCCATTCGGCAGTTTTTTGCAGAACGGGCCGTTCTTGAGGTTGAAACACCGCTGCTATGCCATGGCAGCGGCACCGATCCGCAGCTGAATTTTTTTACCACCGAATTCAGCTTTCCGCCAGAACAGCAGACGTTATTTTTACAGACTTCGCCGGAATTCGCGATGAAACGGCTGCTGGCCGCAGGCAGTGGATGCATTTTTCAAATCTGTAAAGCCTTCAGAAACGCTGAAAATGGTCGTTACCATAATCCCGAATTTACCCTGCTGGAGTGGTATCGCGTCGGATTTACGTTAGCTGATTTAATGGATGAAATTACGGACTTGATAACATTTTTATTCAAGGATCGGCTAACCTTACAAGCAGCTCAGTATTTTACCTATCAGGACATTTTTGCCAGGCATACAGGCCTGGATGCACTGGCCTTTGATTATTCGGCATACTGTGCCTATGCGGAAGAGGCCCGATTGCCTGATGCCATCACACTATGCGGACAGGATCACGTGCTATGGCTGGACTTTCTGTTTAGCCATCAGGTCCAGCCTCATCTGGGTCACAATGCGCTATGCCTGATTTATGGTTATCCTGCCTGCCAGTCGTCACTGGCAAGAATCAATCAGTACAATGCGAGCATTACCGATCGCGTCGAAATATTTATAAACGGCGTGGAATTGGGTAATGGCTATTACGAATTGACCGATGCTGACGAACAGGAAAAACGCTTCACTAATGAACTCAAGATCAGACAGCAGTTAAACCACGCTGTAGCCAGGGATGATCGTCTTATTGCGGCGCTAAAAGCCGGTATGCCAGACTGTGCCGGTATGGCGATAGGACTCGATCGATTATTGATGATATTATCCGGAAGTCCCAGCATTAATGATGTATTGGCATTTCCAATTGCCGACGCGTAGCAAGCACTTATAGGAAACCTCTAAATTTTATTCGATCGTACGCTTCGGCGCCGCTCAGGACAGGCTTCGACAGGGCTCTCCCCTGAGCGCAGTCGAAGGTCAGCACGAATGAATAAGCCACTGATTTAACCAGTAGAACGCCAAAATTATATTGTTGGATTTTTGGGGGGCAACGGTATCCGTGTTTCTTTAATGTGCAGTTTGCTGGTTTCATCCAGGCAAATCAGAACCTCTTCATCCGTATATGGCCGTTGGTAAACTTCCAGAACATCTTCCATCGCACAAACAAAATCAGCATTCGCTTGCGGTGGGATACCTGCCTTGCGTTCAACGTTGGACGTACTGTTATTGGTGGAGCAATTATTGGCCAACCGGTTAGGCCTTAACAGCCGCAATATCAGCAAACCACCTTCAACAGACTTTGTCAAAGGCGACAAAAAACCGAAAGACGGCAATAACAAACCCGGCGGCCAAACCGGAAGGGTCGGCACGACCTTAAGCAAAGTAAACGATCCCGACGAGATCAAGCGGCTTAAAGTAGATCGCGCAGTCTGCCACCCGCGCAACACCGCGACATCGACTTTGAATCCCGCCAAGTGTTTGATATTGACATCCAGCGACTCGTCACCGAATACCGCGCCCAAATCCTGGAAGATGAAAAGGGTAACCGCTTTACCGCACCCTTTCCTCCGCAGGTGACCAAGGCCGTCCAATATGGCCATGGCGTCAAAGTACAGGCGGTGTATTTATCGCAATTCCAGCTGCTTCCTTACCAACGGGTGCAAGACTATTTTCAAGAGCAAATCGGCTTGCCGATCAGTACGGGCTCCGTGTTTAACTTTAACCAACAGGCTTTTGACCGGTTGGCAGAGTTTTAGCTGAAACTGATCACTAAGCTGATTGCCGCTCCGTTGTTACATACGGAGGAAACCGGTATCAATATTGGCGGCAAGAGACAGTGGCTACATTGTGCAGCAATTGACCGACTGACTCTGTTTTATGCTCACGCCAAGCATGGCCTGAAGCGATGGATGAGAAAGGGGTGTTGCCAATGTTTGAGGGCATTCTTTGCCATGACCATTGGACAGATTTTTGCTCCTGCAAAATCTGCATTTCCACCATCCATGGTGGTCAAGCCTTATTATTACTACACCCGATGCCTGCACGCGCTCTGCAACGCACACCCTCTGCGTGAATTGGAGCGCGCTTTCGAACAGGATAAGCAACCGTGGGCACAAGCCATGCCGGACTTGCTGCTGGAGATCCTGAAGAATGTCAGAGCCCAAGGTGAACCTAACGCCCTGTCTGCAGAAAAAGCTCGGTATTACACCGAATGCTACCGTAATCTGCTTAAACAGGCGGAAACTGAATGCCCGCCACCGGATAAAACACGGCAACCCGGACAACGCGGACGGGTCAAGCGCAGTAAGGCACGAAAACTATTGGAGCGGTTGCAGCTCTTTGAGCAGGATGTACTCAGGCTTATGACCAATCCCATTGTCCCGTTTACGAATAACCAAGGGGAGAACGCTATTCGGATGACCAAAGGGCATCAAAAAATAGCGGGCTGATTCCGCTCTCAAGAAGGTGCGGATATCTTTTGCCGTGTACGCAGTTATTTGTCAACGTGCCGGAAAAACGGGGTCTCCGCCACTCAGGCGCTGACGCTTTTGTTCAGCGGCGTGTTACCGGATTTTATGCTTTGAAAAAGCCTATTGATTTTCCCTTTTGAATTACGCTGAATAGTTACAAACATTCACGTATTGATGTCACCATTACCACATCCAGAATATACTGCTTGCTATTGAGTGCAGATTTTTATGTTTGGATTTTGGAAGCCAACTAAGAAGTCTAAGGTACTCCCCATTGTTCAACAATTTTAGCAGTGGCATGTCACTTTAACGTACAGTGGGAACAGCATAAAAATCGATTACCAACCATCCTGAAACAAGATACTCAATAGCAATTATTTGTTGTTTTCACAATTGCTTTAGGTTTTCTTTTAATGCGTATCCGATTAGAATTGACCGGAATGAAAGCCATTTTTACTTGCTTGCTTTATTTAGTGTTTTTTATTCCTGTTACGTTGGCTGACGATGAGTTGACTGCATTTTCCAGGCTGCACAACGCAGGTCTCATCGTTTTGGACGCTAAGGGTCGTACCGCTCTAGCCGATCATGCCGACCTGCCCTTAATACCGGCATCGACCACCAAATTAGCAACTGCCTGGATGGCGTTAACCCATTGGGGCGAAGAATATCGCTTTCGCACCCATTTTTATCTGGACGAATCATCAAAGACCCTTTGGATTAAAGGCAGCGGCGATCCTTATCTGGTTTCTGAAGAACTGGATGCTGTTGCCAGGAGTCTTAAACAAAGGGGCTTAAAACATGTCAACGCCATCGGTATTGATACGTCGTTATTTCAACCGGATTTGGTGCTACCGGGTACAGGAGCAACTGACAATCCTTACGATGCAGTTCCCTCCGCCGTTGCTGCAAATTTCAATACCATAGCCATTAGGAAAGTCGGCGGACAAGTACTGTCTGCAGAAGCTCTTACACCGTTGACCACCTACGCAGTGAGCATAGGTGACTTGATAAAGAGCGGTGAGTTGCGTATTAACACAGGTCCTAATCCACATAACGCCGAGAAATATTTCGCTGAATTGCTGAGCGCTTTTTTACAGAAACACGGGCTTTCAGTTGGCTCCGAAATCGTATTTGGCCTGGTTCCAGACCTGGCTGTTTTTTATACGCATGTTAACAGCAAAACGCTGGGAGAGATCCTGCGTTCAATGTTGAAATATTCCACCAATTTCATCGCCAACCAGTTGATATTGATACTGAGTTCGGAAAACTACAAACGTCCAGCCAACGCCGTCGATGTTCAAGGCTATATGGAAGAAACGCTTTTTAAACGCTTTGGCTGGCTTAATTTCTCCTTGGTGGATGGGGCCGGATTGTCCCGGACTAACCGCCTTTCGCCGCAACAGTTGACCGATCTATTACAGGCATTCCGAAGCTGGAAGCATTTGTTACCGGAAATTGAACCTGGAATATACGCAAAATCCGGAACTCTGGGTGGTGTCAGCGCGCTGGCAGGTTACTTGGCCAACCGTGGCGAATGGCAGCCTTTTGCCGTCATCATGAACGAGAATGTACCCTATAACTTAAGAAACCGGATCGTTCAGGAACTCTATGGGCGGTTATCAACAAATCAATTGCTGCCCTCCCAAAATTAGACCTCAATAACGGTCTTTTACCCATATCAATTTTTCACCTTACTGAAGAAAGACATCCCTCCCTCCTCGGACACTCAGTTTTATTTTTTCAAAAAGCTACCTGATTACGTATAAGCTTCAGCCAATATCAAAGAGCCATAAGTTTCCAAAAAACGTCGCCCCGGCATGGACTGCCGGGGTCCAGGCTACACGGATGTAAACCCAGCGATTAGCTCTCCTGTTGAGTCACATCCCTGTGTTCTGGATACCGGTAATCCATGCCGGCATGACGGCTACTTGAGTGTCTGCTATTTCAGCTAAAGCTTGTAGGTAATCAGGAAAAACTATTGTTCTTTTGCTGAAGTCGCAAAGCATAAGGCTCTCAGACTTAAGACTTCAAGTTCCAATGCAATTTCATGTCGTATTCGACGTGCCACAGGCGTGAAGATAAGTGCTGCAGTCACAATGAACACAATCCCAACACAACGCGCATAAAGGTGCTCTTAAAGGCGACCGCTATCTGACAAAGGTAACATTGCCTGAGCTTGCTAAAGCGGGGCAACCCACGTACAGTTGAAATAGTCGATGATGCGGTAACAGAAATCGCCCAGATAACGTGGTAAATGGATGGCAATTATCGCTTGGCAAGTGCCCATAATGGCATTTTTAAAGTGAAATTAGAACCGGCCACTTGAAAACCATACAAAAATCCCTATTTTGTTGAGTGTAGACGAATCTACGTTTTATCATTCTTTTACAACCTTTTTAGGAGATAACAAATGGCTATTACTCGTTATGAACCATGGAGCTTGTTGAATCAACTACAAAAGGAGCTGGAACGCTCGCAAAATGATAAACCCGGCGAAGGCATGATCGCAACCGCTGAATGGGCGCCTGCCGTCGATATCAAGGAAGACCCCGATAAGTTTGTCATTCATGCCGACATTCCCGGAGTTAAACCTGAAAATATTGAAGTCAGTATGGAAGCCGGTGTTCTTACTGTCAAAGGTGAAAAGGAATCGGAAGCTAAAACCGAAAAGGAAGGCTATAAACGCGTTGAGCGCTCTTATGGTTCTTTTTACCGTCGTTTCAGCCTGCCTGATTCTGCCAATGGCGAAGCTATAAACGCCACAAGCAAAAATGGCGTTTTGGAAATCGTCATTCCGAAGCGGGAAGCCATCAAGCCGAAGCGCATTAGCGTCTCTTCAATTGAATAGCGCTTTACAAGACTTGTTTACTAATGGCATAACAAATCAGGGTATCGATACCACGAAGTGTACAAGACAGAAAACACATTATGGTGTAGTTTTTTATCTGTCCTTCGTGGTTTTTCTCTATCTGCAGAACCAGGATTGGCTGACCCTAACCAACATTACAATCAACCAGACTCGCCAACCAGGTATCAAAAGCACTATCGCGTTCTGTATAAATCGTTATTGTACAAGCGAGTTCTGCTTGTGATAACGGTTGCGCCGACTGTTGTTGTTCACGCATTACATCAACCGTTGCTTCCGATGCATCATTGATGCGTTGCCGGATACGGCTTTCCCTGGTTTCATCAGCTGCATTTAAATCGAGAATATAAAACGGCAAAGCCAACGCATGCGCCGCTTGTCTAAAGATATCGCGTTGCCAGGTTTTCAGGAACGTGGCATCGGTAATGACTGAAAATCCTGCATGGAGGATGGAGTCAGCTGCATCAGCAAGATGCCGATAGGTTTTTACATTGGCATCCTGTGTGTAAATGCCACCGCCAATTTCGCTATCGGTAGCGTCCGAAAGTTGGTAACCAAACAGGCGTTTGCGTTCCGCATCGGAACGAATATGTATGGCTCCAATAGTCTCGGCACAGCGCTCCGCATAAAATGATTTTCCTGATCCTGAATAACCATGGGTAATCATCATGACAGCCTGGTTTTTTCTGGTGAAACGCTCAGCCAAACTCATAAAGGTTTGGAATCTTTTCTGAGCCTCCTGCTTGTCATTACCGTGGCACTGCTGCTGCCGACGCAATAATGACACTTTCGCCAGCACCAGTGCCCGATAAACCAGATAATAGTGGATCACGTCCAGACTCCGGTAATCCCCTGTGACCTGGAGGTAGCGGTTCAGAAAACGAAACGCATGGCGATCATAACCGTAGTAAAACAGATCGATCATTAAAAATGCGACTTCACTGATTAGATCAATCCAGCGCAATGCCGGATTGAACTCAATGCAATCAAACAAAGTGACCTTGCCATCGACCAGCGTAATGTTGCTCAGATGCAAATCGCCGTGGCATTCCCGCACATAGCCCTGCTGTTTGCGAAACTGCATCAACTCTGATTTATTAGTCCATTCGGACTCGCCCCAGCGCCGAATCTTTTCAAGCTGTTGCTGATCTCTCTCGTCTTCAAGCAAGGGAGCGATCTGGTCAAAATTTTCATCAAACCAATGTTTGATATCCAGCGCATCACCATACAATGAATCGCTGCCGGCCCGCTCGACAATTTCATGAAATTCGGCAAGTAATACCGCAATTTGATCTATCTCCTCCACGGACAAGAGACCATTTTCAGCACGTTCACTCAACAATTGACCATCTGTAAACTGCGTCATCTTAACCGCATATTCAATCGCCGTTCCGTTCCCGCCAACTGCGGGATGCGCTGGTGTACCTGTGATTGGCACGACATCCAGATAGATATTGGGTGCCAGGCGGCGATTAAGCCTGATTTCTTCAGTACAATAAAAATGCCGTTTTTCCAAGCTAGAAAAATCCAGAAAACCAAAGCGAACGGGTTTTTTTATTTTATAGGCATACTGGCCGGTCAGTAACACCCAGGAAATATGGGTTTCAACCAGTCGTATGCTGACCGGTAGTGACGTTAAAACATGGCCTGAAACCAATGTCTGAACGAGAGTGTGATTTATAACAGTGTCAGTGGAAATTGGTTCCATGGTCATTAGAACGCCTGAATGCAGAATGACTTGATCATCGAAACCCGCTGATTCATGTTCGCATCCTCCCAATCAACGTTGTTTTTGTTGATATTGTTGCATTTGTTGACAAAGAAACTCAAATTGTTTGGCAGTAAGTCCTAGTTTTGGACGTTTACTCTTCAACAATAAGATAGCTTCTTGCGGCGTCCTGATTATTCCCTGCCTTGCCAGCAATAAGGCGGCAATCAAACCGGATCGGCCATGACCCTGGCCGCAGTGAATATAGGTAATGCCGCTAGTTAATTTGTCCAAGGCATCATTCATTCGGTGAATTTCCGGAATATGCCCATCCAAAATTGGTAGAGATATATAGGCAATATTCTCTATCACTGATTTGGGCTCATGAAATTCGGCGGTCAAATCGACAACAATTTGTACATTCTCAGGATACTCTCGTTTCCATAAGCGGCGACCGACAATCAGATCGCCGGTGATCCAGTCATAAGAGCGCTCTCTGATTAAACATTGAACAACATGCCATGTTGCCAGGGTGTAGCAAAAAAACGGCATGTAAAGCATGATTGACCACCAGGGAAAGTCGCCTGTCTCATTTTTTCCATAAATACGTGCATCGATACCCGCATAACCCAAGCCGGTCAAAATAAACCCAACACCCAGCCATGCTACCATCAAGCCCAAACCGCCCGCCGAGCAGCCCAAATAAATTAATAAGATGCCAACCACTAAATTCGCTAGTATTAATTTCATTACAGGATTATACCGACGTCACTTTGCAACTGATCAAAATTTGCTTGGAATATTATGTCCTTTGATTTAAGTCAAATCGAGGCCTAAAATCCTTCGCTAAACTTTACACACTAAATCCCTTATAAGAACTACGCATCAGTAGTCGCGATCCTAACCAAGGAGCTATTATGTCCCATCTAAAAAATCATTCCCGCCGTCGCTTTTTGACAAGTAGCAGTCTCGGCATGCTCTCCTTAGCCGGTTTTCCAGGCCTGTTATCCGCCATGGGAAATATGCATTCCACACGTGCCCCGGAAGGCTTGCCAAAAATGGCGCCAAATAAAGCATCGGCGAATTTTAAGGCGGACGTTGAATTGGAACTGTATTGCCGCTCGAATTCTGTCGCCATTTTACCTGGCCAATCAACATTGATTCAGCAGTATTCTGCCAAGTTGTTAAAAGGTCCAGAAAATACGCTGACTGAAATACCGGGATCGTACCTGGGGCCCATTATCCGCTTGCAAAAAGGTCAGAAAGTCCGCATTCATTTAATAAATAAACTGGCGGAGCCCACAATTACGCACTGGCATGGCTTGCATGTGCCTGTTGTCATGGATGGTCCTCCTGTGTATGCGATTGATCCGGGTGAACGCTATGTCTATGAGTTTGAAGTGCTCAATCGTGCGAGCATGAATATTTACCACCCGCATCCTCACGAAAACACGGCTCGACAGGTTTACAACGGTCTGGCTGGCGCTCTTATTGTCAATGATGAGGAAGAAGCTGCCCTGGGTTTACCGTCCGGCGAGTTTGAAATTCCTATCGTGATCCAAGATCGATTGTTCGACGATAACAATCAACTGGTCTACGTCCGCAATATGCACGAACGGATGATGGGATTCTACGGTGATCGCATTCTGGTGAATGGGCGCTCCAATGTTAAGTTTGATGTTGCAAGTCGTGCTTATCGCTTACGTTTTATGAATGGTTCGACAGCGCGCATCTATAAACTGGCCTGGGAAGACGGTACACCGATCACAGTCTTAGGCGTCGATGGCGGTTTACTGGAATCGCCGGAAACCAAAGCCTATGTCATGCTCGCGCCGGGCGAACGCCTGGATGTTTGGGCAGATTTCAGCGGCCGAAGTGAAGGCTCGCAAATTGTCATGCGCAGTGCAGCTTTTTCCGGCGCGCTACCCAAAATGGCTTCTCGCATGATGGGCGGCATGATGAATGTAAATTCGCTGCCCGTGGGTAGCGATTACCCTATTTTCACCGTCCGTGTAACCAAGAAGGTCAGCGATAGTCCGAAATTACCGGGACAGTTATCAAAAATTTACCGATACAGTCCATCCGATACGGCAAACCCCCAAAAACCGATTCCAATCGCGATTTCAGAAGCCCACATGGCACTGCTACTGAATGGGCGACCTTATGCTTATAACGACCCTCAAGACTTTGAACGTATCAAAGTCAACAGCATACAGTTACTGGAAATTTTCCATAGCCATGGCGGCATGGGAATGATGGGTGGTATGGGAGGTCGACACGGTGGTATGGGGATGATGGGTGGCATGGGCCATCGAAATAACAACCCGGAAAGCGGCGAGTCGATGGGAATGGGTGGCGGTATGGGAATGATGATGACAATGGCCCATCCCATTCATTTACACGGACAATCATTCCAGATTGTTAGTCGTAGCATAATCAACAATGCAGCTGATGATTACGCCACTGTCAGCGAAGGCTTCATAGAAAGTGGGTTCAAAGATACGGTTTTGGTGATGCCTGGCGAAACCATACGCATTATCAAACCTTTCCAGGATTATAAAGGTTTGTTTTTATATCACTGCCACAATCTCGAACATGAAGACATGGGCATGATGCGCGAATTTTTGGTCGAGTAACAATATCGCGCCAATCATGAAATCTTCATGATTGGCGTCTCATCAAGCCAGCAAAGCGGCAATAATACCTGTCACAAAAATCCCATCAAAGGTTCCTGCTCCGCCAATTGCGGCAACCGGCGTTCCAAGCTCTGCGATCGAATTTAAGCGCAGTAAGTCAGCACCAATCAAAACACCGATAACACCGCCCACATATGCAAGATGCGCAGCATGCTCCGCATCAAGCATTAATGCCACCAGAGCTGATGCCAACGGAGCAATAAAAATGGGCATTCCGACACCTAAGCCCGGCATGATGCGACTGCATTTATAACTCAAGGCGGTAATCGCCGAGATCGCCAACAATAGTTTGAAAGGATCAATCAGTTGTAACGATAAAAAATAAAGACTTAAGCCAATCGGAAAAAGACAGCCACCAACATTAACGGCAATCACTACTTTTCCTTCTCTGGCAGGTTGATAAATTTCCCAAACAGGTTTCTGGTCCGGTGACATCACCATATGACCCGTTTGTTTGGTGAGTAGACTGTAGACCGGCAAATTAATCCCGCTACCCAACAAGGTTCCTATCAGTATAAATAGCGTTTCCCCCGGGGTTAAGCCAAGTTTGGCAAACGCAATTTCAAAAAGATGAACCTGCAGCATAGCCATAAAAAACAGGGCAATGATGGACAATATCATCAACGAATTAAACGGCATATCTAGCCCTCAGAAAGATGAAAAATTATCGTTGGCGTACTCAAGGAAATTTTATAAAGCCATTTTGCAATCTAACCGACTCTCCCCGATTCATTATCCCCGAATCTGCAAGATGAGCAATTAAAAAGGACAATAAGTTGATTCAAAAGCAAAATTTACCGATTTTAGGCCTATCCCGTTTGGCACTGGAATGAGACCGGAACTCAGCCCCGGCAGTATAGCCCGTCAGGAGGGAGCAATGTGCAGAAACCGGCTTAATTCCAACACCATAATAACGAGACATTGACAATATTTTTTGTAAATTATCTCACCCAAGTTGGGCTCATTGCTTTCTGCTCATGGTAACTTATAGCCAAATTAAATACGTAGTTGTACCTTTTCTAGTTG
The DNA here is from genome assembly GCA_013140705.1 of Methylococcaceae bacterium. GTDB lineage: Bacteria > Pseudomonadota > Gammaproteobacteria > Methylococcales > Methylomonadaceae > JABFSH01. The sequence continues at coordinate 27,615 of JABFSH010000038.1, forward strand.
CCCCAATGTTTCGATCGTTATTTACCATGAACAGTGATATCAGCTTCTTTCTGCAAACTGCCAACGACGGCTACGAATTCTGACTGACCAAACGCTTTGGCGATATTTTTAGTCGCCAGGACAAGTTGCTTCTTATCGTCATCGCTCATAGCACCTTCTTTTACTTTTGACAGGCTGACAATAACCTGCTCCCCTGTAGATAGTTGCGTTATAAAGACACTGGGGCTATTGCCTACCGGCTTGGCCGCTTTAAAAACAACATCAATCAATTGCTCTGGTAATCCCGCACTTTTATTCCGTGTCAGCCCAGATTGCGACTTCACTTCCAGTTTATTGTCTGCAGCCACTTTTTGAATAGTCTCACCCGCCACTAATCGGGATTTAAGTTGTTTTGCTTTTTCAATGCTCTGCTGTTTGGCTTTTTCCGTTAACAATACGTCCGCAATTTCCTGCTTGACTTCATCCAAGCTGCGACGTGCGGCAACTTTGTGTTCCAAGAGACGAAGCACAACGACGCGATCGGTGCCCAGTTCGATCGGTGAACTGTTATTGCCTTGCAAAACTTCTTCAGAAAATGCCGCCGTACGTATTTTCTCTTCGGATGCGATGCCGTCCCCCTTCTCTTTGGCAAAAAGACTGGACTTCTTGACTGGAGTGCTTAAAGCTTCAGCAACGGTTTGAAGGTTATCAGGATTCTCGTAGCTCATTTCAGTCAGTTTTTCGCCAGCCTCATAGAAAGCATTTTCTGCCTGAGATTTTTGATACGCCTTTGCCACTTCGTCCTTGACTGCTTCATAGGGTTTTATTTCACCTGGGACCAGTTCCGTTACTTTGATCAGGTGGTATCCAAATGCAGATTTTACAGGTTCGGATACTTCACCTAATTTCAGCTTGCTTGCAGCATCTTCAAAGGCCTTTTCCATAACGCCAACATTAAACAAACCTAAGTCACCACCATTTTTGGCTGTTGCTTTGTCATCTGACACTGCTTTAGCCAATGCTACAAAATCCTTGCTTGCAAGATCCTTTCTGGCTTTCAATGCCTTTTCTAAAGCCGCTTTGTCATTGGTTTTATCGTTAATTGCGAAAAGAATATGACTGATTTTTCTTCTTTCTTGCGTGGTGTATTGATCTTTTTGTTCTTCATAGAATGGCTTAAGCTTGTCTTCTGCCACTTTGACCGTCTTGGCAATCGCATCAAGGGACAATTCTACATATTCAACGGATACTTGTTCCGGGGTTCGATACAAGTCTTGATGCTGCTGATAGTAAGCAGCAATTTCTTCCGCCTTAGGCTGTTCTAACGATTTGGTAACGGTAACTGTCACATAATCGAAGTCACGCTGTTGATTTTGAATTTTAAAAAATCGCTCTACATCATAATTCGTGGCAAAACTGCTATCGATGACGCTACGCTGTAACTGCTCCATGATAATCGCACTTTTGATTCTACTGACGAACTCTGCCGATGACATACGTTGTGAACCAAGCAATGTTTTATATTGTTTGTCACTGAATTTGCCATCGACCTGAAAATAAGGTAACGCTTTTATGAAATCACGAGCCGTATCATCGGCTGCAACCAAGCCCTCAGCGTGGGCATATTGCAACAGCACTTCATCCTTAATTAATTTATCTAACGCTTGCTTTTTTATAATTTGTTCATCAATTGCAAGGCCTTGTAGACTTTGACGAAATTGTTCATAGGCTTTATTAACATCTCGTTGATAAAAATCTTTTTTACCCACCGATGCGACCGGGGCCTCTTTCCCTGTATCCAAATAATTATTGATACCCCACAACGCAAAAGGTACACAAATCACTATCAAGATACCCCATGCAAAAGCACCTTGCGCTTTTTCTCTAATTTTTGTCAGCATATGATCAGTCCTGAAGAAACAACTTGATATTAAGCAAAAATTTTATTTAAAAAAAAAGCCCCGAACCGTCCGGTTCAGGGCTTTAGATTTGGCGGAGTGGACGGGGCTCGAACCCGCGACCCCCGGCGTGACAGGCCGGTATTCTGACCAACTGAACTACCACTCCAAAGTCTGGTGGGTGCTGAGGGGTTCGAACCCCCGACCCTCGCCTTGTAAGGGCGATGCTCTCCCAGCTGAGCTAAGCACCCGACTAATACAAACTAGTTTACCGCATCTTTTAAAGATTTACCAGCTTTAAATGAAGGAACCTTTGCTGCTTGAATAGTAATTTCTCTTCCCGTCTGTGGATTACGACCTTTTCGCTCCGCTCTTTCCTTTACAGAATATGTTCCAAAACCAACTAAAGCAACAGAATCGCCATTTTTTAGCGCACTTGTAACCGCATTAATAAAGCCATCCAATGCCCGACCGGCATCCGCTTTTGTTAGTTCTGCAGATTCTGCGATAGCATCAATCAGTTCCGATTTATTCATTATTCCCCCTAAGGAAGTCAATTATTAAGTATATTCAGAAGACAAGCGTGAGTTATTCTTATGCTCAGATCCAATAACACAAGAACAACGTTTATTTATATATTAGCCCTCAGGTAGTGTCAAGCTAAAAGCTCCAGAGGTCATGATTTTGTAGCTCGTAGCCTCTTGGCCTGCTTACGAATAGACTTAGTGTGCGGTAAGTCCCTTTTTTATTTTTTTTCCTGAATCGACTTCATTTTTACCCTGCTCTTCGGATTCAGAGCTACCTACAGGAACGGGCATATATTGCAATGCAACAGCGAGTACCTGATCAATCCAATGAACCGCAATGATTTCCAGATTTTGCTTAATATTTTCAGGTATCTCGACCAAATCCTTTTCATTATCCGCAGGTATCAGCACTGTTGTAATACCTCCACGATGAGCTGCCAGTAACTTTTCTTTCAGGCCGCCAATGGGTAACACTTCTCCGCGCAGGGTGATTTCACCGGTCATTGCCACATTCGCCCGTACGGGTATTTTTGTTAATGCCGAAATGATTGCTGTACACATGCCGATGCCGGCGCTTGGTCCATCTTTAGGCGTTGCACCTTCCGGGACATGAATGTGAATATCATTTTTTTGGAACAATTCATTATCTATACCTAAAACTTCTGAACGGCTTCTGACAACGGTCATCGCGGCTTCTATCGATTCTTTCATGACCTCGCCCAGCTTACCGGTTGCAGAATGCTTCCCTTTACCAGGTATGACCGCCGTTTCGATCGTCAGCAATTCTCCACCAACCTCAGTCCATGCCAGCCCGGTCACCTGTCCAATTTGATCTCGCTCTTCGGCAAGCCCATAGTCGAATCGTCTGACGCCCAAATAAGCATTCAAATTCTCAGGTGTGATTTTGATTTCTTCAGCACGCGGATTCAATAACAAGTCCTTAACCACTTTTCGGCAAACTTTTGAAATATCTCTCTCTAGACTTCTAACTCCGGCTTCCCGCGAATAATAACGAATCATGTCTCTGACAGCCGCTTCAGAAATACTAATTTCTTTCGTTTCAAGGCCATTGTTTTTAACCTGTTTAGGTATCAAATAGCGGATGGCAATATTAATTTTTTCGTCTTCCGTGTAACCGGCAAGACGAATAACTTCCATCCTGTCCAGTAACGCCGGAGGAATATTCATGGTATTGGCGGTCGCGACAAACATGACATCTGATAAATCAAAGTCCACTTCCAGATAGTGATCGGAAAATGTATGGTTCTGTTCTGGATCTAGAACCTCTAACAAGGCTGATGCAGGATCACCACGAAAATCAGCTGCCATTTTATCTATTTCATCCAGTAAAAACATGGGATTTCGCGTTTTCACCTTGGCCAGATTCTGTAATATTTTACCCGGCATTGATCCGATGTAAGTTCGGCGATGACCACGGATTTCAGCCTCATCTCGCATTCCCCCTAGGGCCATACGCACGTACTTTCGATTCGTCGCTCTGGCGATAGACTCACCCAGAGAGGTTTTACCCACTCCCGGAGGCCCCACTAAACACAAAATGGGGCCCTTTAATTGTTTTACACGCTGCTGTACGGCAAGATATTCGAGTATCCGCTCCTTAACTTTCTCTAACCCGTAATGCTCTTCTTCCAGAACCTGTTCAGCCAGTTTCAAATCATGCCGTACTTTGGTTTTTTTCTTCCAGGGAACATTAACCATCCAGTCAATATAGTTTCGAACGACCGTCGCTTCAGCCGACATTGGCGACATCAACTTTAACTTGTTCAGTTCAGCATCCGCTTTAGTTCTTGCTTCTTTGGGCATGCCAGCACTTTCAATTTTATTTTCCAGTTCTTCAACTTCATTGGGCACATCCTCCATTTCGCCCAATTCCTTTTGAATTGCTTTCATCTGCTCATTTAGATAATACTCCCTTTGATTTTTCTCCATTTGCTGCTTTACACGAACTCGTATTCTTTTCTCCATTTCCAACAAATCTACTTCGCCTTCCATCAGCGTCATTAAATTCTCTAAACGTTGTTCAATGTCTGCCGTTTCCAGTATCGACTGCTTTTCATTGACCTTAAGACTCATGTGAGCAGCCATGGTATCAGCCAGGCGACTAGGATCATCAATCCCGGACAACGAATTTAATACTTCAGGAGGGATCTTGCTGTTTAGCTTGATGTACTGATCAAATGAATTGATAACTGTTCGCTGTAAGACATCAAGTTCTTGTTCCGATACATTTAAAATATCTTCAAGGGGAATAACCGCCGCCGAATAAAAACTGGCAGTCTCTTTATAACTCATTACTTGACTTCGCTGACAACCTTCAACTAAAACCTTGACAGTTCCATCAGGCAATTTAAGTAGTTGGAGAATATTTGCCAGGGTTCCGACCAGATAAAGATCAGTAAAATCCGGCTCATCAATTTCTGCTTCCTTTTGAGCCACTAACAATATCTGCTTGTTATCTTTCATTGCAGCATCTAACGCATCTATAGACCGCTCACGACCTACAAATAGTGGGATTACCATATGAGGATAAACTACAACATCTCTTAAAGGTAATACCGGAATCAAAACATTTGTTTCTGTCATATTAAGCGCTTCCATAATTGGAACCTTCTGGCTGTTTTCTTGAGAAAAAAGAGATATTGGGGCAACAAACAGAATAGCAAGGACAGGAAAAATACTTTTTTCAACTATCTCCAGTATTCGAACGTTTTGAGTGGTGACTATTGAGCAAAAAGCCGTGATATAGAATCACGTTTTCATTAAGGTATATTGCATAAACGTCCAATTCTGCAAAAACCGGCAAATTGTTATTTACACTTCAACCAACTAATAAGAGTTTTGCAAAAACTCCTAATGTTCCTATCGATTGAGTTTCAAGATTCGGCAGAAGCTGTTTTCTTTTCAGCCTCATAAACCAGATAGGGCTCTGATTGACCTAAAATAACACTTTCATCGACAACAACCTTGCAGATATTGTCGGCAGAAGGCAACTCATACATGGTGTTTAAAAGTACATTTTCCACAATGGTTCGTAAACCCCGTGCGCCTGTTTTTCTTTCCATGGCTTTGCGAGCAATCGCAATCAGTGAATCTTCGCGGAATTCCAGATCAGCACCTTCCATCTCAAATAAATGCTTGTATTGCTTGATCAACGCATTTTTAGGTTCGGTTAATATCTGCATCAAAGCTTTCTCGTCCAGTTCGTCCAGCGTTGCAATAACAGGGAGACGACCTACAAACTCGGGTATTAACCCATACTTGATTAAATCTTCAGATTCAACTTCGGCGAAAAGTTGTCCTACATTCTTGGATTCATCTTTAGTTTTAACATCAGCCGAAAATCCTATGCCGCCCTTTTCAGAACGTGCTTTAATAACACGATCAAGTCCTGCAAAAGCGCCTCCCACTATAAATAGAATATTAGCGGTATTCACTTGTAAAAATTCTTGTTGGGGATGCTTTCTGCCACCTTGCGGAGGTACAGAAGCAACAGTGCCTTCAATCAATTTTAATAAAGCCTGCTGTACGCCTTCACCTGACACGTCTCTGGTTATAGAGGGATTATCAGATTTTCTGGAAATTTTATCGATTTCATCGATATAGACAATGCCTGTTTCAGCCTTCTCAACATCGTAATCACACTTCTGCAGAATTTTTTGGATGATGTTTTCTACGTCCTCACCAACATAACCGGCTTCAGTAAGGGTAGTTGCATCAGCGATGGTAAAAGGGACGTCCAGCAAGCGCGCCAATGTCTCAGCTAATAACGTTTTGCCAGATCCTGTGGGTCCGATTAAAAGGATGTTGCTTTTGGCTAATTCAACATCATCTTTTTTTGTTTTACTGCGTAACCTTTTGTAATGATTGTAGACGGCAACGGCCAGAGTTTTCTTGGCCCGCTCCTGACCAATCACATATGCGTCTAACTCTTCTTTAATTTCCTTTGGTTTCGGCAGTTTTCCCGAACTAAACGAAGACGTATCTTCTTGCAACTCATCCTTAATAATATCGTTACAAAGCTCAACACATTCATCGCATACATAAACGGATGGTCCGGCAATAAGTTTTCTTACTTCATGCTGACTCTTTCCACAAAAGGAGCAATAAAGCAGCTTATCGTCGTCTTTACCGTTTTTGTCAATACTCATAGCGAACTCCCGCAAACATCAATAGAAATGTATTGATTTCAATATAGTATAAAAGAATATATCGAATTGAATAAAAATACCATCCGTTATTTATCGGAACTCGCCGTTCGGGTCGACAAAACTTTATCAATCAATCCATAACTTACCGCATCATTCGCACTTAAAAAATTATCTCTGTCCGTGTCCAACTGGATTTTATCTATCGGTTGACCTGTATGACTTGCAAGAATTCTATTCAGCTTTTCTCTGATTGACAGAATTTCTCTGGCATGAATATCAATATCAGAGGCCTGCCCCTGAAATCCCCCTAATGGCTGATGTATCATCATTCGAGAATGCGGCAAACAATAGCGCTTGCCTTTGGCCCCACCCGTTAACAACAATGCTCCCATACTGGCTGCCTGTCCTATGCACATAGTACTAACGTCAGGCTTAATAAATTGCATCGTATCGTAAATGGACATGCCGGCTGTCACCGAACCGCCCGGGGAATTGATGTATAAATGAATATCTTTATCCGGGTTTTCTGACTCAAGAAAGAGCAATTGGGCAACAACCAGATTGGCCATGTAATCTTCAACCTGGCCTACAAGAAAAATTACCCGCTCTTTGAGCAGTCTTGAATAAATATCGAAAGAACGTTCACCTCTCGCCGTTTGTTCGATAACAATCGGCACTAAACCACCTGCCGCTTCTGGAGATGTCAATTGATTCTTCATAGTATTAATGTACATTAGAAACCCTGTATATTATCGTTTGTCCATGACGTCGCCAAAGCTTATAGCCGATTCTGATACTTTCGACTGAGAGACTAACCATTCAATAGTTTGATCTTCCAAGACCATTTGTTGCACATCATTCAGCCGTTTTGGATCTGCGTAATACCAATTTACTACGTCCTCAGGGCGCTCATAACTCTTTGCCATGTCTTCAATAGTTGATCGTACTTTGTTCGCGTCCAGCTGTATTGTATTTTTTTGTATAATTTCGGCCATAATTAGGCCCAGAGTGACACGCCTTTTCGCCTGTTCTTCGAAAACATCGGTGGGTAGTTGCAAGTCTTGCAAATTAATTTTCTGCTTTTTTGCCGTTTGCTTGTAGGGTTCCATCAGATTTTCAATTTCTTGATCAACTAGCGTAGTTGGAACGGCAATTTGAATTTTTGCATACAAGGCATCCATCACTGCATTTTTCAATTTAGCATGTAAGGCCTGAATCAATTCCCTTTCCATGTTATTTCTAACATCTTCACGAAATGAAGCAACTGAACCTTCTTCTACACCATATTCTTTAATGAACGCCTCATCAACGTCAGGCAACTTAGGCTCTTCAACTTTAGTAACCTCAATTTGAAACTCAGCCTCTTTTCCGGCCAATTTTGCATTTCCATAATCTTCAGGGAATGTAACTGAAAAATTTTTACTTTCTCCAGCTTTAATTCCAATTAAATTATCCTCAAAGCCAGGAATCATTTTTTTAGCGCCAATTTCAACGTAAAAATCCTCCACTTTACCATCAGTAAAATTTTCACTTTCAGACGTCCCTGAAAAATTGATTGTCATCCTATCCTGGTCCGCTGATTCGCGCTCAACTAGAACCCAATATTTTTTTTGTGCTCTGAGTTTTTCTATCATGTCATCAACGTCGATATCTTCAACCTTAGAAACAGGGCGAACTATCTCAAGCTGGTCAACTCCTTCCAATGATATTTCCGGATAAACCTCAAATTCAGCTGTGTATTTGAAACCTTCATTTTCATCTGAAGGATGAATGTGTGGATATCCTGCAGGTTTTAAATCATGATTTTGTATAGCTTCGTAGTAAGTGGATTGAATCAAGTCTCCGGTTATTTCACCGCGAACTCTATCACCAAACATCTTTTTAACTACGTGCGGAGGTACTTTGCCTGGACGAAAACCATCAATTTTTACTTCTCGCGCTAGTGACTTTAACCGCGCAGCCATTTTTTCCTGAACAACCTCTTCAGGCACGCTAACAGTCATCTTTCTGCTTAACTCTGATGTCTTTTCGACAGAAACTTGCATTTCCATACCTCACACATTTAAAAATTTATATTACCGGAAACGGCTTTAAAGAACTGATAACAAACGACCCAAATCGCTTGTTTTGATTGATCTGAGTGGTGCGAATGGAGAGACTCGAACTCTCACAGGAAACCTACTGGAACCTAAATCCAGCGCGTCTACCAGTTCCGCCACATTCGCACATAGAGTGAACTTGTCATTATAGCCTTGAATAAGTAATCTCATCAACCACTATAATTTTATACGCTGTTTCTTAAACTCACCTTTGTGTCGATTTAATCACATTATCACCACATCCGTCGGATGTTTCCTTGTTAATTTCATTATAGTTACTAAAATTAAATCATATCCCAACATTTAAATGGAGAATACCATGAACATATCATCTGGAGTCAATTTACTCTACACAGCTCAACAAAGATCAGATAATGCAGCTAGAGAGATTGTGGGACAATTCTTAAAAAAAACCGACATGAGCAGTACAAATTACAAATCCGAAGATCTAATTAAACCAGTACTTGATTTAAAACGCGCCGAATTGGAAACTTCAGCCGCAACGAAAATTATCGAAGCCGATAAAAATACAATCGGATCTTTATTGGATATCGAGATTTGACTTAGACACTCACTGAAACATCAAAACCTAACGCTCTAATTTCTTCGGCAAATTCATTTATGGTGTCCAGTGGTAACGACTCTAGTTTGACTGACTCCGGTTGCATTGAAGGTCTCGCTATACTGTACAACAGTATACACTTAATATCGGTGGTCGAAATTAGCGTCTTTAATACCGCTATCAACGCAATTCTTTCGTGAAATGTTAATCCCTGATTATCGTAACTAAACAAACAGATCTGCAATTTGGTCTGACATAACTGGGCGGAAAGTTTCATATTCCGGATGGCCGAATCTATGCTTTGCCCAGTATTATTGATTAAACGTCTACCGTCTCCTGTCGCACTATCTAGCTTGAACCAGACTTCGCCACCAAATTGGTTTAACCTCCTCAATCCTTCTTGAACTCTTGTTTTGTTCAATAAACTTCCATTTGTAATGAGTACAAAATCGCTCTTTGGAAATACACCAAATTCATTCGCGATATTCCCGATCATCTGCACGGCACCAGCAAATTCTCTTAGACTGGTTGGCTCTCCATTACCCGCGATGGCTATATCCTTGATGACACGTTGTTTCTCTTCTATCTCAAATCGATCATAGAAATTCCCAATCACAATATGATCGAGAAAAAATCTTAGTTCCTTTTCGAGCAATCGAAAATCAATATCAGGCGCGGCGCCAAACTTGAGATTAGGAACCTGGCAATAAATACACCGCCAGTTGCAGCCATTATTGGTATTGAAATTTATACCGACGGACATCCCACCTGTGCGCCTCGAAATGACAGGATAAACATATTTAAGGCCCACAATATCGGAGCAATGATTTGTTGTTGACAATTTTGACTTCATACGCCAATTCGGCCCCTTAGATGGTGACTAAATTTTAAGTGAATAAGATATTTGCTACAAAAACTTCGAACCTTTGATTAAAGCAATCCGCTAAGATTGATTTACAATCAATATACCTTCATCGAAGAATCCTCCATCAAAAAACACCAATCATCCAATTCCCTTTCTGATAAATTATGTGGTAATTTTTGTAGTCTTCCACTTGCAAAAACTATGATTATTAGAATTTTTTTACTGTTAGCCCTGAGCTCCATCATTTCGCTCCTAGCTGCCGATGTCGCTGCAAGGATAAGTTTGACCCAAATTACGAGCAGTCTTACGCAATTGGGGATAGCCCTCATGCTTATAGCGTTTAATTTATTGGTTTTGAAAGTCTTATTAGCACTATTTAAATCAACTATTTTATCTGTTACTGATTATTTTTCTGCTCAAAACAGCAATAAACGACGCTTTCTTTATTTTCAAGCAAAACGGAATCAGTCTAACCGTCTGTTTTATTTCAAAACATTACAAATACGTTATTTTGCACAACATGAAATAAACAGGCTGCTCATTAAAGATAATCAACGACAACTCAAATCTTTATCACAAGCGATACAAAAAGACATCCAGTTAAAACAAAATGACATCCCCGCAACAACTTTCAAACAACTGCAATGTGAAAACAGGACCTATTTAAATCGGCAGGATATGGAAGCGTTATTAAAACTGCAGCAAAGAATTTCCACACTCGATTAAGTTATGACAGAATTTAAAAATCGGATATTAAGTATCGTTAATCTTTTCCATTCGATTAAGGATGAAAATTTGCATTGGCAACAGATTAATCAAAGCCGTCAAACCAAACTCAAACAGGACCGAATCATTGCCGAAAAAGAACTGGCTACAGATCTAAAGAAAAGAAGCGTACAACTGGAACATGACATTTCCCTGCTTAGAACAAAACATGAAACCGAACTGTCCATGTTCAAAACCAAATGCCGGCAGGATATCAGCGATTATAAAGACTATCTGAAATCTCTGGACCGACTCAAGTCTTCAATCAAAAACAGCTACCCTCACTTGCCCGAAGCGGTTGCGTATACAATCCATCATCATGCCAAGTACTTGTTGCATCAAATGTGGGAAGCAAATGACTGTGAACAAAAGATGCTTCATGAAATGCAGCTAATTACATTTATGACTACTGCTCATGAAGACGCGCGCTTATATTTACAAGGTGGAGTAACTGGTGATTTGCCGGAAAATACACTGAAACTCATTCAGTCATCGTAGAGGCCGAATAATCAAAATTCTACAATTCTGACACAACATCCAGCGCTTCGGATAATGTGGATACGGCATAAATTTTCAAACCATCTATGGCCTTTTTAGGCGCATTCGCTTTTGGAATTACGGCTTTTTTGAACCCATGCTTGGCTGCATCATTCAGGCGCGCATGACCGTTAGCAACCGGCCTGATTTCACCACTCAACCCAATTTCGCCAAAAAAAAACACATCGTGCGGAATAATTCTGTCCCGAAAACTGGATACGATACCCACCAAAATAGCTAAATCAGAACTGGTTTCGGTTACTTTAATGCCACCGACAACATTGGCATATATTTCATCATTCGCGGTAAAAATTCCACCATGCCTCGCCAGAACCGCCAGCAGCATGGCCAGACGATTTTGATCAAAACCAACAGCAAGCCTTCTTGGATTTCCGTACTGGCACTCCGTCACCAAGGCTTGAATTTCCACTAGCAAAGGACGCGTACCCTCCCACAGCACTGTCACCACACTGCCTGACGAAGGTTTTTCGGCTCTGTTTAAAAACATGGCAGAGGGATTTTTGACTTCTTTGAGACCCGAACTGTCCATTGCAAAAAAACCCAGTTCACCCACACTGCCAAACCGGTTTTTATCCGCTCTCAAGACTCGATAACGGGCGTCATCGGTCGCGGCCAAAATCACTTGGGTATCGACAATATGACTAAGCGTCATCGGTCCGGCCAGCGACTGATCTTTGGTGACATGTCCCACCATAAAAATAGAGACCTGGTTTTTTTTAGCATATTGCGTCAGATAACTGGCCGACTCCCGGACCTGGGATACCGAACCCGGTGCTGAATCGGTGGTTTGGGTATAAACCACCTGTATTGAGTCGACAACCAGTATTCTCGGCCGTACCTCATCCAGAACATCGCATATGCGTTGCACTGACGTTTCTGCCAGCATCATGATTTTGTCAGCGGGCAACTTAAGTCGTTGCGCGCGCTCAGCAATCTGCTGCAATGACTCCTCGCCGGAAACATACAAAACACTGATCCCTTGTCCGGCAATGTTTGCAATAACCTGCAATAGCAACGTACTCTTACCGGCTCCAGGGGCACCACCAATTAAGACAATGCTACCACTGACAATCCCTCCGCCCAAAACCCGATCAAACTCAGAAATTCCAGTAGACGTCCGCTCAGCGTGAGATAAATTAACATCGGAGAGTAACTTCACCTCGGATCGACTGCCCGCATAACCGGTCGACCGTATTGAATGGTCGTTTGATGCGGTGCCTAACCTCACCTCTTTGATGGTGTTCCATTCACCGCACTCGGTGCATTGACCGCCCCAACGGGGAAAATCTGCGCCGCACTGTTCACAGACAAAGGCTGTTTTGATTTTTTTACTCATTATGATGAATGTAAATAAAACACTGTGTCGTATTTTACTTTATGGTTGTTGTCATGCAGTCCATTTCATGACACTGGTTCACCTCAATTGTGACATGAGAAAAGACATTGACGCCCGAACGGCTATAAAACTCTTTTAGCAAGCCTTTATAATACTCGGGAGTCTGCGGTGTATGAGACACTAGTGAAATAATGATAGCAAAATGATCCGGAGCAATTCTCCAAATATGCAGATCGGAAATACGGTTATCAGCATCACGTTCAATGATCTCTCGTACCGCTAATTTATACTTTAACTCGATACTTTCATCCAGTAACACCGGACTAGTTTCCTTCAACAACAAATAGGACCAACGGGTAATGACTAGTGCGCCGACAATGCCCATCACCGGATCCAGCCAGTTCCAGCCGTAATACTTGCCCAAAACCAATGCAATAATGGCCAGAACAGATGTCAATGCATCGGCCAGCACATGAAAATAAGCGGCTTTTAGATTATGATCATGATGATGATGCGTGTGTTTGTTTTTCGTATCCCCTTTATGTTTATGAGTGTGACTGACCTCATGAGAATGATCATGATGATGGTGATCGTCCTTTAACAATAATGCTGAAATCAGATTAATCGCCAAACCAAAACCCGCCACTGCTATTGCATCATCAAATTGAATGCTATGAGGCTTAACCAGACGCTCAATTGATTCAGCGGACATCATCAAGGCCACTACGCCCAAAGCTACAGAACTTGCAAATCCCCCCAGTACACCAACCTTACCTGAGCTAAAGGCAAAGGTGTGATCATTTGCATGAATCCTGGAATAACGATACGCATAAATAGCAATCATAAATGCAGCGACATGCGTACCCATATGCCAACCATCGGCCAGAAGAGCCATTGATCCAAATACGATGCCCGCCACTATCTCCAATAACATCGTTAAAAAAGTTAGCACAAGTACCTGTTTTGTCCTGCGCTCCCCTTTTCTATTGATGACTGTATAGTCATGATCGTGTTGTAAGAGATTCAGAGTATCCGTATGCATGCCAAAACCTGATTCATGTTGAGAACTGGAAATCGAAACTAAAAAATTAAAACTCGTGGATTGTTAATTGGGTTGGATTCTAATGCTAAACCTTAGTTTAAAACTAAAATTTATAATATTTTTTGTCTTAGGGAATTATTTAAGCGACTTAACTATCCAGCAATTTGGATTTATTTTTGAAAAATCAATGGACTTCGACACAAAAAAATAATCACAACACAATATTTCAATGACCTGAGACATTCACCTGCTGCGGACTATTAACCAGCAATCGCTTTACCTGACATGAACATGTCGCGTGTGTAATCTTAGAACGCACAAAATGAATTCATGATTATTACTTGATCATGCCCTGACTACTGACTTCTTTCCGATTCATAGGTGGAAAGACTAACACCCGCATGCGTCAAGAACTCCCGCAATTGTTTAATGTCCTGCCTCGAACATTCATTACTGTGATGAGGATGATGTACAACGCTTTCCACATTATTGAGCACTACACGAAAACGGGCGCCATGTGTTGGTTCAAGCTCGGCACCCAAGTGATGTAACAAGGATTCAACTTCTCGCCAGTGAATGTTGGCACTGATCGGATCTTGAAAAATCGAACGCAGCAGATTTAGATGGCGACTCATGGGGGGTATCTCCTGTTTCGCATGAATGAATTTGCAGAATACTCCTGTACTGGGACAGCATTCAACCGATAATTATCCATTATTCAGCGCTTCCTCGAATCAATTAGAGCCATCAATTGCCGATGTGATTTCAAGGCCACGATTTCTCCAGAACCTCAAGCCCCGAATACAACCTCTTGAGATTAGAGGTATATTTTCTATCGTCTGAATAATAAACAAAAAGTAAACTTTGAACTGCAGTTAGAAAATGATTTGCTTCGTAAACAGATTGAGTTACTCGAAAAATCGCAAGACTATCGCTGCTGTCCTCCAGTACCGGTAATATCGGGATCCAACATTTAAGTCAAACTTCAAGTATTTTTCTGTTTTTAGCTCTGAGGGGGTGGCCGATGCCGCTGTGAGTACGCACCATTATCTCCTTCAAGAACTATGGACAAAATATGTTAAGACGCCGTTTTGTCAATCCCTCAAGAAGTTTCCGTTTCAATTGTTTCGGGTAAGAATCCTCCCGCCTGCATCGTCCACAATCGATAATACAAGCCTTGTTGCGCCAACAGTTGCTGATGTTCACCGTCTTCGACAATACGGCCTTGATCAAACACTAAAATTCGATCCAGATGTGCAATCGTCGATAGACGATGGGCAATGGCGATAACAGTTTTGCAACCCATTGCCCGGTCCAGATTTTCCTGAATCGTTTGCTCAGTGATCGAATCCAGGCTCGATGTTGCTTCATCCAAAATCAGAATAGGCGAATCTTTTAATATGACCCGCGCAATCGCTATGCGCTGGCGCTGACCACCCGATAATTTGACGCCGCGTTCACCCACCAGAGAGTCATAACCCTCAGGCATGGCTCTTATAAAATCATCCGCATGGGCCGATCTGGCAGCCGACTGGACAGCCCCATCATCGACATCCAGGCGGCCATATTGAATATTTTCTTTCAAACTGCGGTGAAACAGGCTGGGCTCTTGAGGAATCAGGCTCACCTGCTCGTGGAGTGAATCCAGGAGGACTTGACGAATATCCGTGCCATCAATAAGAATCTGTCCACTTTGAGGCTCAAAGTTCCGCAGTATTAATCCGACAAACGTGGACTTGCCGGAACCCGAAAAGCCGACCAAACCCACCCGCTGTCCAGGCTCGATCACTATATTTAATTTATTGAACACTGGGTGCTTGGCATCATATCCAAAGCTGACATTACGAAATTCAATACGGCCTTGGACAATATTTAGCGGCAGTGCATCAGGCACATCAACTATCTCATGGGGTTGAACAATGGTATCCAAGCCATTGGCAATATTGCCAACATATTCAAAAAATTCCAAAAATCGCCGGGATAGGTTTCTCGCATCGCTGATAATCAACAAGGCGAATCCGATGCTCATGGTAAAATCGCCCACACCTATCACACCGCTATCCCATAAGGTTAACGCATAATAAACCGTCCCTACCTTTAACAGTGCAGCGGCTAGGAATTGAAACCAGCGTACCCGTTCCATATACCAAAACGTGCGACGTGCACTCTGAACTTCAGATTCCAGAAAGTCGTTTAGATAATCCCTTTCAAAAGACAACCGCGCAAACAATTTGGCATTCAAAATATTGGTGACCGAATCGACAATCTTACCGTTCACCTGACTTCGCATCGCCGCGTAACTCTGGGCATAAGGTTGACATCGCGTCGCTAACCAATAGGAAAGGCTCACATAAGCTAATACCCATCCGGCAATCAACAGCCCCAGGCCGTGATTGACTCTTAAAAGCAAAGTCGTAGACACCGTAAAAGTTATCAGAATGGGCCAAAAATCACACAGAATCGTCCAGACGGTATGGTTTACGCTCATAGCCGTTTCACTGATCCGATGTGCTAATGCCCCGGCAAAATGACTGCCGAAATAACGAGGGGCATGATATTGCAAATAGGTATACAGGGCGTTTGTCGTCCGCTGACGCAATCGCGGCCCAATAGTAATCAATAAAGCACCACTCGCCCGACTAAACAGTATTTCCCCAATATTCAATCCCGCCAACAAAAGTAACGGTTCACGTAAATTCTCTACTATTTGTCCGCCTGGACTATGCGCCACGCCATCCATGATGGCTTTAATTGCGTAAGGTACCAGAATGCTGCCTATCGCCTGCCCTGTTTCCATAATCACCATCAGTAAAATCAGCCCACGAAACTTGGCTGAACAATACAGGATAAATTTGACAATGCTGGTTGGGAGACATGGCGCGTCAGCAGCTCGCTGAAAGGGGGCGGTTTTTGACATGACACAGGAAATAACGAAAAGTTGACCGGCATTATACTGGAAAGCTCTTGATTGACGCTTTACTGAAACTGATTAACAGTAGCGCCCTCTCTTGATTCGCGCTGATGATGGTTGAAATCGTTCAAGCTGAGCTTGTCGAAGTACTCTAGCCTCTCGTCAACTATTGTGATTCAGTCAGGCGGCGAAGAAAGATAAAACTTTTCTGATTACTAATAGGCTTCAGCCAAAATGGATGTAATATAATCTATAGTCTCCTTATAGCCTGGGCCCGGTTACAGGGATGTAAATTCAACGGTGATTCAGCTAATTCGTCACATTCATGCGTTCATGGAAACCGGTAACTTCATCTCTTGCCACCACCATATTATCAGTCTGTTCAAACATCTTCGCCAAAGAAATAGAGTCCATTTTTGTTTTAAGTATCTGCAGAAATATTTGATTTCTAATCTACACTAAAGTCATTATTCAATTGCTAACAGGACCCCATAACAATGCAAATAAATCAATTATTTGAACAAATTCATAATGTCCCGAGAGTTCCTGAAATCGTTCGAACACTCATAACTCAGCTTGACAACCCTCAAACAAATTTCGACGAAATAGCAAAAAATGTAGAAAAAGAACAAATCATCTCATTGAAAGTACTACGTTTAGTCAATTCTGCTCATTTTGGCTTATCAAAAAAAGTGGGCACAATTCAAGACGCCGTCATTATGCTTGGCTTGCATCAACTTAGAATTTTGGTGGTTGCATCCGGCATTGTCAGTTCGATACCTAAGATAGAAAACTTTGATATCAAGCAATTTTGGACAAACAGTTTTAATACCGCCATTTATTCCAAATGGCTGGCTACAGCAATAAAAACGGGGCCTGACCTGGCTTTCACTGCTGGCTTGATCAGTGGACTTGGAAATATCCTGATTCGCTTGGGAGCCCCGGATAAAGCGATAGAAATCGACCGACAATTGAGCCAGAATGGAACGCGTCAAACAATCGAACTCAGCGTACTGGGCTTTACTGGCGAATCGGTTTGTTCCGAATTATGCAGACGCTGGAATTTCTCTCCTGAACTGATTGACGCCATAGCCCATTGCGGAGCTCCACTCGATGCTTTAGAAATCAATAAAACCGCCTCTGTTGTCTACTTGGCCCGGTTTATAAGTGAGTGTAAAAGCGCGGGCACAACAGCCGAGCACATTCTGCAAGCTTTTCCGTTTCAAGTAGCAAGCACGATAGGATTAGAAGAAAAATTTATTGTTGAAAAATTACCGGTAATTTTGGCGCTTGAATCCGGACTGGGCGGACTTTCGGATTAACCGACCTGCCTATTGCCACCAGAATCTCCAGGTACGATTTTTACCTGGAGATTCTGATTATCAGCAATTGACCAATGAGGCACTTCATAACTAAGCCATAACGAAGCGAATTCCATCGTTAGGATCATGACCGTCTATACCATCTGACGCTGTCATGGATAAATGCCATTAATCAAAACACCGCAATTCAACAATCCTTTTGTTACGGCTTCGGCTAATTTATTACGTAGTTCTGGCTTTTGAATTATGTGTTCTTCTCTATTCACAATGACCCCTGCTTCGAAGAGAACTGCCGGCATTTTTGCTGTCTTTAGAACTATCAAATCATCGGAATAATAAACCCCATTATACTTGTCCGCCCACTCTTTACTTTCACCGGGCATTGATTCGGCATGATGGCTTGTGAAGTGAAATCCCATTTGTTTAAGAACGCTCCCTATTGCCGATGCGCAATGCAAACTAGCAGGCAGGAATGGATTTTTTCTTGAGACGAATAATGAAAATCCGGACGCATGCTCACTGTAGTAATTCGTTTTACCTTGCCATTGCCAAGATTTAAGGAATTGGGGTTGAACAGAATCGTGGTGAACCGATAAAAAAAATTTCGCTCCTGCACGATGAGCACGATCAGTTCTCTGGGTCAAGTCCGTCGTCTGTCCATCATTACCAATCTGCAAACTGGGGATGCCATAGGATGTCACCACGCCCTGAATAGACTTTGCCAAATCAACATTAAATGCAAATTCCGGTTTGCCATAGGCACTGATGGCACCTGGATGCATCGTTGAATGACCCACATCAATGGCCAATAACGCTGTATCGGCAACGCAGGCATTGGGTAAGCAAAGCGCGAATGACAAACTATAAGGTAGATAATATTTTACTTTCCTGGATTTCTGCATTTTGCCTTTAACAAGGATGGCCTTGTCCTGTCGAATTTGCCAAAACGTTTGGTTGAATGGAGCGAGTTCTAAATATTGCCTCCGTCTGTCTAAAATACTGGATGATCGCCGATTTCCGAGACGGTAATCTTGACTTGCAACATAACAGTTTTTAGTCTTTAAACAGGATCATTACTATAATGCACAAAATTCATTTGAGGAAACCGTGAAACAATTTAAGCAATTTGTCTATGGGAGTATTTGCATTATCGGTGTGTCAGGTTGCGCAACATTTAAAACCCTGGATACCGATCTGCCTTTGAATCAGCGCTTATTTGTATACAGCGGAACGCGGCTTGATTGGTCAGCCCTGACAAAAAACGATGCCGCCCTCGAAAAAATTAAAGTAGCCCCCCCTGGTTACCCATTATTGGATCTGCCCTTCAGTTTTACGTTGGATTCTTTATTTTTACCTGTATCTGTTTATGCTGAGATTTTTCATTAGCAATAGCTTTTTCAAATCTCATTACTGTTTCAATCAGCCTTTTATGGAATAACGAATCTTCAGCCGTTGAACAGCTCACACACCTTAAATGCCAAACCATCAATCGCTGCTAATTTCAGTCTCGACATTTAGACAGTTGCGCTTTGCTAGCATGACTAAATTTTTATCAATTTGGCAGAATGCCGGTTTTTTAGAATAATAGGTTTGAAAATACAATAATGTTAATGAAGAATCTAACTGTAACTTAAAAACTGCTTTACTATTCATGAGTGCACATCCCTTCTGTAAAATATGTCTCAGTTGCTGAAAGTCTTATTAGTCGAAAGTGATATTAACACTACATTGCTGGTAGATGCCCTGACTAATAATGGCTTTAATATTCTAAAAGCTCGATATAGTCCTTTATTTCTGTCGCTAGTCAAAGAATCCAGACCCGATGTCATCGTTATTGCGCTTGATGCGATTACTGAAGATCTAATCACCGATTTACATACGTTGAATCAGCAATTACCGTTGCCTGTTATCGTCTTTTCCAGGGATGACAGCATCGAAACGATTAACAAAGTCATTCAAGCCGAAGTCAGCGCCTATATAGTCGATGGATTAGCTGCTCATCGTGTAAACAGTATCATTCAGGTTGCTGTAGCCCGTTTCAAACAGCGGCAGACAATGAAGGATGCCCTCGAAGAAGCTCGCGCTCAGCTTGAAGACAGGAGACAGATTGACCGTGCCAAAGCGATCTTGATTAAAACTCAAAACTTTAGCGAACACGAGGCTTATCACACGCTCAGAAAGCTGGCGATGGACAGAAATATTACAGTGGGTGAAATGGCCAGAAATGTAATTGCAATGGCAGAATTACTGAAATAAAACTAGATGACTCTAATGAAAACATTTATCAAAGTAACTGAAATATGGATTCCAGACAAAGAACGCACGCAGTTGGTTTTCGGCTCCGGTTTGTATGGCGCCTTGACCGATTTTAAAACCGCCAGTGAACAGCAGCACTTTTCCTTTGATGAGGGTTTGCCTGGCAAGGCCTGGGCTGCCGGCCATCCGATTGTGCTGAAACAATTTGAGCATTCATATTTTAAACGCACGGAAGCCGCTCGAAAAGCCGGCTTGACTTGTGGAATCGCCTTACCGATATTTTCCGGTGAATTTCTACTGGCTGTCGTGGTTTTTTTATGTGGGGATGATAATGAATATGCCGGTGCGATTGAAGTTTGGCGCAATGATCCGGCTAACCAACATTCATTACATGTCATGGATGGTTATTACGGGACCATGCAGCATTTTGAAACCATCTCAAGACAGATCAATTTAACAAAAGGTCAAGGAATTCCAGGAATTGCCTGGAAAACCGGCATGCCCGTCTTGAGGGAAGACATAGGCAAGGACAATGAATTTATGCGATCTTCCGATGCACACCAGGCCGGTATCACGACGGCTCTGGGTATTCCAGTCGTCAATAACTACAAACAAAGTTATGTTATGACCTTTCTGTCCGCCAAAGCCACACCGATTGCCAAGCGCATTCAACTTTGGATTCCCGATCAAAAAGGCAAGCAACTGGTGTGTCAGCAAGGTTACAGCAAAATCAGTAATAACCTGGCGGAAATTTTTGAAACAATGACCGTCATCAAGGGTGTGGGCGCTTTAGGCCGAGTCTGGCTTACAGGTATGCCCGTCATTAGCGGAAATCTGGATGAATCTGAGTACAATCCTGAACTAGACAACTTGAGCAGTATGCTAGCTATTCCGGTGATTGAACAGGGCCGACTCAAAGCAATCGTCAGTTTTTTATTTTAGTGACGTGATGACATTGCAATGTTGAGTTGAACAGTCCTGGTTAACCGAAAATGAACTCAGACTCCTATGCCCAATGCCGTTACGTTGCTGTTGATCCGTTCATGGTGAGCCCTGCGTAATGTTCCAATGCCAGTGAATTCAAACCTGTTTCTAAGTTAATTTACAAACATACAAGTAAATTACTGATGCACACAAGTACATTTTTGGTGCGCAATCTTAGACAATTGCACAGTAGTTGAGCGATAGATCGTGTAATTTTAACGCCATGATTTTAGCGATCGATTTACTCAGCCCACAAAAATAGTTCACAACCAATTGTATTCATTAAATAAAATTAAATAACTCGCAAATAACAAAAATATTGGCATAAGTCATGCTGTAATTTTAATGAGACTCTAACGATGGAGTCAATCACTAAGCTCATAGCCGAGCAAACTGACAAAGGCGTCGACTAAACCTGTGTAAATTAAAACACGGCGTTTATCGACGTTTTTTTTTGTTCAAAATTCTTATATCAGGACAATCTGCTTATGAACCAATCAATAAAACTTACCCTGACCAGAAGAGTGACAAGTGTGTTCTCGGCGGTTGCCATTTTGACGGCAGTTAGCTTTTCATCCGCACTTAGCGCCGCTGAACTTGAAAAAGACAATTTAAAATTCGGCTTTATCAAACTAACTGATATGGCACCTTTAGCCGTTGCTTTTGAGAAAGGCTATTTTGATGATGAAGGTCTTTCCGTTCAGATTGAAACCCAGGCCAACTGGAAAGTGTTGTTTGATCGCGTGGTCAGTGGTGAACTGGATGGTGCGCATATGCTGGCGACACTGCCATTTGGTGGCGCCGTCGGTTACGGTACCAAAGCCGATTTGGTCAGTGCATTTACCCTGACCTTAAACGGGGATGCCATTACGGTTTCAAATGATGTCTGGAAACAGATGAAACCGCAGATCCCCATGAAAGACGGCAAACCTGTCCACCCAATTAAGGCAGACACCCTAAAGCCGGTTTTGGAAAAATATAAAAGTGCCGGCAAACCTTTCAACATGGCGATGACTTTTCCAGTCGGAACGCACAACATGAAGTTACGTTACTGGTTAGCTGCCGGAGGCATCAATCCGGGTTTCTATGAACCACCGGCGGATACATCCGGACAAATCAATGCCGAAGCCATGCTCTCCGTAACCCCCCCTCCCCAAATGCCGGCTACGATGGATTCCGGCACGATCGTCGGTTACTGTGTCGGTGAACCCTGGAATCAACAAGCCGTTTTCAAAGGCATTGGCGTTCCTGTGATCAGTGATTATGAGTTGATGAAAAACAGTGCGGAAAAGATCTTCGCTGTTTCCAAAGAATGGGCGGATAAAAACCCCAAGACCCATATTGCAGTCATCAAGGCACTCATTCGAGCCTCCATGTGGTTGGACGCTGAAAACAACAAGAATCGGAATGAAGGCGTAGAAATGCTCTCCCAGAAGCAATATGTCGGTGCTGATTATGAAGTGATTGCCAATAGTATGAACGGCACTTTCGAATATGAAAAAGGCGATAAACGTGAGCTTCCCGACTTCAACGTATTTTTCAGACATAACGGCTCCTACCCTTATTACAGTGATGCTGTCTGGAGTTTGACGCAAATGCGCCGCTGGGGGCAAATCAATGAAGAAAAATCCGATGCATGGTTCATGGAAACAGCAAAGAAAGTGTATCGTCCCGAAATCTATATGGCAGCCGCTAAAGCACTCATAGCAGAAGGCAAAGCGAAAGCCAGCGATTTTCCGCCAGACAATGAAACAGGGTTTAAGGCGCCTCATGCTGACTTTATAGACGGCATTACTTTTGACGGTACCAAGCCCAACGAATACCTGACCCATTTCGCCATTGGTCTCAAAGGTAAGCAAAAAGTGGTAGGCGGTAAAATCGTTGAATAATTGTCTGGGTAGGGAGTCAACTGGCTCGTAATTTTATCGCCTCCCTCCCTGTTTGGCTGGAATGTACACCTCCGATTCATGTGTTTTGTGAGCGCAAGGAAGTCTCTTTTTTAAATCCTGCTGATGATTGTTTTCAAAAGTTTATTTGCCATTGAAGAGATTGCTGTCTTTTCTTGGTTTTTAAACGCGACATCAGCCATCAAAGTGAGTATCACAATGAGCAAGCGACTAATTAAGTTTTTCAATGTTACCGGTCTGACTTGGTTTATTCCATTGGTAAAAATGGCGATGGGAGAAAATCCAACTCAACAGATTCGGGAGCTCTTGTTGATTATGGGTGTTCCGATAATCGCTTTTATCCTGTTTTTGGGGGTCTGGAGTTTTTCTGCCTCGAAGGTTGATACCAGTCTGGGCGCAATTCCCGGACCATCAGCCGTGTGGCACGAGGCCGGCGGTTTACTGGATGAGCATTATGCAGAAAAACAGAAAGAGCTTGAATATTATCAACGTCAGGAAGCGCGAAATACCCAAAAAATGGCAGAAAACCCGGACGCAGAAATCAAAGTCCGTCCTTATAACGGTCAAGCCACCTATCTGGACAAGATTTTTACCAGCCTGTATACCGTATTTGCGGGGTTCGTCATTGCCACTCTGATTGCCGTACCGTTGGGTCTTTTGTGTGGCATGAGTCCCGTAGTAAACACCGCCATTAATCCTTTAATACAGATTTTCAAGCCGGTTTCACCACTGGCATGGCTGCCGATCGTGACTTTAGTCGTTAGTGCCATGTATGTGTCAACTGATGATTCGTGGTTCGAGAAATCCTTTCTAACCTCGGCGATTACCGTGACCTTGTGTTCCTTATGGCCGACCTTGATCAATACCGCAGTCGGTGTTTCATCAATTGACAAAGATCTGGTGAACGTTGGCAAAGTTTTACGGCTTAGCTGGAGTACCCAGATCAGGAAAATCATTATTCCTTCATCCCTGCCTTATATTTTCACCGGCATGAGACTGTCACTGGGAGTGGGCTGGATGGTGTTGATTGCTGCAGAAATGCTGGCCCAGAATCCAGGACTCGGAAAATTTGTCTGGGACGAATTTCAGAACGGCAGTTCCAACTCCCTGGGAAGAATCATGGTGGCGGTTTTTACGATTGGCATTATCGGCTTTGTCCTGGACCGGATCATGCAGTCCCTACAAAAAATATTCTCATTCGGTAGAGCCTTGTGAAGGAACGTGCCATGAATCCGATGAAGCTTAGAGTTGTTGATATGAACACGATTTCAGAACCGGTGACACCGTCCAATGATGCCTTTTTACCCTTGGTGGAAATCAAGGATTTTTGTAAATCGTATGGTGAAGGCAACAACAAACTATCTATTCTGAAAAACATTAATTTGTCGATTAGAGATGGGGAATTTATCGCCATTGTTGGCTTTTCCGGCAGTGGTAAAACCACGCTGATTTCTGCGCTGGCTGGCTTAATCCAGCCTGATAGCGGCGTTTTATTGAAGCAGGGACAAGCGATCACGGAACCCGGCCCCGACCGTGGCGTTGTTTTTCAAAATTATTCCCTGATGCCCTGGCTGACGGTTTATGAAAATGTGGCGCTTGCTGTGGATGAAATTTTTAAAGACTGGACGTCGGCGCAACGTAAGGCTCATACCGAAAAATATGTCCGCATGGTAAATCTGGGGGCCGCCAGGGACAAAAAACCGGCTGAACTGTCCGGCGGCATGCGGCAGCGTGTCAATGTGGCTCGAGCTCTGGCGGCAAACCCTGATATTTTGCTGCTGGATGAACCGCTCAGCGCGTTGGACGCGTTGACACGGGGAAACTTGCAGGATGAAATTCTGCAAATCTGGGAACAGGACAAGAAAACGGTCATCCTGATTACCAATGATGTCGATGAGGCCATTTATATGGCAGATCGCGTTATTCCGTTGAATCCCGGACCTGATGCAACCTTTGGTCCGGATTTTTACATTGATATCGAACGTCCCAGAGATAGAACTGCACTTAACCATAACGAAAGATTCAAACAATTACGCGCTGAAATCACCAAGTACCTGATGGCTGTCGGCATGGAAAAAGCACAGGATCAAGGTTCGAACAAAATTGTTTTGCCGGATGTGCGTCCCAACACCAGCAATGACTGGAACCAGGCGCATAACCTCATCTTGAAACCTGCTCAAAGCGATTTGGGACGGCCCCGTTATCTGGAGTTTTCACAAGTTTCCAAAATCTACCCGACACCGGATGGAAATAGCACGGTAAAAGTTGTCGACGGCTTTGACCTGAAAATGAAAAAGGGCGAGTTCATTTCCATTATCGGGCATTCCGGTTGCGGTAAATCCACCGTGTTATCAATGACTGCCGGTTTAAACAGTATTTCTGAAGGCGGCATTATTCTCGATAACAGGGAAATTGACTCCGCCGGTCCTGACCGTGGCGTCGTGTTTCAGGCACCAAGCCTGTTTCCCTGGCTGACGGCATTTGAGAATGTCATGCTGGGCGTCGATAAGGTTTATCCCCATGCATCTAAGTCAGAACGTAATGATATTGTTGAATATTATTTGACGCGTGTCGGCTTGGGCGGTTCGCTGCTCAAAAAAGCCGGCGATCTGTCGAATGGTATGCGTCAGCGTGTTGGCATTGCCCGGGCCTTTGCGCTGTCGCCAAAACTTCTGTTACTGGATGAGCCTTTCGGCATGCTCGATTCCTTGACGCGCTGGGAATTGCAGGAGGTGTTGATGGAAGTCTGGGAAAGAACTCATGTGACTGCCGTAATCGTGACGCATGATGTCGATGAAGCCATTTTACTGGCAGATCGCGTCGTCATGATGACCAATGGCCCGCACGCGAAAATTGGCAAAATTGAAGCTATCGATTTACCCAGACCACGAACCCGAAAAGCCCTGCTAGAACATCCTGACTATTACCGTTACCGGGAAAGTTTATTGAGTTTTCTTGCTGAATGCGATCACAGCCATTGACCACTGACTTATTCAAAGGAGGCATTATGCCTACACAACACGCCAAAATTTTATTGTCTTCTGCCTTGCTGGCATCGTCGGCAGTCGCTAGTTCTGCCTATGCGGTGGGCATCACGCAATCGATTGAAGATGCGCTTAATTTTTATCATTACGGCAATAAGGGTGCTGTAAAGCTTGACTTGAATTACCGTTGGGAAAATGTCGATCAGGACAGAGGGGGCACACCTAATCCGCGCACGGCCAATGCCAATACGGCACGATTGCGCGCCGGCTTGCTGTCACCCACGCTGTTTGGTTTTCAGGGCTATGCCGAATACGAAGGCAATCTTGCCATGCAGGAAGATTTCAATAGCACGCGCAATAACAATGGTACCTATTCCATTATTGCCGATCCTGAAAAAAGTGAACTCAATCAATTATGGATCAGCTACAACGGGATTCCTGACACGGTCATCAAAGGGGGACGGCAACGCATCAAATTCGACGATGACCGCTTTATCGGCAACGTCGGCTGGCGGCAGATGGAAACCACCTTCGATGCGGTCTTGTTAACGCACCAGAATCAGCAAATATTCGGCTTGACCATCAATGCCGGTTTTATCGGTAATGTACAAACCATTACAGCTACAACTGAAAACATTGACGCACCAATACTGAACGTCAATTACAAGATGGGGGATTACGGCAATGTGATTGGATATGGCTACTGGCTGGACTACCGGGAGAGCGAGAACTTTCAAAAATCCAGTCAGACTTATGGCATCCGTGCAATTTGTTGCACCAAACTGGGAGACTCCATCAAGATCACTGATAACTTCGGACTGCTATACACCGCCGAATGGAGCAATCAACGGGATTACGGGCATGGCCCCACCAAGTACGAAGCCAATCGCTACAATTTTATGGGTGGTTTACAGGCCTATAACGTTTCTTTGCAAGGCGCTGTCGAACAGCTGAATGGTGGCGGCGCCAATACAACATTTGATACGCCACTGGGCACTAATCACGCGTTCCAGGGTTGGGCGGATATCTTTCTGATTACTCCGAACGATGGCATACGCGATGTTTTTGGAACAATGATTGTTTCACTGGATCGCGGCAATTTGATTTTAACCGGTATGTATCATGACTTCATGGATGATACAGGAAAGAAAGAATACGGTAAGGAATGGGATTTTATGGCGGTTAAGAAATTTGGCAAACACTATACACTGCTGGCCAAATATGCTTACTACAATGCTGATACTGGTTTATCGACGGCCATCAATACCGATACCCAAAAAATATGGCTGCAGGGCAATATTAATTTTTAAAGGGGATATTAGAGAGGTTGATGGCTCAACAATGATCGACTTATAAAAACAAGAATTTGTTTTTAGTATTTGGTTAAAAAATAACGTCCCGATTTGTGAATATCCTGAAGGAATGCTATAGATTCAAGCATCGGTTCGCTGAGCGGCGTCGAAGCGAATACCAGGCTTCAACGCAGCTCAGCCTGAGATCTCTTTCGGAAATTATTCATGGCCATATCCTTAGGTTTGGATCGGACTACAAAATGTTGACAATTTTCTGAGGGTCATCATGACTGTGAAACAAACTTTAGTCGTTATTGGTAATGGCATGGTTGGTCAGAATTTTCTGACTAACCTGACTGCCAGCCCCATTAAAGATGCATTCCATATCGTTACCTTCTGTGAAGAATCCAGACCTGCCTATGACCGTGTGCATTTATCGGAGTTTTTTGCCGGTAAAACGGCACAGGAATTGTCACTGGTTGAGCCTGGATTTTTCGAGCAACATGACATCACGATCCATATCGGCGATAAAGCGTCCACGATTGATCGAGATGCTCAAACGGTAACGTCAGCAAAAGGCATTGTCATCCATTACGACAAACTGGTTTTAGCGACCGGCTCCTATCCCTTTGTTCCGCCTGTACCGGGTCATGATCGACCCAACTGTCTGGTTTATCGGACGATTGAAGATCTTGAAGCCATGCAGTCAGCGGCACAATCAGGCAAGATCGGCGTCGTTGTCGGCGGTGGATTATTAGGACTGGAAGCTGCAAAAGCCTTAAAAGATTTAGGTCTGGAAACACATGTCGTTGAGTTTGCACCACGCCTGATGGCGGTACAGCTGGATGAAGCCGGTGGCGCCATGTTAAGGCGCAAGATTGAAGCCTTGGGAGTAACCGTGCATACCGGCAAAAACACCAGCCTGATAACTGACGGCGCAGACTGTGTTAACAAAATGTGTTTTGCTGATGGCGAAGAACTGGAAACAGATCTTATTTTGTTTTCGGCAGGCATTCGTCCGCGTGATGATATTGCTCGAGATTGCGGTCTGGAAGTCGGGGCGCGTGGCGGTATTGTCATCGATAATCAATGCCGCACCTCTGATAAACGCATCTACGCCATCGGTGAATGTGCGCTTTGGAATGGCATGATCTATGGTCTGGTCGCACCGGGTTATGCGATGGCGCGCACAGTGGTTGCCGACCTGGCAGGCGGCCATCCAGCCGCGAGCTTTACCGGCGCAGACATGAGCACCAAGCTGAAACTGATGGGCGTCGATGTGGCCAGTATCGGCGATGCTCATGCAAAAACACAGGGCGCCATGGTGTATACCTACCAGAACGGCGCCAGCGAAGTCTATAAACGCCTGGTGGTTAGCCAGGACAAAAAACTGTTGCTGGGTGCCGTGCTCGTGGGTGATGCGTCCGGTTACGGCACCTTGTTGCAATACTGTTTAAATGGTATTGATCTACCTGAAAATCCCGATGCGCTGATTTTACCGGCACGATCCGACGAATCCGTCGGTTTAGGGCCTGATGCCTTGCCGATGTCAGCGCAAATCTGTTCCTGTTATGATGTTACGAAGGACGCAGTCTGTCAGGCCATTGAAGCGGGCTGCACCACGATTGGCGCGTTAAAGGCACAAACCAAGGCCGCAACCGGCTGTGGCGGCTGCGCGCCCTTGCTAAAATCAGTCATGAATTCAGAGCTGGCAAAACAGGGCTTTACAGTCAATACCGATATTTGTGAGCATTTTGCCTATACCCGGCAAGACCTGTACAACCTGATAATGGTAGAAGAGATCAAAACCTTTGATGCCTTGCTGGAAAAGCATGGTAAAGGCAGGGGCTGTGATATCTGTAAACCGGCCGTAGGTTCAATCCTGGCGTCTTACTGGAATGACTATATCCTGAAAACTGAACACCTGGGACTTCAGGATACCAACGATACCTTTTTGGCCAATATGCAAAAAGACGGTACCTATTCGGTAGTCCCAAGAATCACCGGGGGTGAAATATCGCCGGACATGCTGATCGCCTTGGGGCAAGTCGGCAAAAAATATAAGCTGTATACCAAAATTACCGGTGGTCAACGCGTCGATTTATTTGGCGCACGGGTCGATCAATTACCCCATATCTGGAAAGAACTTATCGCTGCCGGTTTTGAGTCCGGCCATGCGTATGGGAAATCACTACGCACGGTTAAGTCCTGCGTCGGCAGCACCTGGTGTCGTTATGGTGTCGATGACAGCGTGGGTTTGGCCATAGAACTGGAAAACCGCTATAAAGGCTTGCGTTCACCGCATAAGATCAAATTTGCAGTCTCCGGTTGTACGCGCGAATGCGCCGAGGCACAGGGCAAGGATGTTGGGGTTATCGCCACAGAATCGGGATGGAATCTTTATGTCTGTGGTAACGGCGGCATGAAACCCCGTCATGCCGATTTATTTGCCACCAGTCTGGATAAGGCCACACTGATTAAATATATAGACCGTTTTTTGAGTTTTTATGTCCGTACGGCGGACCGTCTGCAGCGCACTTCGGTGTGGATGGAAAACATGGAAGGCGGTCTGGATTATCTGAAGTCGGTCATCATCGAAGACAAATTGGGTCTGTGCGGACAGTTAGAACTGCAAATGCAGCACGTCATTGACACCTATCAATGCGAATGGAAGGCCACGATTGAAGATGAATCCAAACTGAAACGCTTCCGACATTTTATCAATAGTGACCAAGCGGATGATAATGTGGTGTTTGTTGAAGAACGTGGGCAAATCCGCCCCGCCGATGAGACAGAACGCAAACATTTTACAATGGTCGAGGTCGCTTAAATGACACCGTGGGTAGACGTTTGTAGTGTTGATGATTTACAGCCCGATTCCGGCGTTTGTGCATTGGTTGACAACCTGCAGGTGGCAATCTTTTATATGCCCCGGGAGTCCGCTGTTTATGCGCTTAACAATTACGATCCTATTGGTAAGGCCAATGTCTTATCACGCGGATTAATTGGCGACATTAACGGTCAACCGGTCGTCGCCTCTCCGTTATATAAACAACACTTCAATTTACAAACGGGCGTTTGCCTTGAAGACGAAGCGGTAACCATACCGGCCTATGCCATTCGCATTCATAATGACCGGGTCGAAGTGAACACCCGGATAATGACGGCAGACATAGCCATGGATACGACCTCTTCCAGATGATTACAGCCGATGGAGTCTTCATGAATTATAAATATTATATCGCTGATGTGTTCACCAACCAGATTTTCAACGGCGCTCAGATTGCAGTTTTCCCTTATGCGGATGGCTTGAACAGTCAACAAATGCAACGGGTGTCCAGAGAGCTGAACTTAACGGAGACGGTATTTATATTTCATCAGCATGCCGATTGCGTTAAAAGGCAGATGCGTATCTTTACACCCAAGAGTGAAATCGATTTTGCCGGTCATCCGGTCATTGCGGCGGCCTTTGTTCTGGCTTCTTGTGGTGACATCGTATTACGCAAAAAATATACGCCCGTGGTTTTTGAGCAAAATGTCGGACCTATCAGCGCCAACATCACCAACAATAATGGCAAACCCAGTTTCATCCAGTTTACCCGTAAGGTTTCGCCCATCGTCGATCGCTTCGCGCCCCCCGATGGAGAACTCGCCAGTTTTCTATCCATCCCAGAGGGGCAGATCGATCATAAGAAATACAATACTCGCCTGGTTTCCTGCGGTTTTCCCTATCTGGTAGTACCGGTATATAACTACGAAACGGTAAGGCATGCGAAATTCAATTTTCAGGCATGGAGTCAGTCGATTGCACCTCAAACTGCTGCTCAGGAAATATTGCTGTTTTCAGCCAAAACACGGTCTCACGATGCCGAATTCAATGCGCGCCTGGTCGGACCCACCATCGGCTTGCACGACGACCCGCCAGTTGGAACGGCGATGCCCGCTTTTGCGGCCTATTTGTGCTCTTTCGAGCACCTGCAGAAAGGCACTTATACCTTCGCGGTTGATCGAGGCGATGCCAATCATCGCCGAAGTTTGATCAATCTGGAGATGGATCATAAGGGCGAAGATACCCTTACCATCAGGATAGGGGGGGAAGCGGTTATGGTGGCGGAAGGATGGATGACCGTTCCAGCCATTCAAGATTTTTGATTGGTTAACACTTCCTGAACATGAAGCAGCGTTTGGTGGTCATTGGTAACGGCATGGCAGGTATGCGCACGATAGAAGAACTGCTGACGGCCGCACCGGAGAAATATGAAATTACCGTCTTCGGCGCTGAACCCTACGGTAACTACAATCGCATCATGCTATCCTCGGTGTTGTGTGGAGAGAAAGCCATTGAAGATATTGTCATCAATGACCGACAGTGGTATCTCGACAATGGTATAACGCTTCATGCCGGCGAAGATAAAGCAGTGGTACGCATAGACCGGAAAAACAGAAAAGTCTGCGCACAGGATGGTACCGTTGCAGAATACGAGCGCTTATTAATTGCCACGGGTTCAAAAGCTGTTATACCTTCGATACCAGGTAATGATCTGGATGGCGTAATCAGCTTTCGTGACATTTTAGATGTAAAAAAAATGCTGGCTTACAGCCAAAGCCATCAGAACGCCGTAGTATTGGGCGGTGGCCTATTGGGTCTTGAAGCCGCCAACGGACTGGCTTTAAGAGGCATGAACGTCACCGTCATTCATAGCAATAACGTCTTGTTGAATCGGCAATTGGACAGCCCGGCAGGAAAAATGCTTCAAGCAGCATTGGAACAACGCGGCCTTACTTTTAAAATGGCAGCCAAGCTCAAGCAATTGCTGAGTGATGAAAATAATCATATCACCACTGTCTGTCTGGATGACGGCAGCCAACTGGAATGCGATCTTTTTATCATGGCCATCGGTGTACGTCCCAACATGGCACTGGCGCAGGCAGCCGGGATTTATTGCGAGCGCGGCATCGTGGTTAATGATACCTTGCAAACCTACGACCCCAGTATTTACGCCGTCGGAGAATGTATTCAACATCGCGGCGATACCTTTGGACTGGTTGCACCGCTATTTGAGCAGGCCAAGGTCTGTGCAAATCATCTCAGTGCACATGGAGCAGCGGAATACATCACCTTGCCGACGGCGACAAAACTTAAAGTAACAGGTATCAACCTTTTTTCAGTCGGCGATTTTCAAGGAGATAGAACCACGGAAAGCCTTCATTTTACAGACCCGGCATGCGGCATTTATAAAAAACTGGTCATTAAAGCCAACAAGCTGATCGGTGCAGTTCTTTATGGAGACACCACAGATGGCAACTGGTATCAGGAATTGATGGAGAAAGAAGAAAACATTGCTGACATACGAAATGTAATGATTTTTGGTAAAGTCTATGCAGAGTAATAACGACTTTACCATGGTTTCCTTCGTTGATTGTCAATGAATAAAATCATACAGACCACATGTCCGTACTGTGGTGTTGGCTGCGGTATCACCGCGCAGGTTGATGATATGCGTCACCAGGTAAGCATCATCGGCGATAAGTCGCATCCGGCCAATTTTGGCCGTCTTTGTTCTAAAGGCTCGGCCCTTGGAGAAACAGTTGAGCTGAAGGGCCGATTGTTAGAACCCAGGATATTCGGCCGCGATACCAACTGGGCTCAAGCTCTGGATCAAGTGGCTGGCACTTTTACTCGGACCATTGAAAAATTTGGTCCGGATGCCGTGGCCATTTATGCCTCCGGACAACTTCTGACCGAAGATTATTATGTCGCCAACAAACTGATGAAAGGTTTTATCGGTAGCGGCAATATCGACACCAATAGCCGATTATGTATGTCATCCTCAGTCGCAGGCCATAAGCGGGCATTTGGTTCGGATACCGTGCCAGGTTGCTATGATGATTTCGAGCAGGCCGAGATGATTGTTCTGATTGGCTCCAATACGGCCTGGTGCCATCCCGTCAGTTTTCAGCGCATTCGAACAGCAAAAGACGCCAATCCCGCATTAAAAATTGTTGTTATTGATCCCCGCCGCACCGCGAGCTGTGACATCGCCGACCTGCATTTACCGATCGCTTCCGGCACTGACGCCAGTTTATTTAACGGACTTCTTCATTTTTTGCAGCAGACAAACGCGCTGAATCAGGCCTATATCGATGCCCATACTGAAGGCTTCGCTGAAGCAGTCAATGCCGCCGCGCTGAATAGCGGTTCCATCGAACAGGTGGCCAAACGCTGCAAGTTAAAGGTAGAGGACCTGCAATGTTTTTATCAGTGGTTTGCCAGAAACGAAAAAGTGATGAGCATTTACAGTCAGGGCATCAATCAATCGTCATCGGGTACCGACAAAGTCAATGCCATTATCAATTGCCATCTTGCGACGGGTCGCATCGGCAAACCCGGCATGGGCCCCTTCTCGCTGACCGGCCAGCCAAATGCCATGGGTGGGCGTGAAGTGGGCGGTTTATCGCATCAACTGGCGGCACACATGGATTTTTCCAGCACGGAAGATATCGAGCGGGTCGCACAATTTTGGGGAGCTCATAAAATTGCCAGGAAACCCGGTCTGGCAGCTGTTGACTTGTTCGATGCAATTTACGATGGGGCCGTAAAAGCGGTCTGGATTATGGGGACTAACCCGGTGGTGAGTTTGCCAAATGCCGATAAAGTGAAACAAGCCTTGCAACGCTGTGATTTTGTCGTCGTTTCAGACTGTATTGCCAACACCGATACGACAGCACTGGCGCACGTATTACTGCCCGCGCAGGGCTGGAGCGAAAAAGACGGTACAGTAACCAATTCGGAACGGCGCATTTCCCGCCAACGGACTTTATTGAGTCCTGCAGGAAGCTCCAAACCTGACTGGTGGATCATCACGCAAGTTGCCAGGCGCATGGGTTTTGAGAAGGCATTTCAGTATCAGATCGCTAGCGACATTTTTCGTGAACATGCCGCCCTTTCCGGTTTGGATAACAATGGCGAGCAAGGTCTACGCGATTTTGACATCTCCGGATTGGCCGGACTCAGTCAGCATGAATATGATCAGCTGCAACCCATACAGTGGCCGGTCAATCAGACAAATCCTCATGGCAGTGCACGGTTATTTGCTGATGGGCAATTTTTTACATCTTCAGGCAAAGCACAGTTTATTACTATCGAACCCAGGTTAGCCGTTAACTCGACAAATAATGACTATCCACTGGTATTGAATACAGGGCGAATACGCGATCAATGGCATACCATGACGCGCACTGCTATCGCTGCAAAACTAAATCAGCACAAACCCGAACCTTTCGTGGAAGTGCATCCAGTCGATGCTAAGCACCACCAATTGTTGTCCAATGGTCTGGCACTTATTGAAAGTCAGTGGGGATCCATGATGGCGCGCGTGCAGATTGGCGATAGCCAACAACAGGGCAATCTGTTTGTACCGATGCACTGGACTGAACAATTGGCCAACCATGGACGCATGGGCGCATTAGTCAATCCTGTCGTGGACCCCATTTCAAAACAGCCGGAAAGCAAACATACGCCGGTTCGGATCAAACCTTATCTACCGGCCTGGCAGGGCTTTATATTATCACGGCAAGAATTGACGATGATTGCGTCTGGCGTCGACTATTGGGTAAAAGTTAAAGGCGAACACTATTATCGCTATGAACTGGCTGATGGCGTATTGCCTAACAGCCTGCAAACGTGGGTAAGAGCAAACGTGTTTAACACCGTGTCGGATAACCTGCAATGCCTGGAATATCAGGACTCTGGTCGAAACAATTACCGTGCGGCACAAATAGTCGATAATCGACTGGAAAGTGTAATTTTTATCGCTGTTGATGACGCGCTTCCTGAGCGCGACTGGCTGAGCACTTTGTTTGAAAAACCCGTATTGGAGAAGCACGAAAGAATGGCGCTGCTGGCTGGGATTCCACCTTCAGGTGTTGCAGAAGGAGGTCCCATTATCTGTTCCTGTTTTAACGTAGGCGAACAAACAATACGAGCGGCCATAAGGGAAAAGGGCCTGAAAACCCACCAGGAAGTAGGCCAATGCCTGAAAGCCGGAACTAACTGCGGCTCCTGTGTGCCAGAGATAAAGGCATTACTGTGAGGAAACCTGCATGTGACGGAATGAATTTTTTTCGGTCGCCTTAACCCTGATTATCGTCTGATAAGTTTCTGCCAATTGTCTTAATTTACTGGTTTGAAGCGAGTAAATCTGAGAAAATTACTTGCCGTTGGAAAAAGTCGTAGATTTACCTTCCAGCAATATTAACCTGGCGTGTTTGGTTCGATGCCCTGTATTTCACTGCATTACATACGACTTCTGTACCTTGTTAGCAATTCATGCGTCGAAATTGTCATAATCCGGTTTATTTCGATCAATCCAATTTGCGATGCTCAAACTTAATAACTGGCCGGTACTTAGTGTCTTAACCATGGTTGCTGCTGCAACGACGGCGCTGTCATTGTTCATCAAAGTGGCCGAAGAAGTGGTCGAAGGCGATACCGGCAAAATCGACCTGCTCCTCATCATGGCGCTTCGAGCTGATGGCAATCCGACCGATCCGCTGGGGCCAAGATGGGTGGAGGATTTTGCTCGCGACATTACCGCGCTTGGCAGCCCTGCGGTTTTAGGGCTATTTGTACTCATAACCGCAGTTTTTCTTCTTTTGGCCGGCAAGCGTCGACTGTCTGTTTTTATGCTGGTTGCAACTGGCTTGGGGACAATTGCCGTCACCGTGCTAAAAGAGGCTTTCGGCCGCCCACGGCCTCAACTGATGCCGGACGGCGTTTTTATTTATACAGAAAGCTTTCCGAGTGGACACGCCATGGTTTCGGCCGTGGTCTATTTAACTTTGGGCGCCCTTATTGCTCGTCTTGCTCCCACCACCTTGCTTAAACTTTATATCATGATGGTCGCGGTCATCCTGACCGGAATGGTTGGATTTAGCAGGATATATCTTGGCGCCCACTGGCCCAGCGATGTCCTGGCAGGGTGGGCCATCGGGGCTGCTTGGGCGCTTGGTGGCGGAGCATGGGCCCAGGTCAGGCATCTGGATAAGGAGAGTACAAAATGAAAGGGCAGCCCTTTTTAAGACGCTTAACATTTGCCCTACATGGATTACACCTGGCTTTTCGCCGCGAACGCAGTACTCGCATCCAAGCACTGGCCGTCATCGTTGTCCTGCTGGTTCTGCTGATCACACAGCCTTCCGCTATGTGGTGGGCCATAGGATCTGTAACCGTAGGCATGGTTGTTATGGCCGAGATGTTCAATTCGGCTATGGAAACGCTGGCCGATCATCTGCATCCGCACCAGCATCCGGAAATTGGTGCAGCCAAGGACATTGCTGCCAGTGCTGTGCTTGTTGCAGCCCTAGCGGCTATAGCAGTTGCAGTTGCATTTATTCTTCGCTGAAAAATTCGTGGATTAGTGCTTACTAATGATCAAGCTTCATCCTATCGACCGTATCAAGACCATTTCCGAAAAGGAATTTATCTGCATTTACAAAAAACAGGAGATTCCGGTCGTTATCGAACAGCTTACACAGACTTGGGCAGCGCATAGGAAATGGCATCTTGATTATCTCTGTGATATTGCCGGCGATAATATCGTACCCTTGTTTGGCGGCGGTGAGCGTGCCATGGGAAGAAGACATCAACATGCTTCGATAGTAAAAATGCGTTTCAGAGATTATATCGACGCATTAAAACAGGGTGAAAACAAGCTGAGAATATTTTTTTATAATATTCTCCAGGAAGCTCCGAAATTAACCGACGACTTTTCCTATCCGGAAATGGGATTGAAATTTTTCACCAAATTACCGGTTCTGTTTATTGGTGGTAAGGGCGCTAAAGTGCAAATGCACTTCGATATCGATTTGGCGGATATTTTGCTTTGTCATTTCGGCGGTAAAAAACGTGTCTATTTATTTGCACCGGAACAAACAAAATATCTTTATCATGTGCCGTTTTCATTCAGCGCCCTGTTCGATATTGATATCGAACAGCCGGATTATGAACAATTCCCGGCGCTACGAAATCTTGAAGGGTTTGAAACGGTGCTGACCCATGGGGAAGCACTGTATATTCCGCCGGGCTATTGGCATTATATCGTTTATGAAGAGATTGGTTTTTCGCTGTCATTGCGAGCCTTTCCCAGACAACCAAAGCTACTCATGAGGATGGTTTACAATATTGTAGTCATTCGTACTATTGAGGGTTTGATGCGTAAGCTGGCTGGTCAGTACTGGAATGACAGGAATGAGTTAAATGCCATAAAAAATACACACCGAAATTTGGGCATTGAAGTACCGATCAGGAAGACATGATGTCCCATTCAGCATTTCACCTCCACAATCAGACCACACGATCGCCCGGCTCCTGACCTGCAAAAAAAGCGGCGATATTATCCAGCACCCGATTACCCATTGCTATGCGCGTTTCTTCGGTTGCGCTGCCCAGATGGGGTAATAATGCAACATTGTCCAGACCCAGGAAGCCTGGATTGATATGGGGTTCACCCTCGAATACATCAAGCCCTGCACCGGCAATCCAGCCTTCCTTTAAGGCTTTAATCAAGGCATTGCTATCAACCACATCACCGCGTGCCGTGTTAATCAAATGCGCGGATGGGCGCATTAATTTCAGGCGTTGCTCATTGATTAAATGCCGGGTTGCTTCGCCTCCCGGGCAATGCAGTGAAACAAAGTGAGATTCTGTCAACACATCTTCAACGGTTTCACAACGAACCGCCTGCAATTCGTCAACAATGGCTTGTGAAGGCAGAGAAGGATTATAAAACATGATCTTCATACCAAAGCCATGATGCGCCTTTCTGGCCATCGCTTGTGCAATCCGGCCGAATCCAATCAAGCCTAAAGTTTTGCCGGTGACTTTTTGACCGAGCATATGGGTTGGCCGCCAGCCGGTCCATTGTTGCTGACGAACCAGCCGATCACCCTCAGAGGCACGGCGGGCTGACATCAGTAAAAGCAACATGGCAATATCTGCCGTACAGTCCGTCAAGACATGCGGCGTATTTGTGACCACCAAACCTTCTGCCTTGGCTGCAGTGATAGCGATATTGTTATAACCCACACCGAAGTTACCAATGATCCTGGCACGTTTTCCGGCTACACCGAGAATATCAGCGGTAATTTGATCCGTGACCGTCGGCAACAAGGCATCGGCGCTTTGTAATGCATACTTCAACTGGTCCGCCGACATCGGAATGTCCTTTTCGTTCAATTGAACGTCATACAATGCCGTTAACGTTGCTTCAACCTCAGCGGGCCATTTTCGGGTTACAACAACTTTAGGCTTATCCATAGGCTTTATTTGTTACCAAAGATCTGAAATTTTAAACACTAAAAATGCGGCGCAAGAATGAAAAATATCCAGCTTGCGCCTAGCTCATTAAACTGCAGCCGTTGAACGATAGTATTCGATAGCTGCAGCAACTCCGCTACCGGGTTTAATAGTAAATCCGTTATCCAGCAAAGCCATCTCGACGCCAGCGATGGCTCCCAACATCGACACGTCATTCATATCACCCACATGACCGATCCGGAACACCTTTCCGGACAATTCGGATAAGCCTGCACCCAAGGAAATATTGTATTTACTGAATGCCGTACTGATAACAGCGCGGGCATCCTTGCCTTCGGGAACCACCACGGCTGATACGGTGTTGGATTCAAATCCGGGCTGTGCGCATAATTTCATACCCCAGGCAGCAATAGCTTTACGTGTTCCTTCCGCCAGACGGTAGTGGCGGGCGTAGACATTTTCCAGACCTTCTTCGAGCAGCATATCCAGCGCTTTACGTAAACCATACAAAATGGGCAGCGCTGGCGTATACGGCGTATAGCCATCCTTATTGGAATTCACCTGGTCTTTTAAATCCAGAAAACAGCGCGGATAAACTGAAGTTTCGGCTGCTTTCAAGGCCTTTTGGCTAAATGCCAAAAACGCACCACCGGCAGGCAGCATGAAACCTTTCTGGGAGCCGCTGATCGCACCATCAACCGCCCATTCGTCCATACGGAAATCAATACTGGCAATCGAGCTAACGCCATCAACAAATAATAACGCCGGATGACTGGCTGCATCCAGTGCATTACGAACACCACCAATATCACTGGTTACACCGGTTGCTGTTTCGTTATGCGTGGCCAGAACAGCTTTGATTTCATGTTGTTTATCTTCCTTTAAGCGCTGCTCCAGTCTATCCAGTGGAATGCCCTTACCCCAGGTTTCCTGATGGATCTCGACATCAAATCCCAGGCGTTTGGCCATTTCGGCCCAGAGATGACTAAATTGGCCAAAACGATAGATCAATACCTTATCGCCCGGATTCAGGGTATTGGTCAGCGCGATCTCCCAGCCCGCCGTCCCGGTTGCCGGAAACACAAACGCCTGGCCCGCTTCAGTTTTAAAGATCTTTTTCAGGTCATGCAGCAGAGGCTTCAGTAAATTGGGAAATACGGGCGAGCGATGGTCTTCCATGGGAATATGCATCGCATTCAGAATTTCATTGGGTACGTTTGTGGGTCCCGGAATATAAAGGTGGTTACGACCAGCCATGTGATTGCCTCATTGATGGGTGATTAAAAGAGAATGACGTTTGAGTTAAAAAGGCCATATCGAAAAACCGGTCATAATGACATAGCCCTTATGAATCGGCAAGCATTGATTTGCAAACATATTCGCAGAATAGTCGCTATAAAAATTGACTTTGGCGGTACTGAAAGTACAATTGTCCGTTTATTTGTTTCCTGCTTAGGCCGGATTTAACTTTAAGGTGCTGCGGTACCCCTCAGATACAAACAGGTAGCAACAAAATGAGCCACACTCTTTACACAGCGTCGATTCAACGAGTTCAGCGTTGTGAGCTAGCGGTTCCGGGTTCTAACCCGGATATGTTTGAAAAGGCAATGCATAGCGGTGTGGATTTTGTGTTTCTGGATCTTGAAGATGCCGTTGCGCCTGACGACAAACTCCGCGCCAGAAAAAACATTATTGAAGCCATCAATGATCTGGACTGGAAAGGCCACGGCATCACCGTTTCCGTGCGTATCAACGGCCTGGACACGCAGTACATGGTCCGCGACGTTGTCGATCTGGTCGAACAGGCGGGCGCCAAAATCGATACGATTCTGATCCCCAAAGTGGGCGTATTTTCCGATGTCTACATGGTGGAAGCCATGCTGAACCAATTGGAGATGCAACAGGGACTGAAAAATAAAATCGGTATCGAGGCCTTGATTGAAACAGCGTTAGGCATGGCCAACGTCGAAGACATCGCCCGTAATGGCGCACATGGACGCCTCGAAGCTTTGCATTTTGGCGTTGCTGATTACGCCGCCAGCAACCGCGCCAGAACCACCAATATCGGCGGCTTGAACCCCGACTATCCCGGTGACCAGTGGCATGCCGCCATCAGCCGTATGACGGTGGCTTGCCGCGCTTTTGGCTTGCGTCCCATTGACGGTCCTTTCGGAGACTTTAAAGATCCTGAGGGTTTTACACTGGCAGCCAGACGGGCAGCCGCGCTGGGTTGTGAGGGTAAATGGGCCATCCATCCATCACAGGTTGCACTGGCTAACGACGTATTTACCCCACCGCCGGCTGAAGTTGAAAAAGCCAAACGTATTCTGGTTGCACTCCAGGAAGCTGCCGCGCAAGGCAAAGGCGCGGCAGCTCTGGATGGTCGCTTGATCGATGCAGCCTCAGAAAAAATGGCCAACAATGTCGTCAAGGCAGCGGAAGCGATTGCCGCCAAAACCAAATAACAATTGACCTACAAGAGGGAAATGCTGTGGATATTCATGAATATCAAGCGAAAGACATACTAAGCAGCTACGGTGTCAAGATTGCCGAAGGCGGACTGGCCTATAGCCCTGAAGATGCCGTCCAGCGCGCCCGAGAAATTGGCGGCCACATCTGGGCCGTCAAGGCTCAAATTCATTCCGGCGCACGCGGCAAGGCTGGCGGCATTAAAATCTGTAAAACCCATGATGAAGTGGCAGCCGCTGCTGATCTTTTACTGGGTAAGCGACTGGTCACTCATCAAACCGGTGCTGCCGGTAAAGTCTGCGGCAGACTCTATGTTGAAGCCGGCACTGAAATCGAAAAGGAATTGTACTTCTGTTTTCTGGTTGACCGCAGCTCAGAACGTATCGTGATGGTAGGCTCGGCTCAGGGCGGCATGGAAATCGAGGAACTGGCGATCACTAACCCCAACGCCATCACCAAGATTTACATCGAACCTGCAGTGGGCCTGCAAGACTATCAAGCCCGTGAAATGGCCTTTGCCTTGGGCCTGAATGCCGAAATTTTAAGTCACGCGGTGAAAACCATCAAAGGCTGCTATCGCGCCTTGCGTGCACTGGATGTCAGCATGCTGGAAATCAACCCCTTGGTCGTTACCAAAAGTGGTGAACTGGTGGCTCTGGATGCCAAGATGGGCTTTGATGACAATGCGTTATTCCGGCAACAAAAAATTTCTGAATTACGCGATAAAACCCAGGAAGATCCCCGCGAAATGGCCGCTGCGGACCGAGGCTTGAGCTATGTCGGGCTGGACGGAGACATCGGCTGCATGATCAATGGCGCCGGATTGGCAATGGCGACCATGGACATGATCAAACTGGCTGGCGGCGAACCCGCCAATTTTCTTGATGTTGGAGGCGGTGCATCCGCCGAACGCACTGAAAAAGCCTTCCGCCTGGTCCTGGCGGACAAAAATGTTAAGGCGATGCTGGTTAATATTTTTGCCGGTATCAACCGATGCGACTGGATTGCCGAAGGTGTCGTACATGCCGTCAGAAAAATCGACATGAATAT
This sequence comes from Methylococcaceae bacterium, assembly GCA_013140705.1. Lineage (GTDB taxonomy): Bacteria > Pseudomonadota > Gammaproteobacteria > Methylococcales > Methylomonadaceae > JABFSH01. The sequence goes on from JABFSH010000038.1 coordinate 69,907, forward strand.
TCCCTTGATCGTCCGCTTATCGGGTACCAATGTTGAGGAAGGACGCAAAATTATCGCTGAAAGCGGATTGCCCATCATTACTGCGGAGACACTGGCCGAAGCCGCTGAAAAAGCAGTAAAAGCACGTAATGAAGCTGTTGCTAAAGAAAGCTAAGGAATCCTCATGGCTATACTGATCAATGAAACCACTCGCATCGTTGTCCAGGGCTTTACCGGAAAAATCGGTACCTTTCATGCCCAGGACATGATTAATTACGGCACCAAAGTGGTCGGCGGCATTACGCCCGGCAAAGGCGGTCAATCACACCTCGGACTACCGGTCTTTAATACCGTCAAGGAAGCCGTACAACAGGCCGGAGCCGAAGCCAGCATTATCTTCGTGCCACCCGCTTTTGCAGCGGATTCCATCATGGAAGCTGCCGACGCCGGCATTAAATATTGTGTGGCCATTACCGACGGCATTCCTACCCAGGACATGATGACGGTTAAAAACTTTCTGAGGCGTTTCCCGAAAGATAAACGCATGATTCTGACTGGCCCAAACTGCGCGGGCACAATCAGTCCCGGACGCGCGATGCTGGGCATTATGCCCGGCCATATCTACCAGCAAGGCAATGTCGGCATTGTCGGTCGCTCAGGCACATTGGGTTACGAAGCGGCGGACCAGATGAAGCGACTGGGTATCGGTGTAAGCACCTCAGTGGGAATCGGCGGAGATCCGATTAATGGCAGTTCGCACCGCGATATTCTGGAAAAATTTGAACAGGACCCTGAAACCAAAGTTGTGATGATGATCGGTGAAATTGGCGGTCCTCAAGAAGTTGAAGCCGGTCTGTTTGCCAAGGAACATATGACTAAGCCGCTGGTGGCCTATATCGCCGGCTTGACCGCACCGGAAGGTCGCCGTATGGGACATGCAGGCGCCATTATTTCATCAGCCGGCGAAAGTGCAGCTGAAAAAGTAGCGATACTGAAGGAACTGGGCGTAACGATTTGCCCGACGCCAGCGGCCATGGGGACTACGGTTGCAGAGGTTTTGGCAAAACTGTAACTTTTCTGTTCCTGCTTTTAAACAAAATTGTAACAAGTAGCCGCGATGCAGCGTAGCGGAATCGCGGCTCACTTTACGTCAAAATGTAGCGACTGAGAACTGTTGACGCAACAATATCCATGTTCTATGGCATCCTTATCCGAATGTTTTTCTATGACACGGATAAACATAATGTGCCGCACATCCATGCCGAGTATCAGGGTAAAGCTGCTGTTTACTCTATATTATGATGGAATCGTTTTGGCCGGTGAAATTCCACCAAAAGCATAAGTTGGTTGTGGCGTGGATTGAGATACATCAAGATGATCGGATGGCTGATTGACAACTGGCTGTCAATGGCAAGAAACCGTTCCCAATTCGAGGATTAGACCAATGAATATTGTAGAAATAATTCCGAAAGAAAATTACATCTTATTCATCATGGCCGACAATGGGCAAACAGGTTCATTTGATATGCGCCCTTATCTTGAATCGGAAGCCTTTGCACCGCTCAAAGAAAAGGGAGAGTTCGAACGAGTTCACAACGGCAATTACTTTATAGAGTGGGACTGTGGTGCTGACTTATCTGCGGATACTATCCAGGCTCGATGGCAGATAGTCTCGCATACAGAGGCCCAACAAAACCCTCATGTTTCGCGCAGCTGAGTTTAATCGTTCGCTTCCTTACCAAAATCAGCCTGCAATCGCTGGTATATTTAAACAGGCTCCCAATCTACGAAATGCTGATTGCCAACTACCTGAGCCACTAAACGAGCACGCCACTCAATGCGCTCAAACAAAGGCACATCATCCATATTTTCGTAATCGATATCATCGGGATACTGTTCTAACATAAGCCTTCTCCAGTCAGTCGTTTAACGTATTTGACGTTTTGTGTTGATGCGTTATTTAAATCCCGGCTAGTTTAGCGAGTCAATATGTCAGTCTCATTACAACTATAATAAATTCACCGATCTCATGATACTGCCATCGCTTTCAGGATTATTTGGAATTTTGATAAGCTATTGACAACAACAGGTTTATGGGTGACCTTATGATTTCGCCTATCAATCGAGCCGCCGCTTAAATAATGTCCAATCAACCTTTTATTTTCGATCAAATTCATATAGAAGTGGCACGCAACGCCTCCGATGACTTTAATTTATTTCATGACAAACATAAATGGCTGCAGATCACCCATAATCCGTTTAAAGGTCCCATCGTTCTGGGGTTTCAGCTCAACACGCTGATTGAATACCAAATGCGGCTTTATCGGGAAGCGCATCATGAAAACAAGATTATTGCCGAGAACAACTTGCGTTTCAGTAATTATCAGATAACGTTCGTAAACGCGGTTCGTCCCCGCATACCGGTGTATCTGGACATTAAAAAAACTCTGAACACCACCATTCCCGAACTGACGCTTGGCAACCGTATCGCCATGAAATCGGACGGTAAAACCGTGTTATTAGGCTTTAAAAAAGAAACACAATCGCCGTTATTTTTGACCGATACCCTGCTTGATAATTTACCCGACCTGAACGAAACGCCGGACCGAACGATTGTTCCTGATACCGATTATTTTCTAAAACGAAAATACATGAATAACGGCTCGGTTAAAAATTTTTTATCCGGATCGTTAGCCGAACAGTCCGACTATTTTGATGAGTTGGCACAAATCGCACATTACCCGGAAATTTTCCCTTGCAGCCTGGCGTCAGGCGCATTACTGGAAAAAGCCCAGCTGGAGCATCATGACTTTAAACGTAATCCCATGGTTTACACATCCCATGAAATCTCAGTAGACCGCCATTATGTCAGCCAACTCCGCAGTCATGACAGGTTGCATATTCTGGTCAAGCAACTGCCGGAGTCCCCTAAAAACAAACTCAACCAGACCAACATCTTGTTGAGAACCTATCAATGTTATGGCCTGTTGCAGAATAACGAGGTTTTATTCAGGATGACCATGAACCTGGTTCCTTTGAAAGAAATTTTGAAAAGCCTTGGGCATAAATAGTGTCTTGACACTACTGGAGAAAAGCATCATGCAGGCTATTTAGACGAACAAACTCGCCGTGCTCAATTTTTCATGATCCCCAACACCATCGCAATATGCGCCAACTCGGCGACCGTCGACACCTTCAGTTTACTTTTGATTTGCGTGCCATAATTGGCAACGGTCTTGTACCCCAGGCAGAGTTCATCCGCTACTTTGTGAACCGTCAAGCCTTTCGCCAGCAAGCGGAACACATCAAATTCCCGAGCCGACAACGAATCAATGACTGTTCGATAAACCGCCGCATTATTCACTTCAGATTTAATTGTCAGCAAACCCGGTTCAATATAGGTCTCTCCGTCCGCAATTTTCTGTATGGCCCTAATCAGGATGCCGGGAGCGCTGTTCTTGGTGATATAACCTTTTGCCCCTGCACTCATGGCACGATTCACATAGACCATTTCATCATGAACACTAAACACCAGAATTTTGGCCTGGCTGTCACGACTGCAAATTCGCCGTATGCTTTCCAGGCCGCCAATGCCCGGCATCGACAAATCCAGCACCATGACATCGGGCTGTTTTTCCAGATACAGCTGACAGGCTTGCTCGCCCCGCTCGGCTTCGGCAATGACATCGATATGCTCTGCTGTAGACAACAACAGTCGAAAACCGGCTCTGACAACGGCATGATCGTCAACCAATATGACTTTTATCCGGTTTTTCATTTCAGCGGAATACGGGCTATGACACGCATGCCGTGGCCAGGCTGGGTTTGAATACCAAATTCACCGCCCAGACTATTAATTCTTTCTCTCATCCCTAATAAACCAAAACCCGACTTGATCATTTCTGCTGAACATCCCTGTCCATCATCGTTAACTTCCAGCCTTAGTACTTTTCCAGCCCCGGTCTCATGCTTAACTTCCAAATCGACAGTCACCTTCTTTGCCTGCGCATGACGCACGACATTAGTGAGGCATTCCTGCACAACTCGAAATATCTGAATGGTGATTTTTTGTTCCATATGATCGACCTCATCCGGGCAGGTCATATCGAGTATCAACCCCGGATAACGGATCGACCAGTGATTCAATAAATCTTCCAGAGTCGCCTTCAGACCCAGTTCGGTTAAAATGAGCGGGTGCAATTGATGCATCATCGAACGCACTACCTTGATCAAATGGTCACAAATACTGATAATCGATTCGGTAGCTTTGGCCACGTTGGCTTTTTGATGGGTGGCGGTAATGGCCGTCACTTTAATGGCGGTTAGCGATTGCCCCAGTTCATCATGCAATTCCTGCGCGAGCCGCTGTCTTTCATCTTCCTGGATTTCCAGTGAATGCTGAGTCAGGGCCCTGTTCTGCTGTTGCGCCAGATTCAAGACGCCGGTCATATGATTGATGGCTTTGGCGATACTGTCGTATTCCTGGGTAGAAAATTCCGGCAGTTTTTGCTGATATTGCCCGGTTTCAATAACTTTTAGCGCATTAACAATAATGGCGATGGCTTTTATCGCCTTATTAAATACCACCTGGACGGCCAAAAAAGTAAACAGCGTCAATCCAAAAATGGAACTAAAAAATGCCAGGGTTTCCTGCCAGACTTCCGTGATTTCATCCAGCGGATTGGCTCGAATCACCAGCGTGATGGGTTCACCGCTGGGGCTGGTGATATCATGCTCGGCTTTTGGATACTGAGCCCCAACGAGATTTATAAACCATTGCGGAGGCTTTTTCCCTGCCTCTGTCAAAGGGTTATCGTGAGTGAAATCGATGATTTGTCCGGATGCCTTTTTAAACTGAATGCTCAGGTGGCGGGTTTCCTTAAGAGCATTCAGTTCCGCCAGCCAGTCAGTTTCCGTTGGCGTTGCTTGAGATGCACGAGACAGGCTGAAGGTAATCAACTGCAGCGCAAGATTGATGGATGAATCGACTTCCTTTTCAACGGCATTTCGCGCCTGCCAAATCGCTATCGATCCACCCAATATCAAAATACAAAGGGAAGAAAGAAAAATCCTGATATTAAGCTGATAGCGTAAACTCATTGTACGTTGAATTTATGACTGGTAAACCCGCCATTATTCACCGATGACGGTTTATTCGCCATAGGAAAATATCTTTTTCGAACTTAACTTTGAACGACACCCGGAGTCTATCCTTGGAAACTGTGGAGAACAGGCAACTCCGTTTCCCTGCCTATGGCGCAGGAACCGAAAATTATTCTTTATCTTTTTTCGTCTGTCTCTTCGCCTATTTCCCATTCTTCCTTGGAAACCTCGATAATTTTGCCGCTGACTGCATCCACTTCAATCTTGGTTTCAATTCCCTTGTCGCTGATGATATCAAATTCATAACTGGCATCGCCGTTACTTTCAATTTCATATTCGACTTCTGCAATTTTGCCGGGATAGGCTTTCAGGGCAATGTCTGAAGCATTTTTCTCGGTAACTTTCATGCCTTTCTTGAATACCTCGGCATCAGCATTGTCGGCTTCGCTTTCAGTTTCGGTAATTTTGCCATTTTTGGCATTACACATAAACTCCCACTCAGCGCCGCTGGAATCCTTTATTTCGAACTCATAAAACGGCTTACCCGACACATCCAGTTTTTCCAGCTTTATGATTTCACCAGGTTTTTGCTTTTGTATTGCTGCAATACATGTATCTACGGTCTGACTGCCTGCATAGCTCACTGAAGCAGTTGATAGAATGCCTAAGGCAACTGTAATTCCAAGCGCATTATTTTTCATAAAATTCTCCAAAAACAGATCACGTATAACAAAATATGATTCGCTCATTTTTTGCTGACGCCTATTATAAACACGATTACAGAGAACATAATTTTTATAGTTTTTAGCTTACAGAAATTTATGCGATGAATGCTTGGAAAGTGCTACCTCTGAATTAGCAAAGTGGCTGACAATCGCCGCTAATATCGCCAGGATTATCAGTTGCCAAATATAGTCGTCAAAATAGGCAATACTGATCGCTGTCAATACCAGGAAAATGCCGACAAAAACACTCCGCCACCCCGTGCGAACGCCGTCCAGATAGGTTGTCAGGGCCAGAATCAACAGCACGATCAAACCGGCCTCTTCATGAAAAATTCTTCCCGAAACATGGTAGGCATATACAATGCTGCCTGTAATCAGGCCTCCGCTCCAGTGTAAGGCTTGTGTCACCAGCCCCTTCGAATCCGCATGAGACTGTTTGAACCGAAAATACGCGGGTGCCATCGCAATCAAGCTAAATACAAACAGCATCAGCAACCAGTAATCGTGGCTTGCATGCCGATAGGTATAGGCAATACAGGCGCCAAGTGATGACAAAAACAGGCGCAGCATAAAAAGATTGTGATTAGATAAAAAGTTTTGCAAAGTCATGGTGTGTTCTCATTAAAATTGTTTAAGAATGCTGTTTCTTTATTCTTCTCATATAAAATTGCAACAGCAGTTTAGGATCGGGGCTATAGATAATGCATAGCATCAGTAAGGCCAGTAAGGCCGAATGCCAACGGATATCGACTTGTACCGGCCTTAAGATTGCCAATTCCGGATTTTGTAAGGCAATTTTTAGATTCTGACTATCCGTCAAGCGGGCATAACCCAGACCGGATTCGATTGCCAGCTGCTCCAAATACGTTTCATGTAGCGCTGTCAAATGTTCAGTGCCGGTGATCGCCTGACTTCCAAAAGGCGCATTCCGGGCGTTGTAGCCTTCAATTTGCGATGGATCAAGATTGGATTGACCAAAAGTGGATCGATGCGGCACATCGTCTTCCGAGTAAAAGCCCGTCGGCGCACCGTTTGAGTCAAACTTGGGAATGGGTACCGCCTGCAAGCCACCGACTCCAATGATAAGACCCTTGACCTTATCTTTCAGTCCGGAAAAGTCAGCTCGATAATTCGGATTGACTGGAGGTGCCTCCTGCCCGTCAGTAATAAATACAATGCGGCTTTCACCCTTTTTGAGCATCTCAAGCGTACTCAACAAACCCTTGGCGATGTTGCTGTCGGCTGCCCACGCCATGCGCCAGTCAATTTTGCTCAGTGTCGTGTCAATTTCGGCGTACGACGAACAAACTTCTATTGGTTCAAATAATAACGTTGAACGTCTCTCGGTGAACAATCCCAGCCCAACTTTAGACTGACACGGGAGATTTGTGATTATTTTTCGCAATGCGTCTTTAACAAATTGCAGACGACTGACCGCCTGGCTGTTAAGTTGATAATCCGTTGCGTTCATGCTGCGGGTTATATCGATGATAAAGGTCAAGTTATAGACCGGATATTTCTGTTGTTGGGTCGGGCGCACAAATAACACAAGCATTGCCGTCAACGCGATAAGCAAACACCAGAGGCGATAATCTTTTTTATCGAAGCTAAAGTTCATCTGATTTAAGGCAAACCGCGGGGAAATCCCGGAACGGTAGTCCAAAATTGCGCTTTCTGACTGTTTTGATTATCGTCCGAACTGTTAACCCTATCCATTTCCGGCAGCAGACGCATCGCAACTTCAAGATTGTATTTGGCATCCCAATTTTGACTATCCAGCGCCAGAGCCTGACGGTAAGTCTGTTTCGCCAATCCTGCCAGCGGCAGGGCCTCATTCATGTGCATCGCCTCTACCTTTTCTACGGCTTGTTCCAGATACAGATTACCAAGGTTGTAGCGGGCTTGCGCTTGAAAATGCCGGTCACCTTTATCCAGGATCAAACTCAGTGTCGACAGAGCATCGTCGTATCGGTGTTTTTGCTTGAAATAAAGCGCTCGTGCCAGTCTCAATTCAGGTGGTCCGGATACCACGTTGTTAACATCGACATCCCTTCCGGCAATTAACTGCACTATCAGCTGGTTCTCACGGTAAACACTGTAAAGAGAACAGGCATGAAAAATAACTGCAATGATACTGAATGCCAATGCACCCCAAATCATGTTGTGTCGCAGGGTTCTAATCATTTTTGACGTTGACCTCAAAGTATTTGACCCCCAGCAGTAGTGTCATCAGCAGCAGGGCAAGCTGATAACAACGGTCGGTTAAATCAAGTCTGGGGACCCGCTCCAGATAGTACATCGGCAGATTTTCCAGTCGATTAATATCAGCAATGGCATCCCTGAGCGCATTCGGACTTTCAGCTTCATAGGCCTTATACGGACTGCCCAGACTGGAAAGGAATTTATGCAAATAGAGTTCAGGCATGGCCTGTGCGTTATCGTCGCGACTGTCCAGGGGCTTATCAAAAATACCGGGACTATTGGTGGTACGCAGAAAAATCCAGTACAACCTGACCTGTTGTTGCTTAAACCATTCCCGCAATTTCTGTTCACTGTCGGCATCAACAGCAGCCGCTCCATCTGAAACCAGCAGCACGATGCGTGAACCGGTAACCGCCTGTTGTTGAAAAAATGACAAGGCCATGCCCAAACCCTTACTGACATGGGTATAAGCTAGAGCGGGTGTCGACGTGGCCGCTATGGCTGACAGTACAGCCTGTTTGTTTTCGGTGAGCGGCATTACAAATAATGGAGCGGTACTGAATTCAGCAACACCGATTAAATCCGATTTACGTTGACTGACAAATTCGGACAGTAAGCGACGTGCTGAATCGGCCTTTGATTCTTCTTTACCACTCGGTGCTTTACCAGCAAAACTGTTATCCATGCTATTGCTGCGATCCAGCAAGATCACGATATGGGCACCCTGACCGATGCGCTCGATACTTTGCTCCGTGCGGTGCAGCCCGGCCATGCCAAGGACCAGACCGGCGATTGCTGCCATAGCCATCAATCGCAATAACAGTGACAACAAAGTGGACATACTGTCGGTAGGGATCATGGTCAGCCATGGATTAGGCGTTAAGCGCATGCCACTATTAAACAATGGCAACAACACCAAAACCAAACCTGATAAAAGCCAAGGTGAATCAACTGCCAGATTCATTGACTGCCTCGTTCAATTTTCCGGCATTGTTTGCAAAGTTCTTTGAGTTTTTCCAAATCAAGTTGGACAACGACCATTCCACTGGTAAAAAAATAACGGTTGGAATAGGTGAAAAACCAATCCAGTTCCGAACTCATCTGTTGATACTGTGGATTAAGCTGGAAAAAATGGCTTAATTGATTGTGAAATAATGGTTGTCTGTAAAGACTATTCAAGGCTTGATGAACTGTTGTTAAGGCCTGATCCATATCTGATTTTGACAAAGCTTCAATTTTTCGTAACGCTTGCTTAAACAGAGTCCGTCGCAATAGCTTGGGAAAGTATCCATACAAAAAACAGAGATAGGCCGCTATCAGGAAAGCCAAACAGAGGCTGACAACCAAACCATAAACATTCAGTGTATTCGGTAGTAATGACGGCGCCGCATCAGGCCGCATGTATTCACCGTCATCGCTTTTGCGCACTGCCAACTCTCTAAGCGGCGACAGGTTAAACGACCAATCGGGGATTATTTGGCTATCAGTCTGTTCACCTTGTTTCAGTAACACTTTGAAACCCGGAAGGGTTAACATCTTCACTTCAAGCGGCGCGTAAAACACCTGATAGAGCAAATCGATTTGATAATGCTGTCCGGTGTTTATTACGCTAATTCGATTTAAATTAAGCCAGCGGTTTATGGGGCCCTTGGCAGGCAAACTTGCGGTTTGCAGGGTAACATCCGGACGTGTTTCGATAATAATACGCTGAGGGATTTCATCGCCGATGACATAACCGAAAGGCCGGGGCGTTTCAATATGAAAATAACTGACCGCCTGATTATTCGAGCCCGAACAGCCGGCCAACAAAAGCAATGCAACTAACAGGATTCTCATGCCGCTCTCTGATGCAGATAGCCATTGATCAACTGCGTACTGTAAGCATCGTTGATGAATAACGGCTCGATACCAAAGGACCTGAAGCAGTGTTTCACATCGAGTTGCCGTTGATGATAGGTGTCAATTATTTTTTGGCGTAATGCCGGACGCATAAACAGCGTGCGAGTTTCGTTGTTTTCCATGTCTTGATAAGAAATCACACCCCACGAAGGCAAGTCGGTCGTTTCTTGCTGATCCCAAAGCACTAAGGGAATGACATCATGACCTTGAAGAGATCGCAGTATTTCCCGGAGCTGAGCAAGAGGAAAGTGACAATCGGACAGTAAAAATACCAGCGAACGACGAGAAGATAAATAAGCCGCTGCTTGCAGTAATCCGTTAGCTGTCCCGGTAAAGCGGGTTGTCTTGATTTGTTCGACTAATGACTTTATGGAACCTAACTGTTGACCAGGAGGTAACAGCCATTGATGTTGTCTATTTTCGGTGCAGCCGATAAATCCGAATTTGTCGCCATAACCGAAAGCAGAATGGGCGGCTGTGAGTAGAAATTGAATCAAGGTTGATTTTTTGTTGGCAAAGCCCATTGATGCCGACAAATCAGCGATCAAATAAACATTAACGCTACTTTGCTGATGATAAACACGAACCCGATAATTGCCAAACGGATCGAGTATCGTCGCACGAATATCAATGCGTCTGGGGTCAGGACTGGCAATAAGCGGTTCATGGCGTTTGAACAGCTGTCCTGCACCTGTCATTTGTCCGGGATGCGCACCTGGATAAACTGATCCGGATTGCCAAGGCAGGCGATAAAACAAAGGTTCTGTCATGGGTGTTTCTGTTATCAGGGAGCAGCAACCTGATTTAAAATACTGGTCACCAATTCAGGCAGCAGTTGTTCTTTTCTGTAGGCATACATCGGATTTAAAAAGAGCCGGTGGGCCGTACATGAATAAAAAATTCTTTGTAAATCTTCCGGCAATACATGTTCTCTGCCTTCCAGCCAGGCACATGTTTTAGCGCAACGAATCAGATAACTCATTCCCCGAGGACTAGCCCCTGCACTTAACAATTGCGACATGTCGACATCCGCTAAACGGATACCGTAGTCTTGCGGTTTTCGCGTCGCTTTCCAAAGACTCAACGCATAGTCGCGTAGTTTAGGGCTGGTTTGAATACTATGCTGTAGCGTTTGTGCAAAGTCATTCAGCTGGTAATAGGGTATGCCGCTATTTTCCATGCTGCCGATTAATTGGTCAGTATCGTGAAAACGCGGATTAAACATCAGTTCGCCCAGAACCGCATCCTCAACGGGTGTGTCCAGACTGACTTCCATCATGAACCGATCTCTGGCTGCTGCCGGAAGCTCGAACGTTTCTTCCTTCTCAACACGATTGCGGTCAGCAAACACCTGAATATGAGGCAGCAAATAGTCACGGTTAAAGGCACTAATACTCCGCTCAGCCATCGCTCTCAACAGAAGTGAATGCACTTGCGGCCGAGCACGATTAATTTCGTTGAAGAAAAACGTGGACAGTTTTTCACCCTGTTTCAGCAAGGGTCCGGGATCGACACACGGACGGCCTTCATTATTGATATAGGTATAGTAAATCAAATCGGCCGGCATCAAGTCGATAGTGCCTTCGATGCGTTGATAGTCACCGCCCAGACTATGGGCAATGGCCCTGAGCAGGGTTGTTTTCCCGACACCGACATTGCCTTCCAGCAACACATGACCACGGGCAAACACCGCCAGAACGATTGCTCTGACAGCCGCCTGCTGGCCCAGCAAAACATGATTAATTTGTTGTTCGAACTGGAGTGCATTTTCACGCCAGTCACTTAGCTTTGGGTTGGTAATCATTATTTCGTTAAAAAGACTCCAGTATCGGAGACACCGGAGTAAGTGGGGAAATTGTCTTAGGTAAACCCTAAAGATTGCACTTCGACAAGCTGAATACCCACTGGGCATCAATACGAACGGAGTTTTGGTTAAAACATAAACTTGCCCGTTCGTGCCTATCGAAGCATTATTAAATTATTATAGGTTCTTTATTTGCACGGCCTGTTTCGTTCGCTCGACAGCGAAACGAAGCAACTCTGTTGCAAGCGAACCACTAGTGGATATCTTCTACGTCATAAACAAACTTGCCGGTTCTACTGAGGTTTTCCCAGCGTTTTTGATTACGGGCTTCCATTTCTTTAATCGATTGTGATTGTTTATTCAGTTCGTTAGGGTCATGTTTCGGGTCATACTTGCTGCCGGCCACTTTATCCGGATAGCCAGGCTTGGGTTCCCAACACACACCCGGTTCGCTGCAGTTTTGGCCATCATAGGCGCTTACAGATAACGATATTGCTGCCAAAATTAAACTGGCACTCAGGAATACAATTTTTTTCATGGGTTTATCCTCTTTATTTTTTTAACCACTTGGCTTTTTGCAGATCACCTGTATAGATGTCGCGTATCCAAGACATAATCAAAAGCATTTCATCAGTATTCAAATTGACATATTGCGGCCCCATCATGCCGTTAGCGCCGCCGAACAAGACTTCAAACAGGCCTTGATCGGTTGCGTTGGCGGGATAAGTCCAGTAATCATCAGCCAGACCGGGGCCTAATTTGCCTTCGGCATTGTGGCCATGACAACCGGAGCAAGCCGTCATAAAAAGATCGTGACCTTTTTGTATGGCTTCTTTATCACCGTTGTAGGGATTGCGTCCGTCTTCAATGAATTGTTTGAATGCCGGTGTATCACCACCCTTTTTGGCAAAGCTCATATCCAGCGGCTGTCCGGTAATGGCATTCCGGAAAGTGATTTCCGCTTCGGCCGAACCCGTTGCCAGCACCAGGCCGATAGTTGATAGGGTTATTATTTGTTTTATTTTCATCTTGAACCTATTTCTTGTTGGGTTATTTTTCATTTGGGGATTCATCCAGCAGTGGAATTCCTTCTTCTTCAAGTAAATCGGTTATGTCGTCTTGTTGATCCTCTATAACCTTATTTAATTGAGCCAGCAGGGTTGGATCATTTTTCCTGACACCGATTGATGTACTAAAGTGATGTTCAACTTTTTGTCCATCGGCTCGAACGCTGTTGTCCGGAATAACCGTCATTTCCAATGGCGTTGCAGATTGCTTGACATAGCGTGCTGCAGACGGCCCCCATAGCACAGCAATTTCGGCATGTCCCGATGACACTTCTGAAACCAGTTTCGATGGTTCATATTTGACATACTGGTTTCGCCGGGATTTAAAGCCCACCAACTCCTGTGAGTAATTAAACATATCGTTGTATCGTCCAATCGCCCGCATCATCACCTCGGGCGGCGTACCAGGTACGACAGCGATATTCTTTACTTTCCTCAAAATGTCACTATCCCAATTTTCTAACTCGAAATTAGCGTTTTCCCGATAAATAAACACATACCCGGAACGATAATAGGGTTTCGTTGTTAAGACCCTCGGATCGCCTTTATCGACCCCCAATGTCAGGTCGCATTGCCCTTTTTCCAGAAAATCCCGTATGTAATAGCGTGGATCGGTCCAAAAGACATACTCAACTTTTCTGTTGAGTTGTTTGCCGATCAGTTGTGCCAGCTTGTTTTCAAAACCTTCTCCTTTTTGGTTGGAGTAAGGCATTTCGTCTTCGGCTGCACAAACCTTGAGTGTATTGTTCTCCATAGCGCTAATGTCGGTTGCAATTAAACCAACACCCAATAGCACCGTATTAAGAAGTATCTTTTTTGCTTGCATTAGGGTCTCGTGAATTCTTATTAAAATCTATTTCATCAGCTGGTTGAATTGCTGTTGTCAGCAACCCAACCTTGATACACAGTTTTAATAGCCCAAGGCAAAGACCATCACACCACCACCTTGTTGAGTGTAGTGAGCCAGTTCTTTAAAGGCACCTACGGCACCCAAGCCGGCGGTTGGATCCTTTAAGTCGAAAACCAGACCGACGCCCGGCCAGCCACCAACACCGTAATAAATCGCTACATACTGCTTGCCTTTATGGCCGAAGGTAATCGGATGTCCAATCACGCCGGAAGGCAATTTGAATTTCCATAATTCTTTACCACTTCTCGAATCCAGGGCTTTGATGTTACCGTCTAAGGTACCGTAGAAAACAAGATCACCGGCGGTTGCCATGGTTCCGCCCCAGACGGCAAATTTTTCCTGAATTTCCCATTCAAACTTACCCGTGACTGAATTCATCGCTTTAACTTGTCCCAGTGTGCCTTTAGGGCCCGGATACATGTTTAAGGTCGCGCCGACAAAGAACTGACCTGCACGATACGGCAACATAAAGGGCTCCCAATCCATACAGATATGGTTGATCCCCATGAAAAACAGATTTTGTTCGGGATCGTAGGATTCGATACCTTGGTTGTGATATCCCATGGCAGAAGGACAGATGCCTTTGGCTTCATGATCCATGTGAGTAGAATATTCAGGATCGCGAATCGGTAAACCTGTTTTTAAATCAACTTTCTTAACCCAGTTGACGGTATCGTCAATTTTAAAGGCATTGACCAAGGTGCCATTTTCACGGTTTAAGGTGTAGACCAGGCCGTTACGGTCAGGATGGGTCAATAATTTGGTCATTTTGCCGTCAACCAGCTGTTCGGATAATCCCATATAGTTAACGCCGGCATAATCCCATTCATCGTGAGGCGTTTTCTGATAACCGAATTTAGCTTCACCCGTATTGATATCACGCCCCCAAATAGTCATCGTCCATTTGTTGTCACCCGGGCGCATGGTTTCATTCCATGGCGCCGGATTACCGGAGCCGTAATAGAGCATATCCAGATCAGGGTCGAAGGCATACCAGCCCCAGTTGGTACCGCCACCGATTTTCCAGGCGTCGCCTTCCCAGGTTTTGAGTCCCAGACCAAACTGGCCATAATGGGGGTTAGCACTGTTAAAGTCCCTGGCTAACTTAATATCTTCATCAGGCCCTGTAGCATAGACGCGCCATGCCTGTTTGCCGTCCTTGATGTTATACGCTGTTGCATAACCGCGAACACCCAGTTCTGCACCGGAACTACCGACTATAACCAGGTCTTTGGCCACAAACGGAGCAATAGTCAACGTAGAGCCCATAGCAATATCGGAGTTCTCCATCTTCCAGAGTAACTCACCAGTCTTGGCATTCAACGCGACGATGTGGCCATCCAATTGATTTTGGAAAAGGGTTGCAGGATACTCTGATGTCCCGGGCGCATAGGCCAAGCCTCTGTTCACAACATCACAGCACGCAACTGCACGGGCGGCGGGATTCTGCTTGGGCTTGTACTCCCATAAAATTTTATCGGGCGTATCCAGATCGATAGCAAAGATATTATTTGGAAAGGGCGTATGCACATACATAATGCCGTCAACCACCAACGGGCCACCTTCATGTCCATTCAACACACCGGTAGAAAAAGACCAGACGGGTTGTAGATGCTGGACATTATGCGTGTTTATCTGGGTCATTTTGCTAAAATGCGTCGCACTGTAGTCTTTGGTCTGCATGACCCAGTTGGTGTCCTCTTTCGACAGCCTGTCCAGTTCTTTATTGGCCTGGGCCGATAGTGAAACCGTCAATAGGGCACCGCCAAACATCGCAGATATAACAGCGGTGCGGGTACATTTGGGAATCCGCATAGTTTTTCCTCTTGGGTTAGTTATTTTCTTATTTTTAAAGCAGGGCCTTGCGCACCGATAGAACTTAACCTGTTAACTCGCTTTCTTGATCAAAACGTTTGTCATATTCGACGAGATAACGCATAGCCCTGCTCAAATAATGTTACTTGAACAAGTAAGAGTGCCGTTACGGAACTTACCCAGAAATTATCGGGAAAATTCCTGAAATTGAATCGAGAATAAGTCCTGTATTCTTGTTTGATTCTGATGCTGCTGAACATCCGAGAAATTTTTTTTCTCAACCCTAGCGGTGGTGAATGATGTACGTTTGAATAAGTGGTGAAGAGGTTTTTCGATGGAAAACTTTAGCCAACCGGGTAGGTATTTTCATCCCATCCACAATGCATCAATGGGCCGGCATTTCCCGGCCCAAAGTGAGTACCCTGCTGATTGGGTATAGAAGGGAGGATTGTGTTTTAAATGCTGTATTACGGATTTATATTCGCATTTACTGGTGCATAACCCGGCACACTGACCTCAATGTTGGGCTGACCTTCCTGTCCCATCTGGCGAAATTTTAAGGCACCTGTCAGCGCAGCAGGAGCGGCGGGTGTGCAGGTACTTCTTACCAATAACCACGATGAATCCCTGACGGACGACCCATCATCGTCACGAAAGTTTACATCGGTCGTGAAATCCACCCAATTCAGGCTTATAGGCGCCAATGAAGTTAATGGCTGAGGAGAATCACCCGGACGATGAACTATAGATGTTAACGTTGAACCCGCCCGATACAACACGTCATCAGAGTTTGCTGAAAATTGGTAGGCGACAGCCGGGCTACGTGTACTAAAGCCAGCGCGAAGAATGTCGTTAATTTCGAAATACTGTGTTCCCGGACTGCTCGCCCTGCGATCATAATCGATGTTGTTCAGCCTGATCTTGGCGCCGTAAATACAGCTCGCTCCACTCCGCCATACACGATCGGTAACCGTGCCCACTGTGACATTTGCATTCCGGGTATACGCATTTCTCATAACGATATTTCGAACAATGTTGGCTGTTTGAGCATAACCGGTCGGAATACTGGGGATTGCACAGGTGTTGTTGGCCCCCGGTGCAGGTGTAAAAGTGGGAGGGATCGAACCATCAGGGCTTGATCCAAAGTCACCGGTAACATTGCAGAGGGTATAGGCCGAAGCCCCCCCAGCAACAGGAAAACCCGTAGTTGGCAGAACGACGAAGCCGGTTGCCATTGCAGGAACTGAAGCAAATAATAAGGAGCCTAGCGTAAAGCTGCGTAGTGCGATCTTGTTCATGGTTGTTTCTCAATATTTTTAGTCGTTATTAAAATTCATCTGTCACTCAGTCACCTAAGCTGATTAACAGACATCATAAGTTCTTCCTTGATGGGTATGCCATTAAAAGCCATGCCCGACACAGGTCGTCACCTGGGTTCCATCCACCGTCACGCCATCCGGGCAGATGGCGGAGGTGAAATTGGTTTGGCGATCAATATGTGCCGTCTCGGCACCCTGACCACCGACAAAATTGGCGCCGCTTAGGTTGGCCCCGGAAAGATCAGCCTCACTCAGATCGGCACCGGCCAGATTCGCTTGCTGAAGATTGGCCTTTGAAAAATCGGCGCCAATTAAACTGGCTTCCGACAAGTTGGCTTCGTTCAAGGAAGCATTGCTGAAATTGCCTGAAGACAGATTGGCATAGGTCAAATCGCTTTGTCTGAGTGACGCCGCCTGAAACTGAGCAGAGGTCAGATCGGCTCCGGTCAATTTGGCGCCTGTCAATGTGGCATTTTCCAGATTGACTCCCTTCATGCGAGCACCGTAGAGATTGGCGTTGGATAGATTGCTGTTGTTCATATCGGCGCTTTCAGCGATGACTGGGTTATTACCGTCCGATTGCAGGCCGGATAAATTGGCGTGATCGATCCGGGTGTCCGGACCAATAATGAGGGAGCCCAGCACCGCCACCCGACTCAGATTGGCGCCACTCAGATCAGCAAAACCCAAATCGCCACTGAGCCGCGCTTTTGAAAGATTGGCACCACTTAAATCCAGATCCTTCAAGACCAGGTCGCCCGTAAAATCACATTCACCCAAATCGGCTCCCGGCGCTGGCGACATGCACAGCGCCGGGTCCCTGTCCTTGCCCGGTTTGATCAGTTGCCAATAGGCAGGGTTTAGGGCCGGAACCTGATCCTGATTATCATCCAGCAAACTCAAATAAACCGAACCTTCGTGATTTACCCGGTCATCCTTTACGTAAACCGGTGTTTCACCCCAGTCCCCGCGAAATACACCCGGCAGCTTTATCGATTTTTGGAGGCTAGCCACGGCGACAATGCCTTCTGGATCAGGCGCAGCGGATAACTCGAAAAATTCGTCGGCTGACGGCTGGATACTCCCTGAAATTTGACTAGGCAAGCGAGGGACTGCCACGGAATTTTTCTTGGAAGACTTCAGGACGCCGGTTCGAGGCGATGTCGGGTTGCCATTCGGGTACAGCAATGCCATGGCCAAAATGCTGCCCATCAAAGTCCCTGCCACCCAGAGGGTCTTACCGGTTGTTTTCATCATTATTTCAGTAGCATCGCTCAAGAAATTCATAAAGAAATACGGCTGTTCGATTACACCTTTAGCCGCTGTTATGGCGCGGAATTCTACAAACAAATGCCCGACGGGAATATGGCTCGACACAGAATTAGAAAAAATCCCGCCATTATCAGGAAGTTTTCCCATTGAAATCCCGGCAATACCTACTACCATGCGTGCCGCCAGACAGGTCATCACAGACC
This sequence comes from Methylococcaceae bacterium, assembly GCA_013140705.1. Taxonomy (GTDB): domain Bacteria; phylum Pseudomonadota; class Gammaproteobacteria; order Methylococcales; family Methylomonadaceae; genus JABFSH01. Next base: position 88,205 of record JABFSH010000038.1, read on the forward strand.
CGCTTCAGGAACTCCGTTTTTACTCAACACGCATTGATATGGAACTACAACCACCACCTATTACCCTATCATTGTGTCAAATGCGTTCCCGGCATTTTTTTATCCTGTTGAGTTCGCAGCTGGCCTGGTCTTCCTGCTGCTTTGCGGCGCCCCCCGAGACTTCGATTATTGAACTGGAAACGGTGGTCGTAGAGGGTCAGGCGCCAACTAAAATCGGCCCGATGGAAGGCTTGCAATTGAATAAGGAACAAATTCCCGGTAACGTGCAGTCCATCACCAGTGAGGAAATTAGGGAATCCATGTCTACCAGTCTGGGTGATATGATGAACAGTCGTCTGCAGTCGGTGAATGTCAACGATTATCAAGGCAATCCCTTTCAAATGGATATCACCTATCGTGGCTTTTCGGCATCTCCGCAGATTGGCAGCCCTCAGGGGCTGTCAGTATTTCTGGATGGTGTGAGAGTCAATGAACCCTTTGGCGATGTGGTCAACTGGGATTTAATCCCGATGAATGCCTTATCAGGAATGGATATTTTTCCCGGCTCCAATCCGCTATTTGGCCTTAATACCTTAGGGGGTGCGTTGGCACTACGAACCAAGAATGGTTTTGACGATGCCGGTGTCAATGCTGGCTTTCAGGGTGGCTCCTGGGATCGAAAAAAAGGAGAATTATCGGCGGGATGGAATAACGGCAAGCTGGGTGCGTTTATGGCCTTCACGGGCTTTGATGAAGAAGGCTGGCGGGATAATTCACCGTCACAGGTCATGCAGGGGTTTGCGCGCTTCGACTGGCGCGAAGACAAGTTTTCACTGCGCTTTAGTACACTGGTGGTTAGCAATACCCTGCTGGGTAATGGCCTGATTCCGACTGATTTGTACAAACAACATCCGGAAGCTGTCTTTACGTCACCGGACAGTACTGAAAACGAGTTGCAACAATATAACCTGGGTGGCGAGTTATTCTTTAATGACGAATGGAGTTTGACGGGGCAGATTTATCGTCGAGACAGTAGTCGAAATTCTGTTGCCGGTGATATTTACGAAGATTTCCGGGATATGAGCGGGGGCCTGGAAGACCCCCTAAACACCGATGGCAACACCCGAACGGGCCAGCCGATTTGTCGTTATCAGGATGCCAATCTGGACGGCATTCCTGATTACGGCCTGGATGTTGATTTCGATGGCATCATCGATTCAGGTACCTTAAATGCCCCGTTAAATCCGGGTGATGAAAATTTTTTAGCCGAGGTTCCACCTATGGACCCCGATTGTGATCAGTTAAGTTATACCCGTGTCAGTAATGGCCCGCGCAATGGTGCCTTTGGTGACCAAAGCAATCAACGGCCCGATTTATCACCCAGTGGCTGGATTGATGGCACACCCATTGGTGTACTGAGTCAAACAGCCATAGGTCAATTAACCGACGGCGGCTCCCTGCAACTGAACTGGAACGGCAATCAGCACAAGTTTATGGTCGGTGGCTCTATAGATTCCGCACATACGGATTTTGATACCAGCCAGCGCTTAGGCTTGATTGATGCCACCCATCGGGTTTATAACGATCCTTCGCAAATTGACCCTGTCTTTACGGCGGGCCGCGAAGATATCCACAACAATGCATTTGCAGGACAGTCCACGACTTTTAGCGGCTATTTCAATGAGACCTATTCCCCATGGGATAATTTGCATCTCAGTCTTGCCGGTCGTTTTAATCAGACACGGGTTAAAAATAACATGAAAGCACGAACACGTGCAGGCTTTCAGAACCTCCACGAAATTCTCGATACCAATCAGTTTCGTCCAACGGTTATTGTCTGTCCGGGCACTGATCCTTCCTCCTGCCCGGCGGCCGCAAATTATAATATTCAGGCTAACTGGATGCGAGACGTTTTTGAATCACAAAACCCTTATTATGGCATTGGAAAATATAGCGAAACGCCAACCTCGGAAACTTTTGACTATAGCTCGTTTAACCCTTCAGTCGGTTTCAGCTATTTACCTTTTAAAGAACTGGATGTCCCTTACAAAGACCTGAATCTATTTTTTAACTGGAGTCAAGGCACAAGAACGCCATCCAGCGTAGAACTGGGATGTGCATTTGATGGCACTTTGGTCCCTGAGAATCCGGGAGATCCCAATTCGCCACTGGCACCGAAAAGTTTCTCAACAATAGGTGGTTCATGTACGCTGCCAACTACCTTATCCGGCGATCCCTTTTTACCGCAAATCTTTGCCAATTCCTATGAATTTGGTTTGCGCGGAAAGGTCTTTGGTGACTGGGAATGGAATGCCGGTGTCTACAGAACCGATCTTAAGGACGACATTTATCTGGTCGGCATCACAGCCAACCGAAGTTTTTTCGACTCCATTGGTGATACACGTCGTCAAGGTATTGAATTCGGTTTTTCGGGTAAAGCGGGAATCGTCGATTTTAGAGTCAATTACGGCTATACCGAGGCCACTTTTCAATCACCCTGGATCATGTTAAGCCCTCACAACAGCAGTGCCGAAAACCGCGTAAACTCCTTTTTTCCAAGCTACGGCCAGGATGGTCGGCCACTGGAGCCAGCAGTCGACATGATTCAAGTCAACCCGGGCGATCGCATACCCGGCGTTCCTCTCCACAATATCAATGCAACATTAAACCTGCATCTGACACAACAATGGGAATTTGGCGTCACCATGGTAGCGCATTCTTCCTCGTTTGTGCGCGGCAATGAAAACAACGAGCACACGCAAGGCGCTTTCAATTACCGGGAGCAATCCAACCTTACCGGCGATGGCTACGTGATGGTCCAAGGTCGTCAATTTAAGGATGCCGGCACAGTGCCTGGTTACGCCATCTTCAATCTAAAATCCCGCTACGAGGTGTTCAAGGGATTCTCTGTATTTGGCCTGGTCAATAACATCTTTGATCGCCGCTACGCTTCGGCAGGTCGATTGGGCATCAATCCGTTTTCGCCCTCGGAATTGGGCACCATTGGCCCCAGTGGCTGGAATTACAACTCGAATGACTGGCAGAGCAGTACCCTCATAGGTCCGGGTGCTCCGCGAGCCTATTGGGTGGGCATGGAATATCGGTTTTAAACAGCTCGGCCAATAGTTTCACGTCAACTGAAGATGCCTGCTGACAAAAGCGTCATTCCTGCAAAAAAATTTTTCCTGAGTGCTTACAAGCTTCAGCCGAAAGAGAAACGATGATGATCCCGTGAATTCCCCGAGGACGTAACCCCTGCATGGATTGCCGGGGTAGGCTACACGGATGTAAACCCAGCGATTTCTGTTACTTGACGCGTCACGTCCTTGTGCTCTGGATCCGGCAACTGCTCCTGCGTCGCCTAAAGCGCCTACTGTTGGTGCACTACCTCCTGCATCCTTGCAGTCGACAGGCAATCCATGCCGGTACGACGGTTACTTGAAGGCGTGCAACTTTGGCTGAGAGTTGTGCATAATCAGACCATTTTTTTAAATCGCAGGTTTCAAAAAAGGAAATTTTCCTCTGTGTTTACAATCCTCAAACAGGCATCATGAGACCATTCTATGGAGATTTGCAGTGCTGAACAAAATTAATGTATTACTCGTGGATGATCATGCGGTCGTCAGAACCGGCTACAAAACCTACCTCTCGTTATCGGACAAAATTGGCGAAGTGTATGAGGCTGACCGAGGCGAATCCGCATGCCAGCTTTATTTTCAATACCAGCCGGATATTGTTGTGATGGACCTGTCAATGCCCGGAATAGGCGGATATGAGAGTATCAGGCGACTGATTCATCGAGATCCGGCCTGCAAGGTTCTGGTCTTCAGCATCCATAATGAACTGGTTTATGTAACCCGTGCGATTAAGGCCGGTGCCAAAGGTTACATTACTAAAAACAGTCTTCCTGAAACTCTGGTAACCGCTGTTTGCAAAATATCGCAAGGGGGCACTTACGTTGAACCTGACATAGCCCAGCAATTGGCCGTTTCCATGGCTACAGAGCAGGATGAATCGGAAAAGATCAAACTCCTTTCACCGAGGGAATTCGATGTCTTCTGTTTACTGGCTAATGGCTATACCGTCCGAAAAGCGGCCGAAAAACTATGTCTGAGTTATAAAACGGTTTGTAATCATGGCACTGCCATCAAAGAAAAAATGGGGGTGGAAACGCTCACAGAATTGGCCTTATTGGCAAGCCGACAAGGCCTTATTGAAATACAAAACGAATGAGGTACTTGCACAGCTCCTGTTAATTACCCTTCGACAGGCGAACGGAGTTTGTGTGGATTTATTTACTTTTTTCCCGTTCGTGGTCGACTGCATGGATGCAGGAGGTAGGGCACCGACAGTAGGCGCTTTAGGCGACGCAGGGAGCAGTTGCCGAGACACCGAACCACATACAGAAATTTGCAAGTACCTCGAATAGTTGGTCGTTATTTAGTTTTCCAGTTTTTGCTTTAAACCTGCCAAACCATTCTTAAAAAACTGATTCATTGCCGCCACTGCTGCTTCATCATTCAAGTTTTCAGGCGGAGAATTTCCCGTATCGCCACGATAAAATCGACTTTTTAATAACACTTCGCTATGGCCGGCATCGTCACCCGCCTTGACTTGAAGCGATATGGAATAGGAACTCGTTGGGAAAGCTTTGACATTTTCTGTTTTGAGTCGATAGTTGTACTCGTGATCCTGATCATTGTAATAATCCAGTTCCTCGATCAACTGTCCATTATTTTGCAAAGTAATCGTGCGAATTCCTCCAGATTCATGCTTTCCATCACCAGCACTGGCTTTTACATCAGGATGCCAGTTTGCAATCGCATCGAATTGCTTTACCGCGTTCCAGACTGCTTCGACTGACGCATTGATAACAATACTTTCTTTAGCTTTTTGGGGTGTGGGACCATGAGCTAATGTCGACAAGGGAAATAACAAACTACTTAATAGGGCTATCAAAATAAACTTCATATTTAAAAATGTCTGCAAAAAACATTATTATCAATGAACATGATGAAAACGTATTGTGTGAATTTCCTGATACGGATGGTGAATTTTTCAATTTTTAAAATTTTCCGTGAATTTATTTTTTTCATTACCTTTAAAACCATCGCTATGAATCATCAATTCTCCCAACCGCCACCCAGGGACTTGTAAAGCGCCACCCAGTTACTGGCAACTTTGGCTTCGCTGGCCACTAAATTACTCTGGGCCTGGAAGAGAGCCTGTTGCGATTCAAGAACATTCAGAAATGACGTCAAGCCTTTTTGATAAAGCTCGGCAGACAGTTCGGCAGCCAGATGATCCGCTTCAACCGCCTGAGACAATGATTGATAGCGTTGCTGCTCATTTGTATTAGCGACCAGCGCATCTTCGACTTCTTTAAAGGCATTGAGAACGGTTGACTGATAACTTAAAAACGATTGTTCATACTGGATTTTTTTACTTTTAATATTGGCATTCAACTTACCCCAGTTAAAAATCGGCATACTTATCGAAGAGGCCGCCGACCATGATTTACCGAGAGGCGTAAAGTCGGTGATGCGCATATTTTGCAGACCCAAAAAAGCCGCCAGATTCACTTTGGGATACAGCTCAGCGGTAGCGACACCAACCGCAGCATTCGCGGCCGCCATTTGCCGTTCGGCGCGACGAATATCAGGCCTGCGCAATAGTAATTCGGAGGGAAGATTCACAATGGCATGCGACGATATTACCGAAACTTTCCCTTCACGGGATAAGCGCAGAGCCAGGGCTCCCGGCTCTCTGCCCAGCAAAACGCCGAGCGCGTGCATGGCTTGTTTGGCCAGCGTCTGATAGACAGGGATCGTAGCTTCCGTATTGGCGACAGCGTTGCGCGCCTGTTCCACATCCAGCATGCTGGCCAACCCGGCTTGTTGACGAACCTGGGTCAGCGCAAAGGTATCCTGCTGTGCAGTCAAATTTTCCTGAGCGACGGCCAGCAGTTTCTGATTGGCCCGCAAGTCAATATAGGTCCGCGCCACCTCCCCAATGACCGTGATCAATACATCATGGCTGTTTTCAATTTCAGTGTCGACGTTGGCATCCGCCGCTTCAACCGCCCGCCTAACGCCGCCAAAAAAATCCAGCTCCCATTGTGCATCGAAACCGATCTGGAAAATATTGATATGCTGGCCACCCACGCCAAAGCCACCACCCACCGTTGAGCCACCTGATTGCGACCCTGCCCCGGCCGTGGTGTTATTGAATCGGCGGCTGAGATTGCTGCGTGCTGATACACTCGGCAATCCGGCAGCAATAGTCGCCGAACGCTGGGTACGCGCATCTTGCACCCGGGTTAATGCCTGTTTTAAATCCAGATTTGCCACAGTGGCATCGATAATCAGTTGATCGAGAACCGGATCATTAAAAGTTTTCCACCATTTATCCGGCTGACGATCAGCCAGACTGGCATTAAGCGCTGTTTCGCTCCATTTCTTGGGTATCGGTAATTCGGGGCGCTGATAATCGGGCCCAACGGCACAGCCGAGCAAGGTCAGTGATATGGTAATAACAGCGCTTAGGATTCCGTTAAAAATAACTTCCCGAAAACGCAAAATCGCCCGGCAAGCCGTTCGTGCTGAGCTTGTCGAAGCATGAATGGCTTGCTGCGACGGAGCGGAATTTTTGCGTCTATCCTTCGACAAGGCTCTCCTGAGCACAGTCGAAGGGCACAGGACAAACGCAAAAATTTTTTCGGCACCCAATCGGTAAGTAATTTTTTGCCATATCCTTAATCGTTTATTCATGGCCGGACTTTGTCTGAAAAGGCCAGTTTTTCAACATTCTTAGTCGCCTCGCCATACTCCCGGGCTTCAATGAATACATCCATCTGTTGACCAACATATACAGGTAATTGACTTCGCTCAAAACGATAAAGCGCCTGCAGCACCCGCGTATCGACACGCTCGGTACTGTCACCGGTCAGTGATTGTTTCGGAATGACATAAGGCTCTACATAAGCCAGTACCAGATCAGCCCTGAATTGCCGATTACCCCGCAGATAAGCAACAGCCGGGCTGTGTTTGTCAAAGCGCCAGGCATCATTTTCATCGATATCGACACGGACATGCAACTGATCCAGATTACCTAAAAGCAATAAAGGCTTCTGCAAAAATCCAGTGGGTGCAAATTCACCCGGCCGCACATTCACCTGCAATACCTCGCCGTCCATAGGCGCTCGAACTACAAGTCGTTCCAGTGTGGTTTTAGTGTTGTCCAGGCCAGCCTCAGCCTGGTTTACAGTAGCCAATGCGCTTTCCAGTCGGGCTTTGTTAATGGCTAAGGTATTACCTCGTCTGCGCAGTTCTTCGCGACTGATGGCCCGCCTGTCCGTGACTGATTCAGCCAGATCATTCAGGGATTTACTGTCCGCTACGGTGGCTTTAGCCACACTGACTTCGGCCAGCGCTGCGGCAAGGTCCGCCTGTTTGCTGGTCAATTCGGCACGCGCATCACGATCGTCCAGAGCAAACAGTATGGCCCCAGCTTTCACGGAATCACCCGCCTTCACCGCTACGGAGCTGACTATACCGGGCAACGGGGTACCGATGGCTACATTCTGGCTTTTAGATTCGACAATGCCGGCCCCTGCGATAAATGATTTAAAAGGCGCTGATGCGGGAGTTGCAACAGCAGGAGCAACCGGCTGTTGCTGATTGCTGTTAACCACCGAGTACCAGGCAAATAGGAAACCGGAAATAGCCAGCATGGGAAGTACGTATTTTACTTGCATAGTGTTTGCCTGAAAATAATTCAATGAGTCGTGAACGGCAGGGAGTCCCTCACGTTGACAACGTGACCGTCATCCATTTCGGCGATCCGGTCTGCGAAATTAAAAATACGCGCATCATGCGTCACAATCACCAAAGCCCTGTCTTTATTTAATGCAACTTCTTTTAGCAAAGACATAACCGTATGCCCCGTTTCATGATCCAGCGCGCTGGTCGGTTCATCGCAGACAATCAATCGCGGGCTATGGACCAAAGCACGTGCAATGGCAACACGCTGCTGCTGTCCACCCGAAAGTTGTGATGGCATCGAAGTGATTCGTGTCCCCAAGCCGACTTGTTCCAGAACCTTGCAGGCTTTTTTTTCAGCTTCTCCGCGTTTCATGCCGTTGATAATCAACGGAATTGAGACATTTTCAGCAGCGCTGAGCGATGGCAACAAATTGAAGGCCTGAAAAACAAAGCCAATGTTATGGGCTCTGAAATCCAGCTTTTTCCGGCTATTCATATGTAGCAAATCTTCATCGAACACGCGGCAGGAGCCTTCATCCTGATCGAGAATACCGGCAATGACCGAAATCAATGTGGTTTTGCCACATCCGGAAGGTCCCACCAGCATCATGAGTTCACCCATGGCAATTTCCAGATCGATACCACTCAATGCGGTCACTTTTTGTCCACCGGTATCGTAGGTTTTAACCAGATTCTGGCAACTGACCGCCAATGACTGCGTACTCATGCTCTAGCCTTTAAAGACAATGGCGGGTTCCAGAAGAATAACTTTACGAATGCTGATCAGCGCCGCAAACACACAAATCAGGCTTACGCCGGTGCCACTGAAAACCAACAGCTGCCAGGGAAACTTGAAGGCCAGAATGGTATTGCGCATCGCAAATCCGAATAATGCCGTCAAGCCCACCCCCAGGCCGTAACCCAGACTGCCTACCAATACCGCCTGTAACAATATCATGCGCAACAAGGTCCAGTTACTGGTCCCCATCGCTTTAAGCACACCAAATTGACGCAGGTTCTCCAGCGTGAAGTTATAAAACGTCTGGCCGGCTATGGCGGCTCCAACGATGAAGCCTAAAAGAACTGAAATACCGAAATTGATCGGAATACCGGTATTTTTCATAAAATACTGATAGGTGAGTGTTTTGAAATCATCGCGGGTATAAGCAGCCAAACCGGTCCGCTCACTGATACGATGAGCGAGCTGATCAAGATTTTCACCGGGTTTAGCCTTCACCAGAACAAACGACAACAGTTTACGCTCTCGGGGCGCATAGCTCTTGGCACGGGAATACGTGGTATAGACCACGGGTTGTGACTGGAAGGTACGGGTAACTTTGGCTATTCCGACAACTATGGCGCGACGATCATTCAACTCCAGACTGTCGCCGACTTTCAGCGGAACTGGCTCGCCACCGGGAATTAGCGATGGTTTGGACAGTTTTTCCTTGGCGCCATCGATATCGACAATAATGCCATCACTGCGCCGTAGATCTTCGATTTTGCCTTCCAGCATCACCGGTGGCCCGCCAATCAGGGTCGCATCATCCAGTCCAACCAGGTTGCAGGTCTGGAAGGTGCCATCAACCAGTCGGGCCTTCAGAAGGCCCTTATACAGCGGCATGGCCCATTCCACACCGGATATGCCGCGCACTCGATACAGTTCTGTGTCCTGCATGGGCTTGATGTCATCGACAAATTGCACTTTTTTATCCATCACCCAAATGTCGGGTAAGCCCAAATCGGATATAAAACTAAAGGTGCGAGACATCAGACCGACGAAGATGGCGGGTTGCTGCGTCATAATCAGGGAAGCAAAAGTCAGCCCCATGACAATGCCTAGATACTTCCCTCTGTCTCCCATCAACATTTTTAAGGCAATATGATTCATGGCGCAGAATCCTCCCGATAGTCTGCCAAACGATTCAAAGCGAATAATGAGAACTGGACGATATGATCGGCGGTGGCTTGAATGGCCTGTTGATCGGCAATCACGTACGGATATAGGCGATCAATCACCGAACGCGAATGCTTATACATCAGGCATTGTCCCAATACGCTAATAACGCTGCGATGCACACTGTCGTTAGTGGCATTCTGCCCCAAAATTTGGCGAATAATTTCTTCCAATAATGCGCAATTGGGCGCAATGGCGGTAGAAATGATTTCATCCAAGGCCCTTGTCGGCTCGGCAATTTCCCGAGTGATTAGCTTGCTGTGGAATCCCAGGTGACTCTCGTCCAGCAATTTATGTAGAAAATTTTCAATAAAAAACCTCAGGCGCTGTTCAGACGGCAACTGCTTATCAAGCGCTGCATCTTGTGGATATCGTCTATTCGCTTCCTCAAATGCAAAGGCCAACGCTTTGCTATAAAGTGCTTCCTTACTGCGAAAGTAGTAATTGACAGATGCCACATTAACGTTCGCACGGCAGCAAATCTCACGCACAGTCGTGGCACGAAAACCATTTTCCGCAAACACTTCAACCGCAACTTGTAACAAGCGATCAAAAGTCGATTCCAAATTGATTGATTCCTGGATACCCATCATTCGTTTTAAACAGTTGATTGAACTTTATTGTATTACTCAACTCAAATGAGGGCAATGGGTATTTGCGCATACCCTCGAAAAGCCAAAACATAAGGCCGTATCTCAGCACCGATTTTTAGTGTCGGTACTTGACAAAATCCAGCATTCAGATTAACTGAGCAGTTAAAGCGTTAATTTTTTGGGAGCAACTGATGAACAAAGAAAAAAGCTATTTGACTAACCCCTTCAACGATAAGGTACATTCGATTGTGGCTGGAATTGATAAGGATGTTGAGCACGGCGAGGATATTTTAATGCTGGGCTTTGGTTTGGTTATGATGTCTACTTTTTTCGCTCCCTTCGTGCCGCCTTCCATTCTTTTGCCCTTGGTTGCCATCACCTTTGCGATTTCATCGAGTGTCGCCAGAATTAATTATCGCAATATGAAACAAAAACTTCAGGTATCAATAACACAAATCGATGCGCATGATCAGATAATCCTAAAACCCCTATCCAAAGCCTTTGGCGAACAGCCACCGTTAGAACTGGGCGATTCGTTTAATCCCTTGAAAAATGGCAAGCGTACATTCAAATGTATCTTGGGTGGCATCTTGATTAATCCTTTCTGGATGCCCATTTTCTATATGATGGGCATGCAAATTGACGAAGATAAAAACCTGGGGCTTCTAAATCTGGCCATTATTGGCGTTGAACGAAGAATAGCGCCTCGGCTTAGCAAAAATTGATTCTGTTTTGAGACACTTGCAAAACTCCTGGTAATTGCCCTGCGGTTTTGCTCTGGAGGACCCGGTCGAACCACATACCTGCTTTTTCAAGTATCTCTTTTTCAAATTAAATGAAGCTCCGGTAGCAGCATGACGAGACCTCTGATAACCAGGCTTGTTTAGAACTAAAAAGGATACATAATCAACATTTGAATACGAAAGATCAGTTGACTTAATCGATAAAATAGTTCAAAACATATTCTGTTGACCCGGACAATCAAGCATTTGGTGAGTCTATTCAATACAATTGACCTATCTATAACTACAAATGAATCATTTCGGAGCGTGACCAACTCTGCGTAGTGATTTTACAACTAAGAGAGGAGTCTGCATGACACAAAAATATACCCTACTTATCGTCGGTGGCGGCGCAGCTGGCGTATCAGTAGCCAATAACATGCGTCGTCAAAACGCCAGCATCGATATTGCGATTATCGAGCCGTCTGAAAAACATTACTATCAACCCGGTTTCACGATTGTCGGTGGCGGGGCGTATACGCTCAAGGAAACGATGCGTAACGAGAAAGATTTAATTCATCCCAGTGTCACCTGGATCAAGGAGTATGCCGAATCCTTTCAGCCGGATGAAAACACCGTCAGTTTGCGGTCCGGCGATAAAGTTTCTTACGACTATCTGGTGGTTTGTCCCGGTTTACAACTGGATTGGGATAAAATCCAGGGCCTGAAAGAGACTATCGGCAAAAACAATGTGTGCAGCAACTACTCACCGGACACGGTTGAATACACCTGGGAATGCATTCAGAATGCGCAATCAGGAACGGCTTTATTTACACAACCGCCCATGCCGATCAAGTGCGCCGGTGCCCCGCAAAAAATCATGTATCTTGCGGCCGATCGGTTTCGCAAGAAAGGCATTCTGGATAAATTTACCATTGAATTTTGTAATGCGGGTCCCGGCATGTTTGGTGTACCCTTTTTTGCCAAAGCCTTATCGAAAGTGGCTACCGATTACGGCATAAAAACCAATTTCAACCATAACCTGGTGGCTATTGACGGCCCCGCAAAAATCGCCACGTTTGAAACAACCGGCAGCGACGGCTCCAAACAGCAAGTCACAAAAACCTTTGACATGATTCACGTAACTCCGCCGCAAAGCGCACCCGACTTCATTAAAAAAAGTCCTTTAGCGAATGCGGCCGGCTGGGTTGACGTGCATCCGAAATCGCTTCAACATGCCAAATTCAGCAATATTTTCGGCCTGGGGGATGCTACCTCAACGCCAAACGCCAAAACAGCCGCCGCTGTGCGCAAGCAGGTTCCCATCGTCGTTGATAACATTCTAGGGCTGATCAACAGCAAACAAGTCGCCGAGCGTTATGATGGCTATGGTTCCTGTCCGTTAACCACTTCATTAAACACGGTCATGCTTGCCGAGTTTTCCTATGACGGTAAAGTAACACCGTCCTTCCCGTTTCTGGACCCCAGGAAAAACCGAGCTATCTGGTTTTGGGGCAAAACCACCGGATTTCCTTGGCTTTATTGGCATCTGATGATAAAAGGCTACCGCATTGATATTCCTCATCTGGAAAGCTACGCCCAAGACTTTGTAAAAGAGGACTCATAAAAATTATCGTTGACGGGTTTTCAGTCGCATTTAACATGTCAACGACTCATAACCAATGCAGTTCCCTGAGCGGAGCCAAAGCCAATAACCAGCTTTGGTTCCGCTCAGTCTGCACTTACTTTAGAGAAAACGTTTTGCTCTCTTACTTTGCAGTCCATCCACATCAAGTACTGGTGACTATTTTCATCGAATTATTCATCTACAAATCAACCAAGTCCTTCAAGTACCATTCCTAAGTCAGCACTAAAAAATCCCATTAAATTTTTTTGGAAATAAATAGTCCAACAAAAGCTTTTGCATTCCAGCCAAAACATTTTATGATTTAATGAAGAGCGGCTTAAAATATGAGCTCTTGGCAAGCATCTTGACTAAATAATGAGCAAACGGGAATTAATACAGGTTTGAAACTATACTTCAAAAAAGTAGCGATCATATCTTTTGGCTTTACTTGCGTATATGTTAGGATTTGAACATTAATTGATTTGTGAGTTTAAAACATGAATAAAACAACACCCAAAGCTGGTACAAAAGCTGGCACACCCGACCCCGCCCCGGCAACAGAACAGGAAGACGATGACATTTTCGAAGATGGCGAAATTACATCGATCGCTGAAAGTATCGACAATGAAACCATCAAGCGCGATGCGCGTAGAAAAATCGAAATCTATTGGGAAAAAAGGCGGCTAAGAGAACAATTCGACGATTTTGATGAATCTGAATTTGGTTTTTAACCGTTCCAACAATAGATGTAACTCATCCAGCCACCGGTCAGCACCGGTGGTTAAAAATCTGACTATAACTCTTATACAGGGTCCATGATTGAACTCTATACCAACTCACCTCTGAGTGCTTGATCTTCAAAACACTTCCTTACACATTCCGAAAATCATAACGCAACGCTCTCTAATGACATTGAGTGACCCACACCCGGCCACCTGATTATCTACATACCGTTACAAGACTCCGTTAAGATTTTACACTGCTGTCAATTATGGATCCAAGAACGCCGATGAAAAATGAATGGCAAATATTGCACGAGGACATGCGTCAATGGCGGCATCACCTGCACCAATACCCTGAAACCGCCTATGAAGAATTGGCAACGGCAAAATTCATCGCCGACAGGCTAACCGGTTTTGGCCTGGAGGTTCATCAGGGTTTAGGGAAAACCGGCGTTGTCGCGACGCTTTCAGCCGGTACCAGCAATAAAAAGATTGCGCTGCGCGCCGACATGGATGCGCTATTCATTCAGGAGCAAAACGACTTTGCTCATAAATCCAGTCATCATGGCAAAATGCATGCCTGCGGTCATGACGGCCATTCTGCAATGCTGCTGGGCGCTGCGAGCTATTTGGCGGAGCATCGCAACTTTGACGGCACGATTTATTTTATTTTTCAACCGGCCGAAGAAGGCCGTGCGGGCGCACAACAAATGATCGCTGATGGTTTGTTTGAGCAATTCCCGGCCGACTGTGTGTTTGGCATGCACAATTTTCCCGATATTCCGGCCGGCCATTTTGCTGTCAAACCAGGCCCGATGATGGCATCATTTGATTGCTTTGAAATCATCATAACCGGCCAGGCGACCCATGCCGCCATGCCCCATTTGGGGAATGATGCGATTGTTGCTTCGGCACATATCATCAATGCCTTGCAAACCATCGTCAGTCGAACCGTTAATCCAGCGTATTCGGCTGTCGTCAGCATCACCCAGATCCATGCCGGCAATACCTGGAACGCCTTACCGGAATCGGTTCTGTTAAGGGGTACGTACCGTTGCTTTGACGCCAGCGTTCAAACACTCATCGCTGAAAAAATCGTGCAACTGGTTAACGCCACCTGCTCGGGTTTCGGCATGCAGGCAGACATCAAGTTTAACCCGGAAAACCCCGGCTATCCGGTCACCTTGAATGCTGAAACAGCAACCGCACTGGCATTAAAAGCAGCCATAGCCGTTGTTGGTCAAGAGTGCGTCGATCTACAACCGATTCCCAGCATGGGATCGGAAGACTTTGCCTTCATGCTGCAGGAAAAACCCGGCTGTTATATCTGGATAGGCAACGGCTCTTCTGAAAATGGCTGCCTGTTACACAATCCGCATTATGATTTTAACGATGATATCTTACCCATCGGTACCGCTTACTGGATAAAACTGGTAGAAACTGTACTCAACGAATCGTCTGCAGGCTAATCCTTTTCCTTTTTTGGCTCAAAGAGCATGTGCGCCATTTTTTTTGCCTTGGTTTTTAAATAACCCAAATTGTCGTCATGCGCAACAACTTCAATAGCAATTCGATTGACGACATTGATGCCCAGCTTTTTCAGTGCATCGATTTTCTTGGGATTGTTGGTGATCAGCTCAACAGACTTGATTTTCAGATCATCCAGCATCAAGGCGGCAATGCTATATTCCCGCTCATCGGCAAGATGTCCCAAATGAATGTTGGCATCCACGGTATCCATGCCCTGATCCTGAAGGTTGTAGGCCTGTAGTTTTTTCAACAGCCCGATTCCCCTGCCCTCCTGACGTAAATAGATCAAAACTCCAAATCCCGCCTGATCTATCAGCTTCATCGCCATAGCCAACTGCTCGCCACAATCACAGCGTCTGGAACCTAAAACATCACCGGTAAAACATTCGGAATGAATACGGACGGGGACATGTTCTTTAGCTGACACGTCACCCCGAACCAGGGCGACATGCTCTTTGTCATCAATACTGTTGTTGTAATAGTGCAGAATAAATTCGCCGTACCGAGTCGGAATCGGCGTTTGCACCAAGTCTTCAAGTTGTGGTTTCACGTGTTGTAATCCAAAAATTCTTTTTATTACTTAATACTCTATGGTTAACAAGCTGAATAAGCTGGAAGCCATACCATTTTCCGATATTTTACAGTATGGGCAATAATATTGTTGAAGGAGGTTAAGCTTGCGCTGTAATATGGGAAGAACATTTCATTCATAGATACCATGAAACCGGACAGTTCAACCATTAAAACACGCTATGATCGCATTGCCCCCTATTTTGACGGCATTGAAGCCGTTATGGAAGGTTTGTTTTTTAGCCATTGGCGCAAACGATTGTGGGCGAAGGTTGACGGTCATCATATACTTGAAGTCGGTGTCGGAACCGGAAAAAATTTTGCATATTACCCGGCCAGCGCCCGAATCACTGCGATCGATTTCAGTCCCAAAATGCTCAACCGGGCCACGCAAAAAAAACATCGAAAAAAAGTCGCTGTCGATCTGGACATCATGGATATTCAATCATTGAGCTATGCCGACAATAGTTTCGATACCGTCATCGCCTCCTTTGTATTTTGTTCAGTTCCTTTACCTCACAAAGGTCTGAAAGAACTCTACCGAGTCTGTAAACCGGGTGGACAGGTATTATTGCTGGAACATGTGCTCAGTTCAAAACCGGTCATCGCCAAATTCATGCACTTTCTCAATCCCGTCGTTGTCAGACTGGTTGGTGCCAATATTAATAGAGATACGCTGAAAAACGTTAAGGCCTGCACCTTTGTTTCCGTTCGAACTGACCAACAGAGCGGTGATATTATCAAGCTGATTGAAGCAATCAAATAACACATATAACCATAGCCTGAAGTCGTCATTTCACGTTGCTACAGTTTTTCTAAAACGGCCTTCAACGCATCAAATGCGACGCGCTCTTGCTCTAGCCGCAAAGATTTTCCGATACGGTTGTTTCTCAGATCATCAAAAAGCGCTGCTTCTTCACTACTTAAATGGGTGAGATCATAAAAAACCGGACAGTTTTCAATCACCCAATGCGCCTGATGCGCAAGCAGGGTTTTTTTATCCATTAACAAGGATTGTGTTTGCGGAAAATAATGCCGAAATTGGCTCAGAATAGAAAAGCCGTGTGTATCAATATCACCCCAATACCAGATAGCCTTATTCTTTAGCCAATCGGCCTGGTCCAGATAAGCAAAGCCATAGCCACGACCGAAAATCACGATAGCGCGTTTAAACGCCGGAAACGCAAGACCGTTGATGTCGTTTTCGGTAACGAACACGGTATCGACATCCAAATCCAGCTGACAAAACTCATCGTTAGTCACAGTAAGATCCGAAAGCCCTTGAAGAAACAGGTTTTTATCCAGTATGCGAAAACGTATTTGGGTAGGTTTAGCAATAAAGCCATAACGCTGCTCGAAGCTGCTTAGTCCATTATATTGAAGTGATATGTCTTCCGGCTTCAACAAGATATTCAGCCATTCGGCGAGTAGCTTTTTATGTTGTTCAATAAATTTGCTGTCAATTCCAGGCAAACTGATTTGTCGCAAATAAAGCTGGGGTCTTGGATGATCGACCATCCAGTCCAGTGTCCTCAACAATCTTGTCCAGACATGGCCATGGCTTAGCACTTTGTGCGGATATTTTATTATCCAGTCTTTTAATCCGGCAAACTGAGACAGTAACGCCTGGGCAAGCTCCCTAAACAGCTCCAGTTCTTTGGTTTTTTTAATGAAATAGGCCGCATGTTCCAGAGAAATAAACAACACAGCAACCGGCAGTTGATTACGCCCCAATTGTCTATGATTAAACTCCAGCCATTCAACCGTAAAATCATGCCTTTTCTCGGCTTCCTGAAAAGACTGCACCCATTGTCGTACGTCGGCATAATGCTCACCCAACTGACTGGCTGACGGTCGTTTGAGCGGAATGCGCAATGGAAACAAAGCGCCTGCGGTAATGGTTTCGGCCAATAACTGGCCTTGCTGCCAGCGTTTAAGCAGCAGGTTTTTAATATCTGCAATAGCAGTCCATGAATCCTGCAGTTGGCTCATTGCTGTCGCGCCTGACGTTCAGCCCGGTATTGCACTATCGTCAGATTGCGTAGCTGCGACTCACGGCCCTCAAGATTATGCACAAAACCGACGCTGGCCACATAAGGTTCGATAATATGGATTTTCTGCAGCGGCGTTACAATCAACAATTGCAGATTAAGTTTTTTAAACAACTCCAGGCCAAAGCGCGCCGATTCGTCGGAGCCGCGTCCAAAAGCTTCGTCAATCACGACGAAACGGAAGCTGCGCGAGCGCACAGTGCCCCATTCCAATCCGAACTGGTACGCCAGACTTGCCGCCAAAACGGTGTAAGCCAGTTTCTCTTTTTGTCCACCGGATTTACCTCCGGAATCAGTGTAGTGCTCGTACTCGCTATTATCTTCCTTCCAGCGCTCCGAAGCCGCAAATACAAACCAGTTGCGGACATCGGTGACTTTGCGCATCCAGCGTTTATCCATTTCCGCCGTTCCGTCACGACCGCGAAAGCGGTCGATAATGGCTTTTACCTGCAAGAACTTGTTTTCGGCATATTGCTCCTGCTCGGAACCGGTCAGACTGCCTTCCGTGCAAGCGCGCAAATCCTGATGAAAATCACGCAATTCAATATCATTGTTGTTCTGGGCTTCCAATAAAATGTAGCGCCCCGGGTTATATTCAATATCGGCCAGTGATTGATTGATACGCTCGATCCGTTCATTGATTTGCTGGCGCTCGCGATTCAACTGCGATTGGAAATTGGCAATTTCCCGGATTGTGTTCTCATTCAGTAAGGCTTTAAAGCGCTTTTCGAACTGCGGCAAATCGTCGGCCTGCAACTGCGCCAGCATGATTTTAAATTCCGGGCCGGATTCGATGCGGGCATCCACTTCGCGGGTTTCCCCCGGATAGTCACGCCGGTAATCCTGCATGTCCTTGATAATGCGCTCCTCCAGGCCTTTTAGGCGCCTGTCCTCGGCATCGATTTCTTTTTGCAGCCAGTCGCGCAGGTCTTGTTGCCTGTTATCACAGGATTCGACAGTTAACTGGTGATCGCCCAGTGCTTGCTGACGTATCGGTTCAAGTGTTTCAGGCGCAATCACTGGACCTTTCTCTTCAGCATCTTCTATTAACGACGTGCATTCATCCCGAAGTTTTTGGGCCTGGCTTTGCTTCAACTCGTTTTTGGATTTTTCGCCATTTTGTTCATAGAGATGCTGTTCGGTTTCGCTGATCATATCTTCAAGCGCGGTCAGTTGTTCATTCAGCTGTTTCAGCACATTTGACGCAGCTTCCAGCGCTTTCCTGTCCTGTTCCAACTGGGCGATTTGAACGGCCAAGGGTTGCCAGTTTAAATCATCGAAATCGTTGAATGAATCCAGCCGGATCAACAACGTTTTCGTGTCATCAAGACGCGATTTCTCATTTTGCAGTCCGGCCATCCGATCAGCGATTATTTGCAACTCCCGTTCGATACCGGCGCTTTGCTGTTTTAACACGGCTATCTTGGCCTCGTTGCTCCAGCCCAGTACATAACGTCCACGGTCGTCGAGCCGGTGACGGTCGTCTTTTTCATGGCGTATGCCGCCCGCCTTGATCTGGCCGGAACGTGTGATCGCTTGCTGTTCCTTGCGGAATTGTTCGAGCGACTCACAGCAGGCGACATCAAAGCGTTTATTCATTTCCTGTTCAAGCCATGAATAAAATTCACTGTCTGGCTTGATCGACACTTTATGCACCAGCGAATTCGGATGCAGTGCCTGGGCCTTTATGGCGGTCTGCACGCCAATACGGTAATAAACCAGTCTTCCACGCAACTGGGTAAGATCCACCCAATCGCTGACTGCCGAATAATGGCGTTCGGGCACCAATAACGACAATCCAAAATTATGCAATAAGCGCTCTATCGCACCTTCCCATGACGCCTCTTCTCTCCGGATTTGCAGCAACTCGCCTACAAATGGCATGCCGTCTTCATGAGTGTCCAGCGCTTTACACAAAGCACTGCGAATTAAAATTTGCTCAGAATGGATATTGCTACGCCGCTGCTCCAGTGAATGGATCTCCTTCGCGCGTTTGCCGTGCTCGTCTTGTCGGGTTCTGAATGCGACCCCGGCTTCAGTCAGGCTGTTTTGTAATTCAGTTTCTCTGGCTCCGAATGAATCCATTTGCTGTGTTACTTGCTCGCGATTATCAAGAAAACCGTCCACAGCCGAAAACATCTCAAGCCCCAACTGATCGGCTAGCTGACGGTAATCTTCGGCTTTACTAAAGCGTTTGAGTTTCTGCTCGGATAATCCAGCAATGCTTTGTTTTAAATTTTCCAAACGATCGCCGCCATTTTCAGCAATCGCTCGCTTCAAGTTGTCCCGGTCGGCTTTTTGCTGGGCATAACGCTGTTTGAACTGTTCGATACGCGCCTGTATCCTTTGTTGTTCGTCCCGTAGAAGACTAAGCCGCTTGCCCAGTAACTCGGCTTTCATACCGGCAAAATAGCCTCGCAAACCTTCCCGGCATACTCGCCAATGTTCACGCTGAGTCGATACTCTGGCGTGTTTATCGAGATTTTGTATCAGCGGCGTTAAAATAGCTACCTGCCGTTTTGCTTTTAAAACAGCATCGTGGGCACGGTTCAAATCGTCAAAATGCAGGATTAAGGCATCAATTCGCGGATTAATGTCGTACGCTTCCAGCATGTGGTCGCGTACGAATTCGGTCAAATTGCCGACCGACTTCATCGACACGGTTTGATGAAACAACTCCAGGGCCTGCTCGTTGTCAATACCGAAACGGCGGCGAAATGCTGCGCAATACGGCGGAAAACTATCGAATGGCGGCTCGACCTGCAACAGCGACTTCAACTGCTTTTTCAACTGATTAATATCAGTACCGAAATTGGCAAAATGTTCCAAAATGGCCAGCTTGCGGTCTGCAACAATATAAAACCGTGACGGTTGACCCGCCGCTTCTTTTTGCCAGAAAACCTGGGCCAGTGTCACCCATTGATCGTAACCTTCGTTATAAAATACACCCAGAATGACGGAATACTGATTTAGATCGCGTAATGCCACAGGTTTTGCCGCGTGCCCTTCATCACTGCGTTCAGATTTGTAATAACCCAGCACATAGGAGCGCAACGAACGCTCCTTGTTGTCGGCGCCGGCCGCTTTGTTATAGGCAATGCGATGCGACGGTACCAGCAAGGTGGTCACCGCATCCACTAAAGTCGATTTACCGGAACCGATGTCGCCGGTCAGCAGTGAGTTTTGACCATTCAAGCCGAGTGTCCAGACGTGCTGGTGGAACGTGCCCCAGTTATAAACTTCCAAACTATGGAGGCGAAAACCGGTTAGCGTATCGTCGATAGTGAAATCAAATAATTGTTCCTGCATTATTCCTCTATCTCGCCATCGGTTCGGTTATGGCTACCATAAATCTGCAAGCGTTGATCGAATTCATTAAGCCATTGCGCATCAATGAAGGCTTTGAGAATGCGTCGAATTTCAATTTTCTGGGGTTCGTTCCGCAACCGGCGGGCAAATCCCAGTTCGATCACTTTATTGATATGAGCATCAATCTGGTCTACCAATCGCGCTTCATTCGCACCGACAGGCAAAAAAATTCGCACGAGTTCGACGATGTCGTCACGACCCAAAATCAGCCGGTCTTCACTGCTGCCGGCATCATGCTCAGCCAACTTTCGGCGCAACAGTGCCAGCAGCAAACTGACGGGGTATGACAATTGGCGCTTCGGCACCAAACGGGGTCCAACGGCATCACCATCGCTGCTTTCGCGGTTTTGTAACCAGGCAAAGCCTTCATCTTCAGATAAAGCCAGTTGCAAACCCATGACGCCGACATAATCCCGAATCCGTGCTTGAAAAGTCAGCAGGTGTTGCCAAAGTACAGGATTATCGTCAGCATAGACAACACCTTTCATCAAGGTGATCAGTACGAGGGGCAATTGATTGTCGTTAGTTTGATCCATGCTCACTTCGATTGAAAATGATACGCGGCAATGTCGCATTACGCACAATGCCGCGTTTGTCCTGCCATTGCAATTGTTCCTGGTGTACTTCATCAAAGACAGTGTGGCGATCGGTTCCGGCTATGGATAAATAGGCCACCAGTTCCGCCAAGCCTTCGGCCAACGGATGTGCTGCTATTACTTCACGCAGCGTCACCTGACTGTGTTGTTGTAACTGCTTGTGAATGTTGGCCTGAAGTTGCTCCTTGTCGATAAATACCTGATCAAAAAGCGACTGGGCATTGATATTGACTTGGTCTGCAACCATTACCTCAGCATGGATGGCAGCTTTTACAGGTGGATTATAAAGGGGCCTCTCCATAGGTAATTGCAGCGACGGCGCCGATGCGTCCACTGTCATAAAATCACCGGCCGGAAAATCGTCCTTGACCGCCAATGCTCTCGCCGCGATGCCATCGAGTAATTGCATGATACGTTTGTTTTCCAGATAGGCCTGGTCATCCAGATAGCGCCGCAATTGCTGCGAAAGTTTGGCAACTGTACGCTGTGTGTGTTCGCCGGCTTCCAGCCAGTCGAAATGAATGCGCTTCAATCGACGATCCGGCGTTAACTCAGTGACGGCGTTTAAGGCAAAAACCTTATCTAGTAGATCGGTCAATTCTTCCTGACTTTCGGGGGACATCAAAAAATCCCAAAAAGCGCGGAAACTGCGGCCCTGGTCAGAATCGGCAATCGCATCCCGATCGCCAAATATTTTAGCCAGCAATTCACCTTTGCGGCCATCCCAGGTGGCAATCTGCTCGCGCACCTGCCGATCCAGCTCACGAAAATTTTGTTCCACGGACCTAAAATCGCCTAACAACTCCCGTGCCGTGCTATTAATTTGAATAAATCGGTCTTTTAAGGCGGTATCGTCCATCAGATGAAGTTCGCCCGCACGCAATCTTGCAATTTCGGTATCGAGCACCGCTTTACGCTTTTCCAGCTCAGAAATACGCGCGTCCTTATCTGTTTCGGCTCCGGCTACCATCTGTTTGAGCAATTCAAACACCATGAGTAAACGCGACTCAGTGCCTATAAAGTTCCGTTCGCTTAAATTATCTAGCCAGCTCAGGGCTTTTTCTGTCGCGGGAGTAAGATCATAATGCGGTTCATCAGAACCGTGCGGATAGAATTTTCGCAGCCAACCTTTGTCGTTTTGCGCCCAGTCGTCAAGATAAGCCCGCCCGCTGCGAGGAAATGCATCGCCGTCTCCGTTTTCGCGCAACTGGTATAAACTATCTTCCAGTTTGGAAACCAGATCCGCCTGACTCATGACCCGAACATTGGGTTGAATAAATACTCGGTCAAGAAAACTTGCTATCAATGGCGCATGATCGGCTATTAACACTCGCCAGGCCGGATGAGTTTTTCGCAGTTGGTTGAGGGTTAGATATTCAAGAGTCATCGAATAGTCGACTAAAGTGCAAAATTTTAGCTTGCTTGGCCCAATGGATTAATGACAAAAAAAGCTGGGGGGATAAAAAAAGCCAATTCTAAGTATTGCGCAGTCATATTTTGGTGAATAACGTCGTCGATAAACCGAGTTCGGTTATATGATTTAGTATGACCGAAAGGAACGACCTTTAAAAGATTATTATTTCATGTTGCCCGCAAATCGTTGGCAATTCATCCAATTATAACTTTTTCTTAGATAGAACAACTTGCGGCATGCCGGCTAACAATTCAGTGGTAGATAACAATATTTATTGACTTAGACACTTTATATTGATATGAATGGTTACAGTTGCTAGTACCAATAATAATTAAAAACTCACTATAAGGGGGACGCATGCAATTCACTGAAAATGCCACACCGAGCGACTTGTTGGCTGAAATCACTCGCCTGGAGGATCAGATTTCCAAACTCTCGCTGCAATTGGACACCAACCATGAAACCATCGAATTGTTGCGACAAGCATTGGTAGATCGGGAATCTCGAATTCATGTACTGGAATCCAATCTGGTCATGACACCAAAGTTTCTGTTGCAAACAACGCTGACCAACATTGTTCGCGTTAAGAACGACATCAAAGACGGCATCGATACAAAAATTATAAATCCCGTTTTAGCTCAAATTCGGCAACAACTGGAACTCGTCGAACGCCTCATCGACGAAGCACGGCTTTTCCTGAGCCAATCAAAACAAATTATTTATAAAAATATCCATACGGCGCTGGAATTCGCGCATAAAAGCCCGGATCAAGCACGCATCTATTTCGAAAAAACCATAGTTGAACCTATCCTGTCACTTGTGCATCGAGTGATTGAAAGCAGTAACCGACACCTGCAGGCTGCACGAATCTTTGTCGACAGGAAACTTATTTCACCGTCCCGATCAATCTATGATCAAGCTGTTGACGCGCTGTTAGCACTGCCAACACAAAGTCAGGTCATCTTTCAAATACAGTTTCTTGAACCAACTCAGCAAACCATTAACAGGTTAATCGAGCTAAACCGCCAACTGTTCGACGACTCAATGATCGCACTGAAAAATCTGTTGTTGCAACTAAAGCATATGATTGAGCAAGGACTCGCCGCTCTGGCTGACTACATTAAAAAATCGCAGTTTTGGGATGGCAAGCGCCCGGTTCAGGCCATGGCTTAAGTATTTTGACCGAATATCATTCTCGAAACATTCGCTCTAAGCGCGAATGTTGAAGACTGATATCCTCAATGCCCTATGATGGCATAGCCGACTGCTAAAATTGTAACGAAGCTATTCTTCATCCTGCAGGTAGGTCTTTTCCTGGTAATGCCGACTATGCAAAAAAAAGCCCACGGCTGTCACCAACATCAGTCCCGTGAAAAACCAGAAATAGCTGGCTCCTTCAAGCCGGTTGGAGCCATCCGGGTTTTCAATAAGAAAATTCACCGCGCTGGTAAACAGATTGCCTAACGCGACGGCTGCCATATAAAGTGACATGACAAACGATTTCATCACCTTTGGTGCCTGCGTATATGAAAACTCCAGACACGTAATCGACACCATCACCTCGGCCGATGTCAATAACAGATAAGCCAGTACTTGCCAGCCAATGCCGGGATGAAAACCGGCATCAATCCGCATCTGAATGCCTGCTATCAAGGCAAAGGATAAAACGGTAATAAACAGACCAATGGCTATTTTATTCAGATAGCCCAGGGGAATCCATTTAGCCAGCGCCGGGTACAGATACCGATAAAACAAAGGTGTCAGTAGAATAATCAATAATGGATTCGCGGCCTGAATTTGCGAAGGCAAAATCTCGATTCCCCACATTTGTCTATCCATTTGTTGTGCTTGTAAAACCCAGGATGAACCATTCTGATCAAACAGGGCCCAAAACATCGCTATGAATAGATAAATCCCGCTTAATCGGCCCAGACAACGTAAACCCTCTCCGCTCAGAGCTTCACTGACAAAATTCATACCGGCGGCAGGAATGTGTGCAAACCGGTAACGTCCTGACCAGAATATGATAGTCGCCAGCAACATCAAGACACCCGGCACCAAAAATGCGATCGATGACCCGTAGGTTTTGAGTAACCACGGCACCCATAACATGGCGATAAAGGCGCCGAGGTTAACGGACAAATAAAACCAGCTGAATACCTTACTCAGCCAATGCTGATTGCTGACGCCAAACTGATCGCCGACATGGGCTGACACGCACGGTTTAATGCCACCGGCACCCAAGGCAATCAATGCCTGGCCAACTAATAATCCGGATCGAGTGTCGTCCAGTGCCAGACTAAAATGCCCCAGGCAATATACCATCGACAGCAAAATGATGGTCCGGTATTTCCCCAAAAAGCCATCGGCCAGTAGTGCGCCAAAAAATGGAGTGAAATAAGTAATCGAGACAAACAGATGGAAATAGGCTTTGGCTTCATTCTCTGACATCGGCGCTAACTGACCGCCGGCATTCATCAGATACTGCGTCATAAACACGACCAATATCGCCCGCATGCCGTAATAGCTAAAACGCTCTGCGAATTCATTACCGATTATAAAGGGAATACCGGCGGGAATTTCTGCCGTGGAATGGGGTGAAGTTCGGTATGCTGTTTTCAAAATATAGCTCCTGGATTCATGTTGCGCAATTCATACATAGATTCTACGCAAAATGATCATTTCAGTCCGTGTAAATTAGGAGAACGCTTTGAGTAATGATTTCTTTTCCGTTTTAGTTTCCATTACTCTCGGCAGATTGCGGGCGATGGCCCTAATCAGATTGCGAATATCATCGGCCGAAAGATGCCGTGTCAAGGTAAATCGTATACCCGATTTTCGTCGCGATACAGCCGGGTAAACCGCGTGATTCGTATAAAAGCCGTCTTCCAGCAGATACTTGGCCATATCGCCAGCCACATGAGGCAATCCCAATTTGATATTAAAAATGGGCGACTGTGAGATACAAGCAGCCGGCAACCCATAGGCTTTTATCAACGCATTACACAAGGCAATACGTTCCTGCAACTCGCGTTGCAATCCCGTAATTTCGGGAGACAAGTGAATACGGGCCGATGCGAGCGCTGCGCCAATCATCGGCGGCTGAAGAGGGCCAGAAAAAATCATCGGACCACCGCAGTTTTTAACTTGCCGGTGCATCCGTTCATCTGGAAAAACAAGCGCACCACCTGCGGCCGAGAATGACTTGCACAGTGACGTCGCTACAACCATACGGTCCTGAATAGGCAGACGATCAAGTACATAGCCACGCCCGTTTTTACCCATCCAGCTCATACCATGGGCATCATCAATATACAGATGGAACTGCTCATAACGATTTAACAACACACCCAGTTCTTTGACAGGCGCCATATCACCAAACATGCTATAGACACCATCGGCCAGATACCAGACATGGCGATACTGCTTGCTGAGGGCGATAATGCGTTCTTCAAGCAATTCCAGGTTATTATGAACCAGTCTTTCGACCGGTACGCCCTCCACCTGCACTAACTTAGCAGCAGTCTGGACACTGTTGTGCGCCATCTGATCAACAATGATGGCATCACCCGTTTGAATCAGTATGGGCAAGGCTGCGATATGCCCTAAAGTTGTGGTCGGCGTAACCAGAACCTTGCCTTCAAAAAGCTCGTCAAGCCGGGTTTCCAATTCGGCATAGGGCGTTGCTGACAGATAGGCTCTCGATAACGCAAATTGGGAACCATAGCAATTGACTGCATCAATTACACCTTGCTTGAGCCTTGCATCCAGCTCCAAGCCCAAATAACTGCACAATGCAAAATTCAGCACCTGCTTGCCGTTTAAACTAATGGTTCGACCATTGTAAGTTGAGTCTTCCGTTGTTCCTTGAACCAATCCCTGACTCAGACCCATATTGATTATCCCGTCAATAGTCGATGTCCAATTTGATTGAGGTTGCATAAGATTCTTAAATTGACAGGCGAATAGTAAAATAACTGACCTTACGATATCGTCTGAAACTTAAGTAATACTTACACTAATCCGACTCACCTTATTCAACGGCTACTTAATTTATCAAAAGAAAAAAGCCCTTCACGCAAAATTTTCTGCCCCTGCTTGCTGACATTTACCCACTGACCAGCCTTAAAACATTGACTTTTCCATAGCGTCGATTCGATAATGGTTTCGCACGCATTTCCATTAATAATTCAATAAAGGAAACCAAAATGACGTTATCCGATCAAGCAAGAGCAACAGACATGACCGTCGCAACACTCTGGCGCTATCCAGTGAAATCAATGATGGGTGAAGAGCTCAATGGCGCAGATATTACAACGGCGGGTCTTTTAGGCGACCGTGTTTATGCACTTGTCGATGCTGAAACCGGAAAAGTAATCAGCGCCAAAAATCCAAAAAAATGGCCCAATTTTTTTGCTTTCCGGGCTGCATTTACGACGCCCCCTTCTCTCTATAGAGTACAGCCGGTCTGGATAAGCCTGCCTGACGGCACTGTCTTGCGTAGTGACGAAAGCAATATCAACGAAAAACTGTCAGATGTGCTGGGTCATAAAGTCAAATTGCAAACCCAATCGCCTCAAGACCCCACATTGGAACAATACTGGCCGGAATTTGCCGGCGAAGCCAATGAAATTTCAACCGAGGCCGTTGCCGGTGATGCACAGAAAGGCACTTTTTTCGACTACGCCACCTTGCATTTGCTGACCACCAGTTCCATCGAAGCGATGCAAGAACTCTATCCTCAAGGCCGTTTTGAAGTTCGCCGTTTCAGACCGAATATCATGATCGATACAGCTGGCCAGAAGGGGTTTGTTGAAAATGACTGGGTGGGGAAAATCATTAGGCTTGGCAATGAATTACGCCTGCAGATCACTGATCCTTGTCCCCGCTGTGTCATGCCGACACTGGCGCAGGGAGACTTACCCGCTGACAGCGGACTTTTTAAGCACGCCATTGCCAAGAACAGTCCCATGGTGCCGTTCGCCAACAAGGAATTACCTAGCGTTGGTGTCTATGCACGGGTTTTGCAATCCGGCTGGGTAAAGCGTGGTGATTCTATCAGCATTGAAAATTGATCATGCTCTCTCTTTGATGACTAGGTTTGGCGACATACTAACTAACCATGTGTCACACCTTAACGTCGCTATATTAGCCCTGCTGAGTGCGGGGCTAATATAGCCATTGGTCGCACTCTCGTTCCTTGATGAGCTGTGTCAGGCGATTCAGCGCCTGCCCTCGATGACTTAAGGAATTTTTTACCCCAGCAGATAATTGAGCTGAAGAACACGCGTGCTCGGGAACCCAAAAAACGGGATCATATCCAAAACCATTTGTCCCGATAGGTTGCTGTAAAATCCGTCCTTCCCAAATCCCCTGCGCAATCAGAGGACACGGGTCTTTCGCGTGTTCCATAAACACCAAAACACAAATAAAACGGGCACTGCGTTGCGCATCAGGTATGTCTTGCAGTTCCCCGAGCAATTTTTGCAGATTTTCCTGATCACTGGCACCACTGCCCGCATAACGGGCAGAAATAATGCCAGGAGCCCCGTTTAGCGCATCGACGACCAGACCTGAATCATCCGCAATCGCTGGTAAGTGACTATGCCAAGCGGCATTTCTGGCTTTTATAATGGCATTTTCAACAAAGCTGCTTCCAGTTTCCTCAGCATCGGCAATACAGAACTGCGACTGAGGAATAATGGAATGTCCGGCGAGCATCGCCTGAATTTCACTAATTTTGCCAGGATTACCGCTAGCAAGAACAATTTGCTGTTTTTTGAATAGTGACATGGTTTTCGGCACACTAAGGAATTAAGTTAACAATCGACGGTATTCCATAAATATATCGAAGCAATCATCTAAACAATGGTCCACCGGCTTGTCCATTTACATCCACCCATAAATGCGGCAAACCCAATTCCTCCAGCCATTTAGGGCCATCATCTTCCTTGAGCATTGCAATCGTCGACGCACTGCCAGCCACTACGCAAAATTCGCCAACAACACTGACAGCGGCCAAATGCCTGACTGGCCAGCCAGTTTTAGGGTTCAGTACGTGACCATAACGCACGCCATCCAATACTATACATCGCTCATAATCACCACTGCTGGCCAGAGCACCCTTTTTTAATGCCAGGGTTTCTAACAAGGCATCTTTACTTCGAGGGTGTCGAATACCTACTTGCCAGGGAACGCCGTCAGGTCGAGGACCAATAATTTTGATATCGCCACCCAAATTGACAAGACCCTGTTTTACACCTGCCTGCCAGCACAAGGCGGATGCTCTGTCTACGGCATATTCCTTCACAACACCGCCAAAATCAATTTCCAAGCCCGGCAACGGGAATTCAAGCACTGGCGGGTTCCAGCGTAGTTTGTGCCATCCCACATTATCGAGTAACTCCTGAATGACTGACTTATCCGGCAGGACTATGGATTTAAAATTCCAGGCACGGCGTAAAATGCCGGAAGTAATATCAAACAAACCATCACTTTGTTCATAACAGGCCACGGCATAATTCAGCAACCCGGCAGTTTCGTCATCTACCGTAATACTGCCACCTGAGGCAGCAACGCGATTGATCTCCGATAGAAAACTGTCGCTTCGGTAACGTGAATAACGGGCCTCCAAACGATTAACATCATTAATGGCAATAGTCGCAACCCGTTTGGCCTGCGCATGACTGCTGGCAAAGAGCTGAATTTCGCAGGGAGAACCCATCGCATTGAAAACTTGTCGATAAAATTTCAGCTTTTTCAACTATTCGATACTCTCGGTGTTTAATGAATCGATTTCTATGCTTTAAGCACTTGCACTTGTATGCGGTTAGAATTTTAAATTCCGCTAAGGACCTAAAACGCTATCATGGATTGACGAGAACTCGCCAAGTTCAGGACACTGACTAAAAGACGGGCAATAAAAAGCCCGCATATAGCGGGCGTGTTGAGTATGTTTATTATTGTTATTGTAATTTGTACACCGTTGTGGTTTGTACATCCCAACTCAAGCAGTATTACTTCTTTTATTATTATTATCCAGAAGCCTAATGCAAGGCTACTTCCCCCTCTTGGCCAGTTTTACGTTGGCCTTACTCGGTAAGCAGGGTTATTGTATATCCAAAAAAACATCTGTGTCTACAAAATTGAAACTAGTAATTTTATAAAAATAGTCTACCTGTTTTTTTTATTATAAAATACAATTTGTTACAGCCTATTAGTTAGTTCTGATATAAAAAAAAGCTGGCAGTAGCTGCCTTTTTTATTCAGCCTGCATTCAGGAATAACCCTTTTCAACATCAAAAAAATGCCTGCTGGCGCTACCTATTGCGCCGCACCTGCTCTTCATTCAGAAAAAATCGGAGTCGCTCGTTCAGAATAGCCGCCAAACGAAAGTTGACGCCTTTAGAACGTTGAGCCAGCTTAATTTGCATAACCGCATCCTGGGTTGACCCGGTGGCATAATAATATTCTGCAAGATAGCGGTGCGATTCAGCCGGTTGCTTTAAATCACTGTATGTTTGCGCCATTAATTCGGAATACACCGGTAATTTTTGTGTCTTGCTGGATAAGGAAGCCAGATTTTTCTGCGCTTGTTTTGGGCTGCCGGCTTTCAATAATGCAGTGATATATTCTAGCGCAATCGCTTCATTATCAGGAAATTGTTCGGTCAACTTTTTATAACGCGCCAAAGCCGTCGGATAGTTTTGAGCATTCATTGCGGTTCTGGCCAGACCTGCTGCGTATTGCGGCTGATTGGGGTAATCCCGTTTAAGCGCCTGAAAAATGGTTTCGGCCTCAGTGAATTTCTGTTCTTTCAGCGCCAACAACGCCAATCCGTACTTGGCAACAATACGCTGTTCCGTCGTCCCCTGATTTAATCGGGTTTGAAAATATTTCAGCGTATCGGCATCTTCTGTTCCAGTGAGCACTCGAACTTTGGTCTTTGTCAGTAAATACGCCAGCGTATCGGGGTATTGTTTATAAGGATAGGTTTCTGCCCGGCCGCGTGTATCGGAAATACGCGATGTCGTCACCGGGTGGGTACGTAAAAATTCGGGGATATTTTGCCCATAGTAACGGGTTGATTGTTGCAAGCGTTCGAAAAATGTCGGCATACTGCGAGGATCGAAGTGCGATGCCGCCAGCGTTTGCATCCCGACTCGATCCGCCTCTTCCTCGTTTTCGCGGGTGAAATTAATCTGGAATTGCACACTGCCGGCCTGAATAGCCATAATGGCCGCCTGCCCTAACGCAGGAGACTGGGTTCCGAGTAAAATGGCCGCCAACGTTGCCGCCATGGTGGGAATGGATAAGCGGCTTGAAGCTTCCGCCGCCCGATATAAATGCCGTTGCGTTACGTGGGCAATTTCATGCCCGATCACCGATGCCAGTTCGCTCTCTTCCTCTGTGATCAAAATCAATCCCGAATTGACACCGATGTAACCGCCCGGGCCTGCGAACGCATTAATATCATTTTCCATCACGACGAAGAAATGGAAGGGATTGGAAGGCGCATCGCTATTCGCGACCAGCTTCTGTCCAATGGATTCGATATATTGCTGAATTTCCGCGTCTTCGTTGATCCTGATTTGCGAATGCAAACTTCTGAAGAAAGCTTCACCAAACTCTTTTTCTTCCTCGGGTGTAATCAGTGTCCCGGAAGAATCGCCCATATCCGGCAGTTCAATTTTACTGATCTCAACGGCCTGTTGTGCAGCGGAATAAAGACTAAGGCTTAACGCCAGGGTCAACATAAAAGAGATCTTAATCATGAATGTTCTTAGTCAGTTCGAATGGGATGTGTAAAGAATATAATGACTTTATTTCGATCATTCGGTTCAACACTGCGAAGGAATGGAAAATTGATACAAGATAAAAAATGCATAATAGAATTAAGAAGGCTGAATTATAATTCATCCAATCTTAAATTAACCAAAAATCACCGCACTTCAAGTAATGAAATTTGCCATTCAGGTCAACGCGGGGCCTTATCAGTCAAATGCCGGCTTTACCGCTTATCAATTCATTACTTCGGCCTTGTTGCAAGGTCACGAAATCTTCCGGGTGTTTTTTTATCATGATGGCATTTACCACGCCTTCAAATCGGCGACACCGCCCGATGACGAAAGACAGCTTTCGCGTCAATGGAGTGAATTGGCCAAGCGACATCAGATCGATTTGGTCGTTTGCATTTCTGCTGCGCAACGGCGCGGCTTGTTATGTACCGATGAAGCCCAGCGGCAAGGCAAACTGGATGACGATTTGGCTGCGGGTTTTCGTATTGCCGGTCTGGGTCAATGGGTTGAAGCTACATTGGAAGCAGACCGATTTATCGTTTTCGGATGAAATTATGAAAAGCTATCTGTTTGTATTGCGAAAACCACCTCATAGCGGTGCTTTCGTTCAGGAAATGCTGGATATCATTTTAACAACCGCCGCATTCGATCAAGCGGTAAGCATTTTACTGCTGGATGATGGTGTCTTTGCATTAAAAAAGCATCAGGCCCCCGCTTACGCAGGTCTAAAAGACACAGCTGCCATTTTCGAGGCCCTCGAAATCTATGATGTTAAAGACATCTATACCGAAATCGAATCGCTGCAGGAACGCGGACTGAAAACTGAAGACTTAAGCCTGCAAGTCCAAACACGTTACCGAAAAGACATTGCCTGCTTGATGAAAGGCTTTGATGTCATCGTTGCAGGCTGACGGATTGACTCCAGATTTAGATTTCCGGTGTGTTTTGCATTTTTAAATTAAGACCCGATGAGGAGACTAAATTTTATTTGCTTATATATTTTGCTTAAATTCAAAGTTCCGTCCATGATATTTACAATCTGCCCTGATGTAAAATGAAGTTTTTTATTGGTCGCTAAACTTAGTTTCGCGCCCTTCGGAATAGTGGTAGCAAGGTGGTGTGTAATGAATAGATGGAACATTCCTGATTGGCTAAAGCGAGAAGTCATTGAAAGGGACATAAGCAGCGTCTATTGTCGCATCGAATTTGTTTCTACACATGCTTCAAGAAAGTCAAAGCCCACATGGGAGCACATCGTCAATGACGCGAAAATAGTCAATCGCGAAAACATTGCTAGATGCTGCTCATCTTGCAATGCAAGCAAAGGTTCTAAATATCTTGCTGACTGGCTCGAATCCAATTATTGCAAGATGCGTGGAATAACGAAGGATACCGTTCCTGAAGTGGTAAAAATGACTCTTGCTTATCCTCCGAAAAATAGTTGCTCAGGAGTCTAATACATCACTACAGCCCGTAGGATGCGGTGAGGAACGAACCGCATCGTTTTCGCGAAACCCAACTGACTAACAACAACCATGACCGAATACCGCCGTTTTCGCCATCCCAGACCAACTTGGTTTTTCACAGTCAACTTAGCCGAACGCCGATGCAATCAGCTCTTGACTGACCGGATTGACCTATTACGAGCGGCTTTCGCTTATGCAAAACTAAACATCCGCTTAGTATCGATGCAATTGTGATAAGGAAAAAGCAATCAATATTCCCATCCCCCCGAAACCGTAATGAAAGACCCGGTCATCGTTTCGGGGCTGTCATTAACCAGCCAATTGACGGTTTTGCCAATTTCATCCGGATGGACTGGTCGACCGTAAGGAATTTGGGCGGCCATTTGCTGGCGTTCCTCGGCGGTGATATGGCCTTCTTCAACCAAGCCTGGACAAATGGCGTTGACTCTGACTTTGAAAGGCGCCAGTGCGGTTGCCAGACTTTTGGTCAGAGCCGCAACGCCGGTTTTGGCTGCGCAATAGCCGGTGGACATGGGCCAGGCCTTGATGTTTTCAACACCGGAAAAGGCAAAATTGATAATCTGACCGCGACTTTCTCTTAGAGCGTCCAGCGCATAATGGCTGGTGAAAAAACAGGTGTTCAAGTTGGTATCGACATCCTGTTGCCATTCTGTTGGCGTAACATCCAGGATATTTTTGTAAACAAAGGGACCGACCACATTCACTAATACATCAATCCGGCCAAAAGCTTTTACGGTTTCCCGAATCAATAGTTCGGCTGAGGCGGGTTGAGTCAGGTCACATTGAAAAAGCCGATGCTTGATCGTTTGTTGATCCAGCCAATCTTTTAAGCCCTCAGCTTTACGGCTATTGGAATAATAGTGTAGCGCCAGTAGAGTTGCCGGTTTGGCGAGCGCCTTCGTCACCGCGATACCGATGTCTGAATTGCTGCCGGTGATTAAAATTGTTTTCATTAAACACCCTGACTCTTAACGTATCCTGACAACTTCAAGCTACGATCCCAGCAACCCCGCATCGAAAGCCCACAGCAATAAAGCGCCAGCAAAAACTGCAGCCAGTACATCATCGAGCATTATCCCCAAACCGCCCTGAACTTTTCGGTCTATCCATTTAATCGGCCACGGCTTGAGAATATCAAACAAACGAAACAGAACAAATCCAATGATTATTGATTTCCAGGTCATGGGAACCAGCCACATGGTGATCAGGAAACCGGCAATTTCGTCCCAGACGATACCACCAAAATCATGTACTCCAAGTTTATCCGCCGCTATACCACAAATCCAGATACCGACTAGGGTAGCAACCACCGTCAACACACTGTAGGCCACGCCGCCAGTTTGCATGAACAGCCAGTAAACCGGAATCGCAGCCACAGTTCCACAGGTACCCGGAGCTTTTTTGGCCAGCCCAGAACCAAAACCAAAGGCTAAAAACAAGACCGGGTCAGTCAAAATTTGCCTGGGGGTTAACTGATGTTGACCATACGAATTATATAGAAAAATGCTCAAAACCTTTTACCTGTAGTGGTTGAATCCGTCCGGACTTGTTTAAACGCAAACCTGACTCAGACTGAATAATACCAATTTTTTGACAATCGATAGTCAATTTCGCGGCTTTTTCCGGACTGACGGTAAAACATAACTCATAATCATCACCAGCCACCAGCGGCATGGTCCAGTCTCCCGTTGCCTGAATGTAAGCCAATACTTCTTCGGACAATGGCAATGCATCCCAATCAAGACAGGCCCCAATTTGGCTTTGTTCGAGGATATGCCCTAAATCGCCGGTCAAGCCATCGGAAATATCGATACAGGCATTGGCTATTTCCAGCAATTCGAGTCCTGTTTCAACTTGAGGATAGGGCGTATTAAAACGTGTTAAAGCCGCCTCGGGGTTCGAGCAGTTATAGCCCTGCCTGATTTTCAAGCCCAATCCTGCCTGCCCTAGTTTGCCAGTCATGAAAATAAAATCGCCCGCCTTGGCTGTTGAACGTAATAGTGCCTGACCACGTGGTACCAGACCCAAAGCCTGTACGGTTAATGTCAACGGACCAGACGTGGTATCTCCACCAATCAAATCCACCGAATAGCGTTTGGCCAACGCTAAAAAACCGCTGGAAAATTCTGCCAGCCAGCTTTCGTCGACACTGGGTAGCGCCAACGCCAGCGTGACGGAAAGGGGTTTCGCGCCCATGCTGGCAAGATCGCTTAAATTCACAGCTAGCAACTTATGCCCTAAATCCTTTGGATCGGTGCCGGCAAAAAAATGCACATTTTCCACCATCGTATCGGTGGTTATTGCCAATTCATAGCCGTCGGGGATGGCAATCAGCGCACAGTCATCGCCGATACCGATGCGGGTTGATTTACTTTTGGTATTTTGATTGCAAAAAAAACGCTGAATCAATGCAAATTCTGAAAGCGGCATCTGTTGGGAGTCAAACGAAAATTAAAGCGGGTAACCCTGATCATGGACTGGCATGTTCAAAAATCAGTTCCAATTGTTTCCGGCAACATTACTGGCTGGAAACAGTCCAATAATGAATGCATCTGTCCGCCGATCTGAAAATACAATATCGCATTGCGTTTTTAAAACAACTCAATATCTGCAGGGTTGTGATCCTGTCCAAGCACAGACATGTCTTCATATAAAATCACCCTGTTTCTACCCGTCTCCTTGGCGTGATAAAGCGCTTTATCGGCGTGATCCAATTGTGTGGTAGGCATGGATATACTGTCAACTCTTGTTAAACCTATGCTGACTGTAACCTGACCGACAGTTGGGAAGGAATAATTGGCAACAGCTTCCCGGAATCGGTTAAAGACGGTTATAGCCATGTCTTGACTGGCCAAATTCAGGATAACAACGAATTCTTCTCCACCATAACGAAACAGAAAATCCGTGTAACGAAAACATTTGCCCATGAGCTGGCTAAATATCAGTAACACTTCGTCCCCATATAAGTGGCCAAAATTATCATTAACCCGTTTGAAATGATCAATATCCAGAATGGCAATCCACGAGCATTTTTCTTGATTTTTATCAATAACTTGATAGTCGCTGTAATGCTCGCAAACTTGTAATAATCGAGCATCCAAGGACTGCCGGTTGGGCAGTTTGGTTAACACGTCCCGTTCTTTAGTATCGTGCAATAACACCAGATTTCGATAGATGCCTCGCAGTCCGTCCAGTAATTCAAGCTTCTCCCGATCAAACGCTCCCTCCAGATGGATAGCGCGCTCGGGGCCACTGCCTCCTTTGATGGAAAAAATGGCCCACGTATAGAAACCGGATTCATCCGGAACGCTGAGGCTCAAGTCAGACGAATTGTCAAATTCAGCAAGCAGACTGCTATAGTCTTCCTCATCATTTCTGGTGAAATCCAAAGGAAATCGTCTGATTAATAGTTCACGAACAGAGCTCGTTTCTCCCGGCTTTTTCCTTTCGTGGTTATAAATTTCATAAGCGGACGCGCTATCAATCCACGGAATTCCGGTAAGGATGTCTAAAAAATTATGTGTTAACTCCTGGTAATCCTGCTGAGCTGTTAGCTGCAGGGTACAGGAAAAAAATTGCCGTACTGTTGGATTGAGATTCATCGTACGAATTCGCAATGTAAAAGGCAATATTATGCCTGTTTTATGTGAAAAAACAGGATTTTTTGGAGAATGCGGTGTGGATATCAGGTACTGCATTTAGGAAAAGGTAAACAAATTTACCAAGAAGCTTTCAACTTGCTCCTTGTATCTTTTTTGTTTCTTCCACTGTTCGCTTTTTTTGCGCCACTTTGTCAAGAATGCCATTGACGTATTTGTGGCTGCCATCAGCGCCGAAGTGTTTGGCAAGATTGATACCTTCATTCAAGATCACTCTGAACGGCATATCCAACCTGTGTTGCAATTCATAAACACCAATTCTCAGGATGGCTCTTTCGACCGGGTCAATTTTGTCGACAGGGCGATCGACAAATTCGGACAAAGCCTGGTCAATTTCATCAAGATATTGGGGAACGCCATGAAACAGTTCGTAAAAATACGCTTTTTGAGTGTCATTCAAGCGACCTTCTTCCAGAAACTGGCCTTCTATATCGATAAGACTCTGCCCTGTCATCTGCCATTGATACAATGCCTGTACAGCAGCTTTCCGGGCATTGGTTCGTGCTTGACTCATCAGATTTCCAGGTTTTTAAACAAACTCACCATTTCGATAGCTGAAATTGCCGCTTCAGCCCCTTTATTGCCTGCTTTAGTCCCAGCCCGTTCTATGGCCTGTTCGATGCTATCAACTGTTAACACGCCAAAACTGACCGGTACATTGTATTGGAGGGAGACTTGCGCCAGGCCTTTCACGCACTCACCAGCGACATATTCAAAATGCGGTGTACCTCCACGAATAACCGCACCCAACGCAATAATTGCATCATATTTTTTTGATGCAGCGATACGCTGAACCACCATGGGCAATTCAAATGCACCCGGTGCTTTGACCAAATCAATCTGGCTTTTGTCTGCGCCGTGACGGACCAAGGTGTCAATGGCACCCGCTTCCAACTGATCTACAATGAAACTATTAAAACGAGAGGCGACTATACAGAATTTGTCGCCCTGAACTAATAAATTTCCCTCTACAACTTTTACTGCCGACATTCTGTTTCTCTCTAAAAATGACTAAAACTGCTTTCTGACTCTATTTGCACATGTTAATACGAGACATCAACCGCTGATAGTGCCTTACTTTAAATTCTATTATCAACCAATGTGTTCTGACACTTCCAGATCGAATCCGGATAATCCGATATAGCGTTTTTGTGTTCCCAGCACCTTGAGTTTATGAACACCCAGATCGGCCAGTATTCTGGCGCCTGTACCGGTCATTCGCCAATCGGCTGCTTCTTGTCGATAAACTTCACTATCCACGCCATTATCTTCCAGTTGATAGCGATGAATCAATTCCGCCAAAGACTTATTGTCTTCGCTCTGCCGGATAACCACTAAAACCCCGCGACCTTCCTCGGCTATCTTCGCCATTGCTGCTCGAATTGAAACAGTACCTTCACTACGCCTTGATGCAAACACATCATCCAGTAAATTGCGCGCATGGACTCTGACCAGCACCGGCTCGTCACCGGATATCTGCCCCAGCACCAGCGCCAGATCCAGATTATTGTCATTCCTGTCCTG
>JABFSH010000063.1 GCA_013140705.1 Methylococcaceae bacterium
CCGCTCGCTTGCCAGGCTTTTATGTGTTCTATGTGGCGCTCTTGTAATGTCATCGGTCATCCTCAGAAAAAGTTTAAGGATACCCGCGTGTATGCGAAATTTTTAGATGGTGGGGTTGAGCGCTTACGGCATAATTCTGTAGTCCAGCGGCCAAACAGTCCGGGCGACGAATTTATCCGCATTTATCTTGCCGCGCAGTCGCACAGGGCGCTGCTTGAAGAAATTGAGCGTACTGTCATTCCAATAGGAGCGGTTGGTGGAAATCTTGGCTTCGATGTCGAAGTTCCGACCGCTGCCATCTTTATCGTTGATCCGCTTGCCATCGGCAGAAAGGCTAGTTTCAACAATAACCTGGTCGGAACCCAGCCAGATTAGCGGCGGTTGGGCGGCAAGATTGGGATTCCCCGAAAGCCAATCTGCTATGTCGGCTTGTGCCTGTGCGGTACGCGAAAAATCGGAGGGCTGACTGAGCGGCACCGCCAGCGCTTCCCCCTTGAAATACCACAAGGCCTGCGGGATAGTCTTGCAGTCGTTACAATTGCCATCTGTGATGCGAAAATCAATGGCTTGATAAAGCCCCAAATGCCCATCTTCGGATACCGATATGGGCTTGGCAAAGGTACTTCCGGCCAGCAGAATTAAAACGATAGCAAAAGAGATGTGCTGAATATGCATGTGCCGTCTCCCTTACTGTTTGTTCTTGATTCGGTAACCAGCCAGAAGACTGATTGATACCAAGACAACACCACCAAAAATCGTTGCCGATTGCACCACCGGCACATCACTTCTGTCCATCGCGGTATATAGCCCCAGCAACAATAATATGGCGAAATTTTCAAAAAAGTTTTGCACAGCGACAGCATTTCCGGTACCCACTATTTCGAGTCCTCTTTCCTGCAGTAGCGCGTTAAGCGGAACCACATAAAAACCGCCACAGGCTCCTATCAATACCAACAGTACGATGGCTGCGTAAAGGTTGGTCATGTGGGCGAAAACCAGGATGAAGAGGCCAATCAGAATTCCCGCAGGCAAGGCGCGGTTAACCTTGTCTAGTCCGATGAACTTGGCTGCACCTGCTGCGCCGACCGCAATGCCGATGGCTACAGCGCCACTCATATTGGCCGAAGTACTAAGCTCGGAGATTCCCAACGCTACTGGCACCCAGGCGACCAGCAGAAGGCGAAGGGTAGAGCCACTCCCCCAGAATACGCTAGTGCCAAGCAGAGAAAATCGAGCATCCTTGTTGTGGAATAGGGTTAGCAGTACTACCCAAAAGTCACAAATCAGCATGAAGGGAGAAAAGTGCGTCCATGAATGAGCCACCGGCAGACGCGGAATTTGTGTGTTCGCTACGGCCGCCAACAGATAGCAGGCACAAATCGTAGTGAGCGCCATTGTCACTGAAATATCTGTCAATTTGCCGCCCAACACTGCTCCCAAAAGAATCGCTACGATGGTTGAGCCTTCCATCATACCGTTCGCCTTGACCAGTTTATCTGTAGCAACCAACTCACCCAGGATTCCGTATTTGGCCGGCGAATAAGCTGCCGCACCTACGCCAACCAAGTTGTAGGCAATTAACGGATGCAAATCCAATAGCATAGTGGCAGCTCCACAAAATTTTATGGCATTGGCAATCATCATCACTTGCCCCTTGGGTCGGGCATCGGCAAACGACCCAACGAAAGGCGCCAAAAAAATAAAGGCAATAACGAACGCCTCCTGAAGAAACGGGATTTGCCAACTGGGGGCCGCTTGTGTTTTGAGCAAGGCGATGGCAGCAAATAATAACGCGTTGTCGGCCAGTGCAGACAGGAATTGAGTCATGAGAACAGCAACCATGCCACGCGTAAGCAGGGAGTCGTTTTTGTAAAGCATAACTTTCATAATGTATTCCTGTCGAAGAATCGACTTTTGAAAATGTAGTTAGTTGCCTAAGATTCTCGTACAACACCAGGTTATAAAATATAACCCTTACCTCCAATCCTTCAGTTCATTGAGATAATTTCCAACGGCCTTAACAATTGACTGATGCTTTTTTTCCAGAATAGAGGCCAACATTAGCACGACCAACCCCAAGCCTATTGAAAATAGCCAAGGCGCATTGCTATAAGCATCAACCACATAACTGCAATAAAACAAGATGCCGCCTAAGAAGCACAATTGTCCAAGGAAGAAGGGAATTTTTTCATGATACTTTAAGCCGCCTATTATGACCAAGGCGATACCGGTCGACAAAGCCAATAAAGGTGCGAAAGCTTGGTCATCAAGTAAAGCGGCATAAGCCAAGCCAGTAGCCAGTAGAGAACCCAAAGAACGGTAGGCTTTTGCATGGTAAGCAACCTGCGTTGATAGCGCGAATAACACCAAAGCGACCGGAATCATCAGACTGTAAAGGTTTTGTGAGATCCCCACAAAATGCTCCACCGTCATTGGCCAAATCGACAATGCGGCGAGTGTCCCCAAGCATTGACCTACATAAATAACCAAGGCAGATTGCGTGTAACGTTTAGCATCAACAATACCGATGGTAGCAATGATAGCGGCAATGACTATCGCCAACCAAAACGAAATCGGGTACAGGAGGCTTCTGCCGACCAATATTAACAGAGGCAGGCTTATCAAGGCTCTGGCAGTCACCCCTTCGGCTAGTTGCATTGTGTTGTCTTGTTGGAATTGCCGTTCTATGACGCTAAGCACACCAAACAACAGTGTAATAATGACAGGTAACCAATAACCATCCCTAATAGGCAAGAGCAAACCTAGACTGCCGAGTAATGCCGCTTGCATGAGTGTTTTCACCTGCCTTTTAGCCAGCATGGAAAAACTCGTGTAGCTTACGGTTATCAATAGAACCGCAGTAATGCCTATATCGATTGCAATTAAAGCAGGGTGAACATCCGCAAATTGCAACCAGGTATACTCGAGTTGTCGGGCTTGCGTGCCGTGGACAAAAGTATAAAGCATGGCGCTAACTTGGGACACCTGTACCGGTAAAAACGCTGCACCGAGGGCGAAAAATAGCCTTGCTCCAGTCAACTCCTTCAGCACGTAATTGCACACCAAGCCCCCCGCACACAAGGCCAAAACGATCGCCAACCCCACCCAATAACGATAGGCAGGCAATAAATCCGCATGGCTTTGCATCATAAAACCGATAGCTGAGAGGATAACCAAAAGACTGCCTGCCCAACGCAAATAAAGGATGATTTGGCTTCCATTCAATGATTGCATTGATGATTTGATTTGGTTTGTTAATCCAGTTGAATCCAAGTTATATTCGTTTATAGTCATGATATTTCTCCTATTCAGCCTGTTGTTTGGCGGCTAATTCATCGAGCAGCATTTTCAGTTCCAACGCACTTTCTTCCTGCACAAATTCATCGGCAAAGCTGTCTTTGATAGGCGGTATCGGGCCGGTTAATTCGGCACCAATAACTGATTGTTCCCAGCGCTTAAAAATCGCTTGCGCTCCAGTCGTTGGATTACCATTGTCGGCCTGTAAAGTGGTCTGTAACTGAATCCGGTTTTGCCGTGCAGACAACACCTCTTTTTGCGTGCTCAAGGAATGCAATTGTGACTGGATAGCCGCCAAATCATTGTGTAATTGGCCGTATTGTTCCTGGGCTTTGGCAAGCTGCGGCTCAAGCGCCTTGATCTGTTGTTGAACTTGCCGCATACGTTTGACGCACTCCAGTGCCCTTGGCTCATCCTGATCTTTGAATTTCACTGCCCGAGCCGACCAGGTTTCGGCCTCATTATTTAGCTCAGCCAGTTTTAATTCTAATTCCTCGACCATCTCTTGTAAGCGATGCTGATGAATGCGGGTTTTACCTTGATAAGCTTCTAACTCTTTAATGGCGACTCCAGCAATGGCTTCGTGATTTTCAAAATCATCGGCGACATCATCTAACTGGGCTTTCAGAGTGAAAAAAATACGTTTTAAACTGTTCATATTACGTTCCTTTATTTGATTGTTGATATATAAAGGAACGCAAAACAGATGCCAATTCATTAAAACAATAACAAACAATGGGTTAATATTTTTTACTT
Source organism: Methylococcaceae bacterium (assembly GCA_013140705.1). GTDB lineage: Bacteria > Pseudomonadota > Gammaproteobacteria > Methylococcales > Methylomonadaceae > JABFSH01. Next base: position 4,054 of record JABFSH010000063.1, read on the forward strand.
TTTGCTTATCATGGGATATAGTCATTTTATGAATGCACGATAGTCATTTTATGAACATGCCAACCCCTGAACAGTACGCATTTTTTGCTCAAATAGCCGATTTGGCTTTTGTGAATCCGTTTAGCCGGGAGCGCGAACAGACCGATTGGCAGATACTCAATCTAAATCCGAAAGCAACGTCTTTTACAGAACGACGAAAATTGCTGGTTGCAAAGTTGGATTGGCACTTCCAGGAATTGACTCGGCAAAACCGTTTTGATATCCGCCAGTATCATGGCAAGACCCAAGACATCATGCGCTTGGCTTGGTTGGTACACGTTTTTTACAGCTATCAAGATCGGTTTAATGAGTATATTAAGACGCAACAACAAGCGGGGGATAAAGCGCTGGAATTACCCTTTGCGTTGGATATTCTCGATCAATTTGAACACTCGGGCTTCAGTAGGCAACAAGCTACACACTTTATTGCGCTACTGTTTCAGTTGCAGAGGGCTTTTACCTTTATTGACGACGCGGTTTCTGGGACTAGCGAAGCAATTTTTGAGTTACGCAAGCGGCTTTGGAACAATATTTTCACCTTTAACCCAGAGTGGTACCTCAACTATCTGTGCAATCGCATGGAAGATTTTTCCTTATTATTGCTAGGTGAAACAGGAACTGGTAAAAGTTTGGTAGCCAAAGCGATTGGTTGTTCTGGTTATATTCCCTTCGATGCCACATCACGCCGGTTTGTGGAAAGTTTTACCGCATCATTTAAGGCAATCAACCTGTCACAATTTTCCACAGGCGTGCTTGAATCAGAATTATTTGGCCACAAAAAAGGGGCATTTACGGGCGCCATTGACAATCATCCTGGCTTGTTTTCAAAATGCAGTCGGCATGGATCGGTTTTTATTGATGAAATAGGGGACATTGAAATCCCCATCCAGGTTAAATTGTTAAATGTACTCCAAGATCGGTGTTATAGCCCGGTTGGTAGTCAGGAACAACATCGTTTCGAAGGCCGGGTCATCAGTGCAACCAACCGTCCCCTTGAACAATTAATGGAGACGGGACAATTCCGAGCCGATTTTTACTATCGCTTATGTTCCGATGTGATTACCATGCCGAGCTTACGCCAACGCATAAGCGAAAATCGTACTGAATTACGGGAATTAATCGCAGGGTTGTTGCAGCGTGTTATTGAATCACCGGATGAAGACCTGATCGACCGGATTGACGCCAGAATCCATAAGGTTGTGGCCAAAGATTATCATTGGCCAGGCAATGTCAGGGAATTAGAGCAATGTATCCGGCGGATTTGTTTAACGGGCACTTACCAAGGGCAAACATTAACAGCCGAAAAACAAGCCAATAATGCTATTTTTCAAGCGGATGCCAAAGGCAATTACCTTTCAGCCCAACAACTATTGCAAACTTATTGCAGGTTTTTATACGACCAACACCATAGCTTTGAGACGGTAGCAAGAATTGCGAATCTGGATAGGCGAACGGTAAAGAAATATATTGATCTAGAAGCCTTTCGGAGTTAATAGCTTTAAGTTAAATGTATTGTAAAATCAAGGGAGGACAGACAGTTGTCCAACTGCCACCTTACAGATCCCGGTATGCGGAATTACCGTACCGGGCTCTTCAAAACTACTCGGATTGCACGATAACAAAAACCCTATACCGAAAAGATTATCGTCAATTAAAATTGGTCTTAGGCTATAAATGTAAATTAATCAAAGTGTTAATATGTCATTCTATTTTTGAAGCATCGCCCTTTACCATTCGAAGGGATGGGCATAAATAGCCAATATTGGCATGCTTGAAAGGAGAAATAATTATGAGCCTAATAGGTGAATCATGGCGTGGCGAGTGGCCACTAGCAAAAGTGATTTGGGTTTATCACGTCGGTTTTATTGTCATTTATTGTGCAGCGTTCCTTTTTTTAGTCTCGCTCTCTCCAATTCAACATCTCTTAGGTAGTATTGCTTTGATCGTATATCTACTCCCTTTTTGGCCTTACCATATATGGATTTTTGTCTCTCTTTGGCGCTGTGGGAAGAAATATCGGGCTCCAGATGAATAATCTGTCCATTATCGTCAAAGTAGACAGTGGTCAATTGAGCTTGGCGGCACTGTTGTAACGCATCATTGCTGACTTTATAAAAATCGCATAGATCACGGTCAGTCACTGGGTGGGTAGCCGCTGGAATGACAGGGTGTTGTCGAAGCGCATGGTAAACCACCCAGAATAACCAGAGTGCTGCCAGAGTCAGTAGGGTAGCAACATAAATCTCCAGTAATTCCAGCAAGCTTTTGTAACCGCCAAACCAGCGCATCTCATTGGACAGCGTATTATCGCCCAGCAACCAGCTGCTTAAGGTGATCAGCGGGATCAACAGATAAATCCACATCAGCCAGCAAATAGCCCAGACGATCATGTCGCTGATGCGTTTGTGCAGACTTTGCAGCTGTGGCGAATTAATGATGTATTCGTTCATTTTTCTCGCAAGCCTCTGTCTACGGTGACCCAAATAGCGCGTTGGCCCCGTTTTTTTCGGATGGCTTTGATGGAACCGGTAATCGTGGTGCCGACATTAATCAGCCAGTAGACCACCGGATACCAGATCATCCAGTAGTAATATCGTGCGGTGCCTCCCGTTAAATATTCATAACGTGCGTCGATGGCAAGGCTAACGCCAAACTGAATCAGACAGGTTACACTGAGCAGCATGCTGGTCCAACTGGGGCTTAAATCATGTAACGATTCGGTGGTCGATTCATTGAGCAATTCCACGGGCCAATAGAGCAGACCGGCCATAATCAGAAATGACCATAATATACTGATTAAACATTCGGCATATAAAATCCACATACCGCGGGCTGACCAGCAAAACAGGGCGTGAAAATAGCGTAGTAATACTTCCGTGCCGCCTTGTGCCCAGCGAACGCGTTGCTTCCACAAGCCGTGCAAGGTTTCAGGCATCAGTACCCAGCATAGGGCATTCGGTTCAAATAAAATAGTCCAGCCGGCTAATTGCAGTTTCCAGCTGATATCGATGTCTTCCGTCACCATGTCGTTGCTCCAGTAGCCGACATCGTGCAAGGCTGATTTACGGAAGGCCGCGATCACTCCGGAAACAGTAAAAACGCGGCCATACGTTCTCTGTGCGCGTTTAATCATGCCGACAATGGCGGAAAACTCGCCGACCTGAATGCGGCCCAATAAAGTTGACCGGTTGCGGATGCGTGGGTTGCCGGTAATGGCGCCGACACCCGGATTATTCAGGAAAGATTTAACCATCCAGGCAATCGCTTCGGGCGCTAATAAGGCATCGCCGTCGATACAGACCAGTAACTCACTGTTAGCCAATAAGGCGGCTGTTCGCAAGCCCATGGCCTTGCCTTGATTGCTTGCCAGATTCACCACGCGTAATTTACCGTAGTGTTGAGCTAGTTCGTTCAATACGTCCAGTGTATTGTCATTGCTACCGTCATTGACGGCGATGATTTCAAAATTGGGGTATTTCTGACGTTTTAGAATCTCAATGGTTTCACGAATATTCTCACCTTCGTTATAACAGGGAATCAGCACCGAAACCGGCGGGTAAATTGATAATTCCGGCAAATGTTCGGCATTGCCGTGTTGCCGCCATTCATAACGAAAATAAAAAATAATGGCGCCGAACATCCAGATATAGGCCATAAATAAGGGGTAATAATAAATAAACCATTCGATGATGGTGTCGAATGATCCCCAGGCCGTCACGACGCTCAGTCCCTTACTGTCGAGCAATTGAGTAAATCTTGACAGATCGGTATTCGTTATGAAGAAGATCTTCATACCGTCATTCGATTAAAATTGAACATGAAAAAACCGTTATTGCGAAACAGACAGTGAAAAGTAGTGTTGTATATCCGCCAGTCGCGGCTGATCTTTATACACATTGTCGGGATAATAACCCAGATGAATGGCGCCCAGCTTTTTTAATAATTCTAGTTGCGCAATGAAAGTCGGCATGGGCAGTTTCTCTTGCGTTTTCCAATTGACCGCCTGCAGTTCAAACACCGTTTTATTGATGCCATCGGCGTGTTTGCCGGCCGCTTTCACCAATTGAGTTAGCCAGGTGTCGGGATCATCAGCTTCCTCCATAAAGGGCATGGCTTCAATCGCGACATAGTCATAATGTTTCAAAAACGAATCATAAGATTGGGCGTACCATTCTTCACTGTACGGTTTCAATAAAGGTAATGCGTACATGTTGCGGGCGGTTTTGATATAGGGACGATAATAGCGGACGCGATGTGTCAGTTCATCGGTGAATTGATTGATCAGTTCCGTTTTGTGTTGCGCCCAGGCCATACGCATTTGTGAGCTGTTGTGTAGTTTGTCAAATTGGTCGGGAAGCCCCCAAACGCTCCGGGTGTAGGCCAGGGCAAACGGTGAGGCGTCCTCATAGTCGGATAAAATGCCATCATCGTGGAAAAGAATGCCGTCAAAATTACAATGTTTGGCCAGATCCTCATAGATCTCGCCAATGAACTGGCGTGCTTCCGGATGGAAAGGCGACAGGCGTGTGTAAATATGTCGGGATTTTTGTGCCTTGCCATCGCGCCATTCCTGGACATACCAGTCGGTCGGCAATTTGTGTTGATAGGCCAGTATGGGCATCCACGCGTAAACTTTAACGCGGGCAACATTCTTTAATTGCCAGGCTACGCGATTGAATAAATCCTGTTTTACGGGCAAATGTCGATTGGGAAAATAAAGTGCGTCGGCATTGCCATCACCATCAGGGTCGGAATAGGCCTGCAGAAACACCGTATTTATCTGCATGTTCTTGATGCGTTTCACAACATCATCCAGGTTATGTTCGGTTTGTTTGGGGTCTTTATCGTAGAGATAATCCATGTCCAGATGGGCAACCCGCAAGGTATTGTTGCTGCGTTGGGTACTGATCATGTCCGCGAATTCCGGAAGCACAGGGTTGCTGACAATGATCAACCGACGTAATGTAGCCAGGTCAGCCAGGGTATTGCTGCCGTCATTCAGTTCCATCGTTATCGACATGCCGGCTTCGCGCGCAGCATCGACGGTGATTGCGTTATATTCTCCAAAAGGCCATACCAACACCCGGGGTCTGATACCGGTGTGCTGGAAAATAAATTCCGAACTTTTTTGTAGTGACTGGTGAATACGTTGGCGGTATTGCTCATCGTTTTCATAACGGGCAGGGGCTTTATAATATTGCCGCGTGACTGCAGAAGCCTGGGTGTTGCCCTGCGGATTGGCGAGTATGGCGTGGTGCAAGTCATAGCTGTGTGAGGCAATTTCAACAAGTCCGGATTCCTGTATTTCCCTGACCTGGTCCCAGCTCAACAACTGTTTGCCGGGTTCATCCGGTTTTTCAGTGCCCTCCATCCAGTTGCCGACCAAGGCAATGGTTGCGGGATAGCGGTGCTTTTTTAAGAGTGGGAAGACCCGGGTATAAAAGCTCTGATAGCCGTCATCAAATGTCAACAATATTCCTTTATTCGGCATCGAAGCTTTGCCGGCTGCTGCATCCAGCAGGCGTTGCACGCTAATGATCTGGTATCCGTTTTTGTTCAGCCAGGCGAGTTGTTCTTCAAGATGATCAATACTGACATCCATAGCGTTGAAAGGGGGTTTGGCGCCTTCAGCACCGACGATATCATGATAATTCAGTATCAGAAATTGGGGTTCATTTGCGCGTGCGATGCTGACGATACAGGTGAATAGCAGTAACAAGAATATTTTTTTGCAAGGCATATGGTGGAAAACGGTCCGGATAAGAGATGGATTTAATGGCGCTTTTAAACGCAGGGATTTATCAATCGTAAAATATCAACAATGGAGAAAATGCATTGGGATTTTATAGTTGCGCAGGCGGGGTTGGAGCTTTTGCATAAACCGGCAGGGAAATACGCAGGGTTTATCAAGCATATAGAATGGTCATCAAGGTGCAATCATGCCGTTGTGTAGATAGCTTTCGGCGTAGTTGAAAACAATGTCCGCGTCGGGTAGCACGAGTCCAGCCTCTTTGTCTCTGTAATCAAGGCGAAATAGTATATCTTTAATGAGATTGATTCGGGCCGATTGTTTATTATCCGCCCTGACAATCGTCCAGGTCGCACTCAAGTGATGGGTTCTCGCCAGCATCACGTTCCGAGCCAGACTGTAGGCATCCCAATGTTTTTGGGCTTCTTTGTCGATAGGGCTTATTTTCCATTGTTTGAGGGGATTTTGTGAACGGTCTTTCAAACGCTTTTTCTGTTCACCTTTGCTGATATCCAGATAATATTTCAATAATTTGATACCGGATCGCACCAGCATTTGTTCATATTCCGGCACGGTCTCAAGAAACTCATGGTATTGGTCTTCGCTGCAGAATCCCATTACGCGTTCAACGCCGGCCCGGTTATACCAGCTGCGGTTGAACAACACCATTTCCTGTGCACTGGGCAGGTGTTGGGTAAAGCGCTGAAAATACCAGGTTCCCAGATCCCGGTCGGACGGTTTTCCCAACGCCACAACGCGCGTTTCTCGCGGACTCAGATATTGAATAATGCGTTTAATCGTGCCGTCTTTGCCGCCGGCATCACGACCTTCGAAGATGATCAAAATTCTCTCATTATTTTTGATGATATGTTTTTGCAGTTTCACCAATTCTATTTGCAGTAGCCGGAGCGTAGATTTATAGTCGTCTTTGTCGGTGCTGGTGTTGTGTTTATTTGACATATTCGCCATTTGAAGTAACGTTGGAGAAGTATCGACCGGTTTACCTGAACAATAGCAGTTGTTGAGTGTTCCTGCTTAAGATCACTTGTCTTTGTTTAACAGGGATTGCAGATTGGCAAAAGGATTATGAGTCGCAACAGATGTTGAGGATTTTCCTGCCTGCGAGCCCTTGCTAAAACGGGTTTCTTCGTATCGGGCATGTTCGTTGTCATGACAATACAGACAGAGTAATTCCCAGTTGCTGCCGTCCGCAGGATTGTTGTCATGATTATGGTCTTTATGATGGACTGTCAGTTCAGTCAGGTTTTTATGCGTAAATTCCCGCGCACATCGACCGCATATCCAGGGATAGAGCTTTAAGGCCTGTCCTCGATAGGATTGCTCCCTCAGTTCCTGATTGCGTCTCGCCTCAATGACGATTTGATCAAGTTTGTCTTTAGCGGATGAAGTTTTTTTTAATGTCATGATGTTACCTTAGGATTTGGTCAGAAATAATATCCGTAAAAACACCAAAGACCTACGAGGTTTTTTTAAACCTCGTAGGTCTACAGCAGGGAAGTCATTATTAACCAAATCCTTAGTTTTTATTGCCATGTGGCCTGACATTTTTCTGAGGGGTTTAAAATTTCCAGTTTTTTCGTCCATGGTTGATCGATCTTGCCTTCAATAACAGATTTTTATGTATTCGGGTTAGAAAACTGAACTACGATCAGGGTAAATATACGCTCCATCTCATGCCTCCCAATAAAGCGCTTGTTCCACCTTCCAGCTTACCACCCAGCAACCCAACCAATTCATTGACGACGGTCATACCGATTCCGTGCCCGTGAATATTTTCATCGGCGCGCACGCCGCGTTTCAGAATTTCACCCAGCTTGCCAGCCGGTATTCCCGGTCCATCATCCTCAATGTGTAATAGTACGGAAAACTTGCGTTGGCCTTTCCGATGATTGACCGAAACACTGACTTTGATTTGATGATGGCACCATTTGCAGGCATTATCCATGAGGTTGCCAATGATCTCGTACAGATCGCCTTCGCCGCAATAAATCTGACATAACTCGGGAATCTTGATATCGAGCGTGATACCCTTGTCGATATACACTTTTTGCAGGGACGATGTAATTTTTTTGATGATGTCCGACAAATCGGCGGTTTTGGAGGTTATATGTTCGCCTTTTGCCGCAGCACGTTGTAATTGATACTCAACAATTTCATCAATTCGGGTAATCTGTTCCTGTACGGTATTTTTATTGACATTAAATGATTCAACACAGCCCCGCAAGATAGCCAGTGGCGTTTTCAGACTGTGAGCAAGATCAGCCAGACTGTTGCGGTAGCGTTCCATCTGAATTCGTTCATTGGTGATAAATGCATTTAAATGGCCGGCGAGCCCCTCCAATTCGGTTGCATATTGGCCGTCCAGCTGGTTTTTTTTGCCTTTTTCAACAGCGCCGAGATCTTTTACGATAATGCGTAGCGGTTTAAGACTCCAGCGCAGCACGGCAAACTGGATTACGACCAGCACTACGCCGATCACCAGTAGCCAATACCGTAAGGTTGTTTGAAAGCGCGCAACTTGAGCTGTTAAAAAACTGGCGTCTTCTTCAACAGTAAAAATATATTCATGTTCAACGCCGGTTTCGTTTTGCCAAATGACATCGTAATGAAAGGCGTAGCGGTTATGGTCGTCCAAGGTAAAGATCGAGTGGCCCGGACTGAGTTCAGGAGGCGTCGAGGCATCCAGGCCAATGGCGGACTGAGAATGCCATACCGGCTTTTTCCCCACCGGCTGAATAAAGGCATACAAACCCGAACCCGGGTTTTCAAAGCGAGGTTCGCGCAAACTGGGCGGCATTTTTAATTCGCCAACATTATTCAATTCCGTCACTGATAACAGGGAATACACCTGAACCTGAAGCGTTTCTTTCAGATCTTCTTCGGCACTTTCACGAAAGCTTTGTTCGAGTACGACGGAAACCAGGGCGAAAAAAGCGGCAAGCACCAAACCCTCGGCCACCAGTAATCTAAAACTTAAGGATTTTGTGTGCATTTATCACTGACAGGTATGGGCATATTGGTTGGTTAAGGTTGGTCTGCCGGTATGCGATAACCGCGGCCCCGTAATGTTTCAATCGGTTTACGGGTGCCGTCCGGATCCAGTTTTTTCCTTAATCGACCGATGAATACTTCAATGACATTGCTGTCTCGATCGAAATCCTCATCGTAGATATGAGCCGTTAACACGGATTTTGAAATGAGTTCTCCCTTACGAAACATCAGGTATTCAAGCACTTTGTATTCGTAGGCGGTGAGTTCAAGGGGTACGCCGGAGACAGTCACTTCCTGTGCGACAGTATCCAGTTCAATATTGTCATGAGTCAGAACCGGGTGAGCAACGCCGGCAGAGCGTCTGATCAGGGCGTTGATCCGGGCCAATAATTCTTCGTAGTGAAAGGGTTTTACCAGATAATCGTCGGCACCGGCTTCCAGACCTTCGACTTTCTCTTGCCAGCGGCTCCTGGCCGTTAAAATGAGAATCGGTGTGGTTATTTTGTTTTTACGTAAACGCTTTATGAGCTCAATGCCGGAAAAGTCCGGTAAACCAAGATCAATGACGGCTGCATCGACTGGATATTCCGTGCCCATGAAGTAACCATCACTACCGGTGTGTGCGATGTCGACGGCGAAGCCTTTGTCAGACAGGAAATGTTGTATTTGCTCGCAGAGCGTGATTTCATCTTCAACAACTAAAAGCCGCATGTGATTTGATTGGAATGAAGGGAGTTAATGAATCGGATTGCCGGTTTCAGCATCAATCCGGTAATGTCGGATATGGCCATCAGCGGTCAGCACTTTAATGATATGAATCTCTCGGCCATCAATGATCTCGGTATGGGCGCCCAGCACGGTCAATTTATGCTCTTTGATGATTTGATGGGTGGCCTGATCGAGACTGACGCGTGTCAGTAACAGATCAGGATCGGCATAACAAGTGTCTGACAGAGACAAGGCCAGAGCGGCGATTTTAATTAAATTTCTCATGGGGCTTTCAGAGGTCGGTTCATCTTAAAATTCAATTATAGGAAATAATTTTCTAATCGCTCGTGCTGGTATCACGAGCTTAAGTGTCAAGCAGTTCCTTATTTCCGCGTTGATTGTAATCCAGTCGGCTGAATCCAGACTGAATTCCGTTAATGTAGGGTTATGCCCTGAACCAGGCTGCCGATTGTCTGCCCAAAGGAGGCGCCCAGTTTTCCGGCCAATTTATCGATTAAACGGCCTTGTTTTGTGAAATCAACCTGATGTTCCGTTCCAATGATATTTTTGGCGACATAATCATCATTGCCAAAATCATCGGCAATGCCCAGTTTTACGCCTTCCTCACCGGTCCAGACCAGGCCCGAAAACATATCGGGCGTTTCTTTAAGCCGGTCACCGCGGCCTGTTTTTACAGCTGAAATAAATTGTTGATGCACCTGGTCCAATAAACCTTGCATGAATTGGGTTTCATCTTGTCTTGGCGGAGAGAATGGATCGAGCATGGCTTTATGGGAACCGGCGGTAAGGAGTCGTCGCTCGATACCCAGTTTTTGCATGCTGTCGACAAATCCAAACCCATCCATCAGAACGCCGATCGAACCAATGAGACTGGATGGGTTCACAAAAATTTTGTCGCTGGCTGAAGCGATGTAATAACAACCTGACGCGCAAATATCACTGACAACTGAATAAATTGGCAGAGTAGGATGCTCTTTTTTTATGTTCCGGATTTCTTCAAAGACATAATTGGATTGTACCGGACTGCCTCCAGGTGAGTTGGCATGTAAGATAATGCCTTTTGTGCTTTTGTCTTTTACTGCATTTCGTAAACTTGCAATGATATCGGCGGCATTGGCGTCAGTATTTTCTGCAATCATGCCTACCAGGTTAATGACAGCGGTATGGCCTTTGCTGTCTGAACCGAAATCCTTCTCTAACGAGGGATACATGGCTGCAACAAAAACAGCAATCAAATATACCAACATCATCGATTTGAAAAAAACCCCCCAACGCCGAGCTCTGGTTTGTTCGGTTATTGAAGCTAATGCTATTTTTTCAATGATTTCGCGCTCCCAATGTGAGTTTTTGGAAACGCCTAATGAGTTCGAATTATCCTGTTGATTGTCCATAAAGTTACCTTAGATGAGCCAGTAATTGTGTAGGCTGCTGTAAACATAACAGCGGCCTGTATTGTTGTAAAAAATCTTCCGAGTGTGCCCCGCATGATACTGCGATAAACGAAATATGGGCATTCACAGCCATTTGCAAGTCATGAATCGAGTCACCCACCATCAGTGTTCGATCTTTTGGAACCTTGGCATGCTCAATGAGTTCGTTCAACATGCGCGGATCCGGTTTCGACGCGGTTTCATCGGCGCATCGAGTTGCACAAAAGAGTTCTTCTGTTCCTGTTGCCTGTAAGGCTTGTTGTAGCCCCGCCCTATTTTTTCCGGTTGCCACGGCCAGTTGGAAGCCATCCTTATTCAGTTTTACCAGCATGTCATAGACACCGGGGAATAAATCTTCTTTACTGATTTTTTTGGAATGATAGGCTTGACTGTAGTGAGCAACCAGTTGTTCCAGAATTTTATTGTCTGCATCGGGAAATAAGGCCTGCATGGCTTTTTTGATGCTCAAGCCAATAACGTCTTTGGCCGCTTGCCGGTCAGGCATGTCAAGACCACAATGAATGGCGGCATTTTGCAGGCAATTGGCAATCCAGTCGATGGAATTGATCAACGTGCCATCCCAATCAAAAATGATCAAATCAAATCTGTTCTTCATTGTTTAGCAATTTATCCAGTTGTTGCGGTAAGGGTGCTGATATCGTGAGTAAATTTCCGGTTACCGGATGATTAAATTGTAAGGTGTGGGCATGCAGAAACATGCGTCTGTAACCGCGAGTCTTGAAATTACGATTGACCTCCTGCAAACCGTAGCGGTCGTCACCGACAATCGGATGGCCAAGGCTTGCAGCATGAACGCGTATTTGATGGGTGCGGCCGGTTTTGGGCGAAGCCTGCACCAGCGTTGAATCGCGAAACAACTTCAGGCGTTTGAACAAGGTTTCAGCGGCTTTACCCGACGGGCTGATAACGACCATTCGTTCTCCGCCCTTATTGATGTTTTTCTGTAACGGCGCATTGACGACCAGTTTTTTTCTCGCCCATTGACCAGTCAGCAGCGCCAGGTAAGTCTTCTGGACATGATCCTCGCGAAAGAGTTCGTGCAATTGTCTGAGCGCGCTACGTTTCTTGGCAATCAGCAAACATCCGGAGGTATCTTTATCAAGGCGGTGCACCAGTTCAAGAAATCGCGCTTCGGGCCTGATAAGTCGGAGGCCTTCGATAATTCCGCCATTGATGCCACTGCCACCATGAACGGCAAAGCCTGCCGGTTTGTTCAGAATTAAAAAATTATCGTCTTCGAACAAAATATTGAGTTGGAGGGATTCTTTTAAACCCGGATTCACAAATGTTTCTTCGGATTTTGTTGATACTCTCACGGGCGGGATTCGGATAATATCGCCAACCGCCAGACGATACTTTACATTGGCGCGGCCCTTGTTAACCCTGACTTCACCCTTGCGAACAATCCGATAAATGTAGCTTTTGGGTACACCTTTCAGGTGGGTAATCAGAAAATTATCCAGTCTCTGGTCACTGTTTTCTTCGGAAATCTCGATGTGTGTGACTTTCGGTAAATCTTGTTGTTGATCTATGTTCATGGTGCAAATAATACCAGTATCCGGCCGGGATTGATTCTTTAAATTGATGTCAGACGATAACATTGCTATATTAAGCAAGTTTTCATAAAAAAACATATTTTTGCTCCAGACAACAATAAAGAATTAGATCTGGACACACCCGGGACGCTATCCGGGCTAATCGATGAATATCAAATACACCTTATCGCTGATATTTCATTACAAGATTTTCGGGTTAATCGTTCGACCCTAGATGCACGATTTATAACTCCTGTTAACAACAGATTGACCAACAAGGCTAAAAAGTATTTGCTTAGTCTCTAACCACGTTGAACATCATGACTCTTGCTCGCTTAATGGTGAGATTTTTTTGGCTCCAATGCCTGATTAAGTAAAACGAAGATTCTTAAGAACTAATCAATACGGGTTAGCAGTCGACACTTATCTTTCAGATATCGTTGGCTTGGCTATGACCTAAACCGGTCTTTTATGGTAATGTCTGGTATGGAGCAGGAAACTACAAGGATATAAAATGAAAAGAATGCTTATCAATGCTACGCAGGCAGAAGAACTGCGAGTTGCCTTGGTAGACGGTCAAAAGCTTTACGATTTTGATATAGAAGTCCCTTCAAAAGAACAGAAAAAGTCCAATATCTATAGAGGTATAATTACCCGTGTAGAACCTAGCCTAGAAGCGGCATTTGTCAACTACGGTGCTGAAAAGCACGGATTTTTGCCTTTTAAAGAAATATGCCCAGCTTATCGTCAAGTTCAGGAGGCTGCTGAATCTGATGGCCGCCGACCCACTATAAAAGAGTCGCTGAAAGAAGGCCAGGAAATCGTTGTTCAAATCGAAAAGGAAGAACGGGGCAATAAAGGCGCGGCGTTAACCACCTATATCAGTCTGGCCGGCACCTATCTGGTGCTGATGCCGAACAATCCCAAGGCAGGCGGCATTTCGAGACGTATAGAAGGCGAAACGCGCAATGATTTGCGTGAAGTCATGGCGTCGCTCGAAATTCCCGACACGATGGGGTTGATTGTCAGAACGGCAGGTTGTGGTAAGAATGCGGAAGAACTGCAATGGGACTTAAACTATCTCTTACAGTTGTGGGAAGCGATTGAGAGGTCTTCTGGCGAACAAAAGGCGCCCTTCCTTGTTTTTCAGGAAAGTAATGTAATCATCAGAGCCTTACGCGACCATCTTCGCGGTAATATCGATGAAATTCTGATTGACAATGAAGCCGCCTATAAACTGGTTTTAAATTTTTTAAACCAGGTCATGCCGCATTTTTTGCCCAAGGCAAAATTGTATCAGGACGATGTGCCGCTGTTTAACCGCTATCAAATCGAATCGCAAATTGAAGTGGCTTATGGACGCGAGGTGTCCCTGCCCTCCGGCGGATCGATTGTGATAGATCACACGGAAGCATTGACATCGATTGATATCAACTCGGCTCGTGCGACCAAGGGCAGTGATATTGAAGAAACAGCACTCAATACCAATCTGGAAGCGGCCGATGAAATTGCACGCCAATTAAGACTTCGGGATTTGGGTGGTTTGTTTGTCATTGATTTTATCGACATGATGTCCAGTAAAAATCAGAAAACGGTTGAAAATCATTTGCGTGATGCCTTGAAAATTGATCGGGCACGTATTCAGACCGGTCGCATTTCGCGATTTGGGTTGTTGGAAATGTCCAGACAAAGAATGCGGCCCTCGCTCGGCGACTCAACCCAATTACCTTGTCCGCGGTGTAAAGGCCAGGGCACGATTCGAAATGTTGAATCGGTAGCCCTGTCCGTGCTACGCGTCATTGAAGAAGAGGTGATGAAAAAGGGCACTGAGAAAGTCATTGCGCATTTGCCGATTGAATGCGCGACATTCCTGCTCAATGAAAAGCGTCACAGCATTGAACAGATAGAAGCCAGACTGAAAGTCAGCATCGTTATTTTACCGAGTAAACATCTGGAGACACCGGCTTATGATATCGAGCGTATCAAGGAAAAGGATGCCGGTGATGAAAAACCCAGCTATTTGCAGATAAAAGCAGAAGATATCACGATTCCCGAATTCGCTCGGCAAGTCAAGCCGGCGGCCGAAAAGCCGGCCATCAAGGAGTTTTTGCACGAAACGCCCGCACCAATGCAGGTTAAAAATGAATCAACCAGTTTGATCAAGCGATTCTGGCACAAACTGGTGGGTCCTGGTAAAGAGGCTGAAATTCCAAAACCGGTACCCAAGCTCGTTGAAAAACCAAAAACACCCAGCGAAACTCACAGCAATAGAAATAGGCACGCTAAAAAAGGATCGGCCAGAAATCAGGAGCCTCGGGCGGATCAGTTACAGGCAGTGGCTCGAGACCCTGAGCAAAATCAGGAAGTGCGGCATAATCGTAACTTGAGAGGGCCCGGTCGGAATGTAAAGCGTAATCTTGATCCTGCCAATCTGCCGCCAGCCAAAGCCAAGCCTGTTGAAAATGCTGCCATTAGTGAGACAGAATCGTTGAGTCCACCCGCAGCGGAATCTTCGGTTGCCAACGGAGAAGGAGCGAAAAAAACTAATGGACGTGGAAACAGAAGGGGGCCAAACCGCAGACGTTCACGCAATTCCAATTACAGACGACCTGATGCAGTCGAGGGTACGAATGGAACTGATGCTTCGTCGGCCGAGACCTTTATAGATCGCCGTGTTTCCTCGAATCCTTCCTATGATGGGGATGATTTTGTCGAGAAAGTTCAGCAGTCTGAATGTAAAGAAACGCCGCAAGAAGCGCCAGCGCCAGCGCCGAATCAGGCCGACTCCAACAATCAATCCTGATTGTTTTGTCAATTTGCAGCCCCGGTCGCTTACCCGATACCAGGGTAGGTAACCGGCGCTGTTTCAGTTAACACGGGGGACTGAAAATACCTGAATTCGCTGCGTATTTTATTGTCCTGATCAACCTCACATTGACTTCCCATCGCCTCTGGAAAGATTGTATGAAATGATGCTCAAACACGCCTGTTTTATCTTTTTTTTATCGCCCTTGTTTTGGTTTGGTCAGGCCTGTGCGGCTGAACTGCCGAAATCTACGAAAGTGGCAATCGCCAGCGCTCACCCGTTAGCGACTCAGGCGGGCATGGAAATCGTCGGTAAAGGCGGCAATGTGTTTGACGCGGCTGTCGCCGTGAGCGCGGCACTCGCTGTTGTAGAGCCATCGGGTTCCGGTTTGGGCGGTGGTGGCTACTGGCTATTGCACAGAGCCAATGACGGTTTTGAAACAATGATCGATGGCCGTGAAAAAGCACCATTGTCCGCCAGTATAGACATGTTTCTTGATAAACAGGGCAGGGTCATTTCAAGATTGTCGTTGGATGGGGCTTTGGCTGCGGCCATCCCAGGCATGCCGGCGGGGCTTGTCCATTTGTCTGAAAAGTATGGGTGTTTACCTTTGAAGGTCAGTCTGGCGCCTGCAATTCGATATGCGCAAACCGGTTTTGCGGTTGGTGATAAATATCTGAAACTGTTGCAGTCCAGAACTGGGATTTTAAAAAGTTATCCGGCATCGGCCGGCATTTTTCTTTCAAACGGTAAAGTGCCTCCGTTATTTTCAATTCTGCGCCAGCCTGATTTAGCCAATACATTAAAGCAACTAGCGGACTCAGGACGTGAGGGCTTTTATGACGGGGCCATTGCAGACAAGCTTGTCAAAAGTGTCAAGCGGGCCCGCGGTTTATGGACGAAGCAAGACCTGAAAGAGTATCAGGTTATTGAGCGCGCACCAATCAAAGGTGAGTATCACGGCATTAAAATCACCAGTTCAGCACCTTCATCGTCGGGCGGACTGGTATTGGTTGAAGCGCTGAATATTCTGTCCGCTTTCGATTTACAAAAGACCGATACCGTCACTCGCAAGCATTTGATTACGGAAGCCTTGCGCAGGGCGTATCATGATCGCGCCTTGTATTTGGGCGATGCCGATTTTATTGACATCCCCATTGAACGCTTATTGAGTCAGGATTATGCGGCCGGCTTACGAAGCACGATCAGGCCCGATAAAGCCTTGCCCAGTTCTTTCCTGGCAGGCGAAATGTCGGATCCCTCCGAAGGCAATCATACCACTCATTTTTCCATTATAGATGATCAGGGCAATCGAGTCGCCGCAACGTTAAGTATTAATGCCCCGTTTGGTTCCGGCTTTGTCGCAAGCGGCACAGGGGTTTTGCTCAACAATGAAATGGATGATTTTGTCAGTCAAGCAGGGACCATGAACGGTTACGGCCTGATCGGTGGCGCCGCTAATGCTATTGCGCCCGGTAAACGCATGTTATCCAGCATGACGCCGACTTTCCTGGAAAATGATGAAGTTGTTGCGGTTTTAGGGACGCCGGGCGGCAGTCGCATAATCTCGATGGTGCTTTTAGCCGTGCTTGATTTTGCTGAAAATGGGAGCCCTGAGTCTTGGGTCAGTGTTCCTCGTTTTCATCATCAATTTATTCCCGATGTCATCGAGTATGAAAAGTATACCTTATCACCTGCTGAAATTTCAGGTCTTGCCAGCATAGGCCACCAGCTAAAGGAAACTCGCAATCGTTATGGTGATATGCAGGCTGTGTTGTGGCATAAAAAAACGCGAAGCCTGAAGGGCGCAAGTGATCGTCGGGGTAGCGGAAGTGCGCTGGTCAAAAACTTTTAAGGTCTTGTTTTAAAGGGATCTGACCTTGACAGCGGATGTGATCACAATTTGGTACGGCCGAACAGGTGATTCTGAAGCCAGTTTGTCAGGTTATTGGCACATGCTGGATACTGATGAGCAGCGTCATGCCGGCAATATCAAAAGCACACTCCAAAAGTACCGTTATATCGAAACTCATGCGCGCTTACGACTATTGCTCGCTCAATATCTCAGTCAGGCTCCGGAAACAATAGTTATTAGAAAAGCCGAGTTTGGCAAGCCCTATCTGGAGAATGCTTCGGGCCTGGTCTTTAATTTATCGCACTCAGGCCCGTTTTTTTTGATTGCGGTCGGACAACAGTGCCAATTGGGTGTTGATGTCGAAACAGTCCGGCACAGGTCCAGTTTTTCTGCGCTAATCAATAAATGTTTTGCAGAAGAAGAAAAAGCCTATTGGCAGCGTCAACCGGAAAGCCTGCAAGCGGCTGCCTTTTATCGAATCTGGACCCGCAAGGAAGCGTTTGTCAAAGCGGTGGGTCGTGGGCTTGCCTTAGGCTTGAAGCAATGCGTCGTCTATCCAGGAAATCTTTCTGAATTTTTAAGAATCCCTGGTGATTGTGGATCGATATCAAATTGGCAGAGCTTTGAACTGGATTTGGGGTCAGATCTTTTCGGGGCTCTGGTCGTGGACAACACGAATATTCCACGGATTCAATTAAAGGAGTTGTGAGTGTGTAGGCAGATACAGGTATTAACGAATCAGGAGTATGACGGCTAAGGGTTGCCTTTGTTCTGCCTTAGCCGGCCATTTTCTGCATTGACAGACTGTAATTCATTCTCCAGTAGCGTCACTCTGCGAATTGCCTGAGCATGAGCTGTTTGAGCAGCATTAAGCGCAGCCTGTACACTCAAAATATCAAATTCAAGGCTTATTGTTCGTTTAGACCAGGCATCGTTAGCTGATTCAAGTTTTTTGATTTCTTGCGCCAAATCGTCGACATGTTGAAGAACAAGCTTGTAATGACTTTTTAGCTCACTTTCTACTAGGACGAGTTGCGATGTGGTTTCCTGGATCGTTAGGATACAGTCTTGTAAACGCTTCCTTAATAGCACTTGTTCTTGCATGTTGATGTCAAGTGCTTTGTTTTTTTGCTGTAGTTCATGGTCCAGATGAGCAATTTTCTCCAACGCCATTCCATAGGCCTTATCGATGTTGACGACTGGATGTTGAGTATCAGGCTGGAGTTTTGACATTGTTCCTTTGAGCTTCGTGCATTAGGTTTCCAATTATGAATCTTTGAAAGCCAGAGGGCAATTTTGATCGCTCCTTAAAGCAATCTTAATGTCCCTGATTAGAATTCTTCCCATTCATCATTACTTTTTGGCGCTTGCAGGTTTGATTTGTCCTTATATTGAGCCTTACTTTGATAGGTTTCTATTTTAACCGGCGCAACACTTTTAGTGTTTGAAAGAGCTACAGAAGTTTTTGCAGACCTGGAGCTTTCAGCGACCTTGAATTTTGCGACATTTTCCATCAAATGTTCGGTTTGCTCTTCCAGGGATTCGGCAGATGCGGCGGCTTGTTCCACTAAAGCCGCATTCTGCTGGGTTACATCATCCATTTGTCTGACAGCCTGGTTTACCTGGGCAATGCCATCGCTTTGTTCGATGGATGCATTGGTAATTTGAGACATGATGGCGGTGACATTATTGATGGCTGCAACAATTTCATGCATGGTTATCCCGGCCTGTGCCACCAGTTTGGTGCCAGCCGATACTTTTTCTTCCGAAGTGAATATAAGTGTTTTGATTTCTCCAGCGGCGGCGGCTGCGCGTTGCGCCAGATTACGCACCTCGCCAGCAACAACCGCAAAGCCGCGACCCTGGTCGCCGGCACGAGCGGCTTCGACGGCGGCATTTAGCGCCAGAATGTTGGTCTGGAAGGCGATGCCATCGATGACCGAAATAATTTCGGCGATTTTTCGTGATGACTCGTTGATGGATTCCATTGTCGTCACCACTTGATCAACAACAGCCACACCCTTGCCGGCGACCTCCGTGGCACTTTGTGCAAGTTGATTCGCTTGTTTGGAGTTTTCCGTGTTTTGCTGTACCGTATGGGTCAATTCATCCATGCTGGCAGCCGTCTGTTCAAGGCTTGCGGCCTGTTCTTCGGTACGGTGAGACAAATCCTGGTTTCCGGAAGCGATTTCTTTAGCGGCCAGATTAATACTATCGGTGGCAATCTGGATATCGCCAATCAACACCTTCAGACTTTCGACGGTTGCATTTGCATCATCTTTCATCTGTTTGAAGGTGCCGGAATATTCATTGGTTATTGTTTCAGTAAGATTGCCCCGTGATAGAGCGTTCAACACGCGCACCACATCAGTCAAACTCGCAGAACAGATTGTCATCAGTTGATTAATGTTTTGACTCAACTTCAAAAACAGCCCATTTTTGTCTTGTTCATTAATCCGGTTGTTGAAGTCACCTTGTGTTGCAGAAATGACGACCTTGGATACTTCCTGGTCAAGGATGACTTCATTGATTCTATCAACCCATTCAGCGACAAATCCGATACGCTCATTGTTACTGTTCATGACCGGATTGACGACGACGGCCATATGCAGGTTGGCGATCGAGATATCAGAGCGGAAAGTGCCGGTTAAATTGTTGAGCATGCCCCGTTGATGGGCCGGATTTGTATGGAAAATATCGATATTGGCGCCCATCAGCTTTTTTGCTTCAAAATGCGGCAGTTGTTTACGAATTTCCTGTTCGCCATCCGTGAATAATCTTTTTACTGATTTATTCATGTAGATGATGTTCAAGGCGGGGTCGGTTACCATGACACCGGACTGAACATTATCAAGCGCCTGGTTGATGCGCAAGGCTTCTGTAGCTATTTGTCTGGATTCAGCTAAATCCGCATTTAACTTGACTTGCATGGCACAAATCCCCCGGTAGTAGTCTCCCAGTTGACCGTTCAGGTTTAATGGTATCGGGTTCCTGAATTTTTCATCAGCCAATCGGTAAAATATCCCAACCGATTTTTCAATAAGATTGTGAACTGACCGAAACAGCAGTGCATTGATGGTTAATGTCACTGTGGCAAGTGCAGCTACGCCGAACAAGAGTCCGTATTCCTGAGATAAAAACAGTCGATAACCCAACAAAGAAATAAGCCCAGTCAGGCTTAGAATTACGCCCATTGCTTTTTTCCAGATAGCGACCTCCGTCAGCGATTTAACGACTAAGGCTAATCCGGTAGGGCGCATGGTTGCCGTTTTGTCTCGGAGCTTTTTGTAAAACTGTTCGGCCTGTTCGATTTGTTCCCGTTTCGGCGCATAACGCGCGGAAAGATATTCCTGAACAATGCCATTTTTAAAAACTGGTGTTACGTTCGCTTCAACCCAGTAAAAATCACCGGATTTGTTCCGGTTTTTTACAAGAGCGGTCCAGGGTCTGTTTTGTTTTAAGGTGATCCATAGGTCTTCAAAGGCCTCGGGCGGCATGTCGGGATGTCTGACAATATTGTGATTGGTACCGATCAGTTCTTCGCGGCTGTAGCCGCTAATGGCGACAAAGGCATCGTTGGCATAGGTGATAAGGCCTTTCAGATCCGTGCGTGTGACCAGGATGGCATCCTTTTTCATTAAAACTTCTTTGTCCGTAACTGGCATATTGATTTTCATTGTTAACCTCGCGTTAATGCAACTCTTTTTACAAAGCACCCAAATCGAGCAGAGTTTAATGATGGTCAATCATAATTACCAATAACAACAGAAGCTAAAGTTATCTTCTGCGAGCAGAATGATATGACATAAACACAGGCAAACTAGGCGGGTTCTGGGCCGAAAAGCTTTGGTTGTCATCGTTATATGGATGATTTGAAGCTAATGAGGAAGTTTAGTGGAAAGATTACGGATTACAATTAACTAGCGAATGTAAATCCATGGTAAACGCCTTATGCTTTTCATACTTCAGAGCTTGATTCAACTGAAGTATTTTTTTAATAAAATCCAGGCATGCGGATAAGTGACTGTGAGTACAATACCAAAACCAGTATTACTTGTTCGGCAAGACGGCGGCTTACGCAGCAAAGGGATTATCGCACAGCGATTTTGGCTGAAAATTGTACAGTATCAGCTAAAATCAAGCGTCAACCTTATGGTGTTGAGGGGATGCTTACTTGTTATCCAGTTTAGCCTTCGGTCGTTTGTGTTGGTCGAATGGATGACAATGATCCGTTGTAGGGGTTATATTCAATAAAGTGGGGCGAATTATTCTATCAATACGATCGCCTGAACGGCAATGCCTTCCTTGCGGCCCTCAAAACCGAGTTTTTCAGTTGTTGTGGCTTTAACGTTGATAGCGTCGATAGCGACCTGTAAGTCACAGGCAATGTTGGCGCACATGGCGGCGATATGCGGCGCCATCTTGGGGGCTTGAGCAATAATTGTCATATCGGCATTGATCAGACGATAGCCGCGTTGCTGGATGATGGTGTAGACATGGCGCAGCAGGACCCGGCTGTCTGCGCCTTTGAAATTGGGATCGGTATCAGGAAAATGTTTGCCAATGTCACCTAATGCCGCGGCGCCAAGCAAAGCATCGCAGAGCGCGTGCAACACCACATCACCGTCGGAGTGGGCTTCAAGTCCTTTTTCATAAGGGATGGTAACACCTCCCAAAATAATCGAATCACCCTCGGTAAAGCGATGGACATCGTAACCCTGACCCACTCTCATCGTTGTTGCTCCAAATAAAATTGCGCTAATGCCAAGTCTTCAGGTCGGGTAATTTTGATATTGTCTGGTCGACCTTCGATAATTTTAGGTTTAAAGCCTTGTAATTCCAGTGCGCTGGCTTCATCGGTAACAGCTGGGTTGCCTGCGGTTGTTTCCAGAGCTGTCTTTAGTATGCCGTAACGAAACATTTGTGGTGTTAAAGCCCGCCAGATATGTGTTCTGTCGAGCGTACCGATAATGCTGTTGGCCTGGACATTTTTTAATGTATCGTGTGAGGATAATGCCAGTATCCCGCCGACATCATCGCTTTGCAAAAGATGAATGAGACGATGGATGTCTTGGCAGGTAATGCAGGGTCTGGCTGCATCATGCACTAAAACCCAGTCGCTATCAGCAGCTTTTGAGCGAATCGCTTTTAGTGCCGAGAGTACTGAATCTGCGCGTTCCTTGCCGCCGGAAGCGGTCAGAATGGCCGGGTGTCCGGAAATATCAAGCTCGGGCCAGTAAGGATCTTCGTCAGAAATAGCCACTGCGATCCCTGTAAAGACTTCGGCTTGCAGCAAGCGCAATAGGGTTTGTTCAATGACGGTCTTGCCGGCAAGTTCCAGATACTGTTTGGGCCTGTCGGACTGCATCCGCCTGCCGACACCCGCTGCAGGAACAACGCCCCAGATTTTTGTAGAGTCAGTCATTTTGAAATTTTGGTAATCTTGTAGGTAGCTTACGCGACCAGCAAGCGATTATTATTCGAGAACCTGAAAAAATGTTTCATTTTCCTTGATCATCCCTAACTCTTCCCGAGCGCGCTCTTCAATCGCCTCCTGGCCTTTTTTTAAATCCACAATTTCAGCTCCAAGTGCTTCGTTGCGCTGCTTTTTCTCTTCAACCTTTTTTTTCAAATCATCAAGGCGCTGCTGATAAATCTTTATTTGGGCAATGCTGCCATCGCCAAACCAGAATCGGTATTGGAGATGGATAACCAGCAGAATAATGAGGGCGATGATGATTTTCATGGTGTCAGGTGAAAGGCTCAGGCTGTTTTTTGCCTTGTGTCCCTTTACCTTGCGCCTTCAGTGACTTAAAGCATTCTGAATGCATTGCGTCCCGCGTATTTGGCCAAACTGCCTAATTCTTCCTCAATTTTCATCAGGCGATTGTATTTGGCGACACGGTCAGAACGGCTCAGGGATCCGGTCTTGATTTGACCTGTGCCGGTAGCGACGGCCAGATCAGCAATCGTGGTATCTTCAGTTTCACCTGAACGATGGGATACAACTGCCGAATAAGAGGCTTTATGCGCCATATCAATCGCTGCCAGTGTTTCGGTTAATGTGCCGATCTGATTAACTTTAATCAGGATGGAATTGGCGATTTGCTGATCGATACCGCGTTTCAGAATGGCAGGATTGGTCACAAACAAATCATCACCGACCAACTGAATACGATTGCCCAGTTTTTCTGTCAGTAATTTCCAGCCGTCCCAGTCATTTTCATCAAAGCCGTCCTCAATGCTGATGATAGGATATTTATTCACCCAGTCAACGAAGAAGTCAGCCATTTGACTGGAGGTATATTTTTTGTTTTCAGAGGATAGGTCATAAACACCATCGGTATAGTATTCGGATGCAGCAGCATCCAGACCCAGATAAATATCGACGCCTGGTTTGAATCCGGCCTGTTCGATGGCTTGCAGGATAACGCTGATCGCTTCTTCATTGGATGACAGGTTAGGTGCGAATCCGCCTTCGTCGCCGACCGTCGTGGCCAAACCTTTGGCTTTTAATACTTTGCTCAAATTATGGAACACTTCCGCACCATAGCGTATGGCTTCGCGGAATGTCGGTGCGCCGACTGGCAAAATCATGAATTCCTGCAAATCAACGCTGTTATCGGCGTGGGAGCCACCGTTGATGATGTTCATCATCGGCACCGGCATGATGAATTCACCGGATTTATTCAAATGACGATACAGCGGTTGACCTGCTTCCTTTGAAGCGGCGTGAGCCGCGGCCATGGAGACGGCCAGCATGGCGTTGGCGCCCAGACGCGCTTTGGTATCGGTGCCGTCCAAAGCGATCATTTTGTTATCGATACCGCTTTGATCGGCGACATCCATACCAACAATCGCTGAACGAATTTCGGTTTTAACGTTGTTGACGGCGTTCAGGACGCCTTTGCCCAGATAACGTTTTTTATCGCCATCACGCAATTCAATGGCTTCACGTTCTCCGGTTGATGCGCCGGATGGCACCATGGCACTACCAACAACACCTGAAGCCAGAACCACGTCGGCTTCCAGCGTGGGATTACCGCGTGAATCCAAAATTTCTCTTGCACGAATATCTACAATTGCAGCCATTACGATTCCTTATATCGTTGATTCAATCAGAACTTGTGCTTTAACAGCCTGATCGATGGTTAATAAAATTTCTAATAAGTCTTTCATTTTGTGTAACGGCCAGGCATTCGGGCCATCACTTTTGGCCTCGGCCGGATTCGGATGCGTTTCCATAAACAGGCCGGCAATACCCACGGCGACCGCAGCACGAGCCAAAACCGGCACGAATTCTCGTTGACCGCCAGATGAAGTGCCCTGGCCGCCCGGCAATTGAACAGAATGGGTGGCGTCAAAGACAACAGGGCAATCGGTATTTCTCATGACGGCTAAAGAACGCATATCGGACACTAAATTGTTGTACCCGAAGGATACGCCTCGTTCGCAAACCATAATTTGTTGATTTCCGGTTGCCTTGGCTTTGTCGGCAACATGCACCATATCCCAAGGTGCCAGAAACTGGCCTTTTTTGATATTGACCGGTAAGCCCTGAGATGCCACTTCTTGTATGAAGTTAGTCTGGCGGCATAAAAAAGCGGGTGTTTGCAGTACATCGACGACCGAAGCGACTTCAGCCAGTGGCGTATCTTCATGAACATCAGTAAGAACAGGAACACCCATTTGTTTTTTTACTTTGGCCAGGATTTCCAGGCCTTTTTCCATGCCCAAGCCTCGAAAACTTTGCAAGGACGAGCGATTGGCTTTATCGAAGGATGATTTGTAAATGAACGGGATCTGCAATGCGCTGGTTAATTCCTTCAGAATGCCTGCAGTATCCAGGGCTAACTGCTCGCTTTCAATGACGCAAGGTCCGGCAATCAAAAAAAACGGATGGTCGAGGCCGACATCAAAACTACATAATTTCATGGGTTATAACCTTAATTAGTTGCTGGCACCGACAGTGTTCGGACTATTTCGGACGGCTTGTTTATGTTGAGACGCGGCCAACAAAAAACCTGAAAACAAGGGATGGCCTTTTCTCGGAGTCGAAGTAAATTCAGGATGGAACTGACAGGCCAAAAACCAGGGGTGATCGGGTATCTCAATGACTTCAACCAAGCGCCCGTCAATGGATTTTCCGGAAAAACGCATGCCGGTCTGTTCCAGTTGCGTTAAATACCGATTGTTAAATTCATACCGGTGTCGATGTCTTTCGGTGATCACATCCTTTCGATACAACTGATAAGCGAGCGAGTTGGTTTGTAAGCGGCATTGTTGCCCACCGAGTCGCATTGATCCGCCTAAGTCGGAGTTTGCATCACGGGTTTCGATTTGTCCGCTTTCAGCCATCCATTCGGTAATCAAACCAATGACAGGATGCGGTGATTTGGGTAAAAATTCCGTACTATGAGCGCCTTCCAGGCCGGCAACGTCACGGGCGAATTCAATGACGGCAACCTGCATGCCCAAACAGATGCCCAGATAGGGAATTTTATTTTCCCGGGCATATTTGACGGTGGCAATTTTGCCTTCTACGCCACGTTCGCCAAAACCGCCGGGAACCAGAATGGCGTCAACGGCTTGTAAGCGTGCCGTGCCTTCGTCTTCAATCACTTCGGAATCGATATAAACAATGTGTACCTTCAGCTGGTTCCGGATGCCGGCATGAATTAACGCTTCATTTAATGATTTATAGGCGTCAGTATGATCGACATATTTGCCGACAATGGCAATAGTCACTTCATTAGCGGATGATGCCAGCGCGGAAACGACATTTTTCCATTCCGTAAGATCCGCGGTCGGGGCGTTGAGTCTTAATTTGTTGACAACAATTTCATCCAGACCTTGTTCGTGGAGTAACAGTGGGATTTGGTAGATTGAAACAGCATCTACTGCAGAAATGACGGCTTTCTCTTCGACGTTGGTGAACAGGGCGATCTTGCGCCGCTCACTGATCGGCAATAATTGTTCGGAACGGCACATCAGAATATCGGGCTGAATACCGATGGATCTTAACTCTTTGACGGAATGTTGTGTCGGTTTAGTTTTTATTTCGCCAGCTGAACGAATATACGGAACCAGCGTTAAGTGAATGAACAGCGAATGTTCGGGACCCAACTCAAAACGCATTTGTCGTATGGCTTCCAGGAAGGGTAATGACTCAATGTCGCCTACGGTGCCACCAACCTCAACAAGTGCCACGTCC
This sequence comes from Methylococcaceae bacterium, assembly GCA_013140705.1. Lineage (GTDB taxonomy): Bacteria > Pseudomonadota > Gammaproteobacteria > Methylococcales > Methylomonadaceae > JABFSH01. The sequence goes on from JABFSH010000063.1 coordinate 30,444, forward strand.
ATACCTTTGGCGCTTTGATAAATGCGGCTTTTAATTTCATCGGTGATGTGCGGAATAACCTGAACTGTTGCGCCGAGGTATTCGCCTTTGCGTTCTCTGCGTAAAACACTGTCATAAACCTGACCTGTCGTGAAGTTGTTCTTTCGGGTCATCGTGGTTTTTAGAAAGCGCTCGTAATGACCCAAGTCCAAATCCGTTTCGGCGCCATCTTCCGTGACAAATACTTCACCATGCTGGAACGGACTCATCGTGCCTGGATCGACATTGATGTAAGGATCCAGCTTCGTCATGGTCACTTTTAGGCCACGAGCTTCAAGTATGGCTGCCAGCGATGAGGCGGCTATGCCTTTACCCAGTGATGAAACCACTCCGCCGGTTATAAAAATGTATTTTGTCATGTAGGTTTTACGCCCTGATTAGCAAATGACAATAGAACCAAAAAAGGCGTTAGTGTAGCAGTTTCGTTGATAAATTTCCTGTTTTATTCAGCATCGATAAGCGTCACTGGCGAATAGAATGAGCAGTTGCATCGATCGATTCATTCCTGTACTTGGAGTTTAGGAAACTCTCAGTTATTTGAATCTCAACAGCTTAAAATTGTAATCGGACGACGCGCCAAAGGTATGATGAATGCAAACCGTCACGTTTCATTCCCACTTGTTATGGCGACAACCATGATGTACCTCCAGTTACTGATAATTATTTTTCTGTTTGACCTGGATGCCGGTTTGCAAGTAGTTATGCCGTTTTTATCGATTATAGTTTCCTCAATTGCCGTTATTTTCAGTTTATGACATTTCAAAATAGGCCAAACTGTGCTCGATAGCGTTCCAGTAACTAAGAATCCTCTCGAACTATCGACGGCCATTGTTTTTTCCTTGCTGTTTGTCGTATTAGCATTAGTGACTCACCATGCAACCGGTCGATATGGCAGCCACGGTTTAAATTTCTTAGCTGTTATCGTCGGGTTTGCCGACATCGATCCATTTATATTATCGTTGTTGAGCGGTAAGTTTGTCGTTAATTAACTGTTAAAGGCTGCTTATGCGCTCGCATTGGTCAGAAATTCGTCGGTATTGGTTGCCGTCGAATGGTTTGTCTTTCTTTTCGTTATTTCAATGCTATATGCCTTTCTATAAAATATATCGCGTACAACCGTAACTTATAGGTTCGATGTTGGTTAACCGTTAGTTGTTTTCTTTAAGGGTGGGAGAGAGTCATGGGACCTTATTACAGAGGCACATCGCATGATTTGGGTGCTTTTTTTGATATGCTATATGCGCATCCGATAATCATGTTGCTGGTTGTGTTTGGCACGATTGGTCTGGGAGTTTTTGTTTGGCGTAGAAAAAAATCCGGAGAACCGTCGGAGTAGGAGTAATAGACTATGTAAAGTAAGTATTGTGTCTCCGTCAAGACTTATCAGCATTGATTTAGAGGCCTCAGGTTTGGGCGTTGCAATCAAAAGCAACATGTCAAACTCCAAGCCAGGTTGGACTGGGCCCCAAAAGCCAGAGCATGCGTTTATGGACTGACTCCGGACATTCGTAGAAACAGGATAAATCGGCCAATTAAAGCCTAAATATGAAAACGTATCTTAATGTACCTTTTACACAAAAGGATTCAGCTAAAGCACTGGGGGCTAAATGGGATGCCATTCAAAGAAAATGGTATGTTCCAGCGGATAAGGATCTTGCCCTGTTTGTTCAATGGCAAACGGAATCCATTACGTCGGCTACGACATCAGCAATGCCAGCGGGTGAACGATCCACTGCGCCGCCCGATAACATTAATACTTCCACCAAACAAAGTCGGCATGGGGCCATTACCCAGCCAGTCAATAAAAACTTTGTCGCTTATGACCGAGACGAACCGCCATGGGATTGATGAGGTTTTCATCAATAGCCATCGAATCATCTATCCAATAAATTGATATGAGTTCGTTAAAATATTTGGCGGGTTATTCGCCAACCATCACCGATCAGGTACAAAGGCTTATTGACAGCCAACAACTGGCAAATGTGCTGTTAAAAAAATATCCAGTCTGCCATGAAATCAAAACGGATAAAGCGCTCTACACCTATGTTGTGGACATAAAAAATCAATTTCTTCGGCAATCCGCTTCGCTCAGTAAAGTGGTTTACGATGATAAAATCGATATCGTTCATTACGCGCTTGGCCTGCATTCCTTTGTTTCGAGAGTGCAAGGCTCTAATCTGAAATCAAAACATGAAATTCGAATCGGATCGGTTTTTAAACAATCACCTCCCGCCTTCCTTAAAATGATAGTCGTGCATGAACTGGCACATCTAAGAGAAAAGCAGCATAACAAAGCGTTCTATCAATTATGCGAATATATGGAACCCGACTACCACCAATTGGAATTTGATCTGCGTCTGTATCTTACTTACCTGGATTTTTTCGGGAAACTTTACTAAACCATGAAAACATTGGCTATCATCAAGACGGGCTCAACGTTCTCTGCAATCAAACAGATCTCGGGTGATTTTGATGATTGGTTGATAAACGGTTGCGGCTTGGTGGAGGACTCGTTTTCGGTAGTCAAGGTTATAGAAGGCGGCGCTTTACCGTCTGTTGATACATTGTCTGGCGTTATCCTAACCGGATCTCCCGCGATGGTGACCGACCAGGAACCCTGGATGATAAATCTGGCCGCCTGGATAGTAAAAGTACTTGAACGACATATTCCCTTTCTGGGTATTTGTTTTGGTCATCAAATATTGGCATTCGCAATGGGAGGGGAGGTGGATTATCATCCCCAAGGTCGAGAGATTGGCACAGTCGCTATTTCGTTGACGGATGAGGGCCAAAAAGATCACTTGCTGGGATCGTTGCCGGCCAGATTCATGGCCCATAAGTCTCATGCACAATCGGTTCTTCAATTACCGGCGCAGGCAGTCAAACTCGCCGAAAACGCGTTTGAATCCCATCATGCATTTCGACTCGGTAACAATGCCTGGGGTCTGCAGTTTCATCCTGAATTTTCAGCTGATATCATGAAGGCTTATGTTAGGGAATATACCGGTGACTTGCTAAGTGCTGGGCAGGATGTAGACGCAATAAAGGCAGCGGTTTGCGATACTGATGAGATGAATGCGTTATTGAAGCGCTTTATGACAATTATCCAGGAAAATATAAACTGAACAGCAGAACTTAGGAACCCAACTTATAGCATGATGGAAGTGACCGACAAGCCCGTAATTACTTGCAGGCTTGTCGGTTTAGTAATCGATTAATATGTGTTAATCAATAATCCCATCCGGAAATCAGCACCACCGTCGCGGTTTGCATAACGTTTAACCTTAATGGTATAGGTTCCACTGACGGTCGGTTTGAAGTTGACCGTTTCATACGGGTTATCCCAGGACACAGAACTACCTACATAGGCTCCCGTGGGGCTATAAATGGTCAAATCCAGATCCTGACCTATCGGGTGGGCATCAGCACGGTGATCGTAAGTGAAGGTCCCTCTGTTTTGCCAGGCAATGGCAACCCTGACATTTTTCCATGCACTTGAGATAGTCACTTTTTTAGTGATATAGCCGTCGCTTGAACCATCACCGGAATCGAAGGATGCAAATGCTGAATTGCCGCCTTGATAGTAATAGTGCCAGCCATTATAGGCGGTACTTAAAAAATCAATACCACCAGAGCCTACCTTGTCTTTACCTCCGCTGATGATATCGGTTGCTCCGCCAATCATAACGGCGTTGACAACATGAGGACGCAATCGGTAAAACGAATATTTCGACATCAAGTCAGCTGCCATCGCTGCTGCATGCGGGGAAGCCATACTGGTTCCTGTCATGATAAAGCCACCGGCATCAATGCTCGTTCCAGGCGCTGATAGTTCCGGTTTTGCCGCATTGATATCAGGATCCAGAAAGGATGACGATGTGTTGATGACATTCGTGCTGTCGTCGTAGTTGCCGACGGCAACGACATTTATGCCTTTTGCGGGTGAAATAATGGTATTTGTTGCACCGCCTTCATTGCCTGCTGCATTAAAGATTGCAATGCGATTATTATAAGAAAAATTATCCCAGTCACGATCCAGCGTGGAGTAATTGATGGTTGTGTTGCCACCATTAGATCGGTTGATGACATAAATGGGCGGATTGATGCCGACACCATCAATATCGCTGTTATTGGGTAAGACTGCCCCGCCTCTGCAATAAATGAAAGATTCGGGTGATACGGCTCTCATGATGCCGAATACATTTCGTGAGTGGTTGGTCTGTGTACCCGCAAGACGGTCGTAATTGCTGCGGCCTGATTCATCCGCACAACCGCTTTCCGTCATGTAAATGCCAATGTTGGTGCCTTGTGCGCTAGAATCAATTTGTTGCCAGGGATTAATATTAGTCGCCACCATAGCATTGTTGATGACATCCTTTTCAGGGAAGTAAAGTTCCAGACCGGATAGATCAGGATCTCCTGAGGCAATCAATTTACGTAATATTGCGCCAGGCAACGTGATGGAAACACTGGAATAACCTTCTGCAAGCGCAGTTTTCAGTTCACTGTAACCAGAAAAGCCGTAGCGCTCTGCAAAGGCGCTGAGCCTCAGAGCTTGAGCTTTGATACGGGTCGTACGTTCTGTGGCTAATTGAGTGACCAGTATTGAATCGGATTTCAGAAAATCATCATTATTGACCAATTTGCCGTTACGCTCCAAGGTGGCAATTCGTCCATTTTCAACAAATGCCCCGCCCTGCTCGATAGCGGTAGTTGTGGCGATGACAATAGGCACTAACGATAAATTGACTTTCATCGTTTGAATATCGGTGATGGCGCTTAATTTTTTTAATAGCAGTGGATCGACCACCGATTTGGTTACTCTGGGTTCTGATTTGACTTCAAGACCATTTTCCAGGATTCGTTGGTACACGGATCCATCAGCGGTCATCAATTTCTCAAAGCTATATACGTTGCCGTTAATTATTTTTTTACTGCTGGCAATAACTGTATCCGCCGCAAAAACCATGTTCGAACTAATGTTACTGACGAAAACTAATGTGATGGCGCTTACTAATTTATGTTTTATAAAAGTCATGATCTTTTTCCTTTTCTCAAATTGTTTGATTTAATCAACCGTCGAAATAGCTTCACCCGTGAAACAATTTCGAATTCATAAAGGCTAAGTGTTAGCCTGGCATTAGTTTAGAGAAGGAGAAAAGTTTAATAAGTGAATAGTTCTCAGCATAGGTGTGAACTATTCACGTTAGAAGTAGGGCATAGTGCGTTAGTGAAGAGGAATAGTCCGAAAAATAGGCTTGACTGATGTCCTAGCCACGCGTTCGCCGGGGCGAAGTGCAATTTTTAGATTTTCTAATAGAAATCGGGGTGAGAAGAATTCCGCTCCCAATGACGAAGCGGGTTCATACACCTGGTTTCCTGGATGATTACTTTATGAATGGTAATTTAAACCGTTAGTGTGAGTTCGTATCGAGCTTATAAAAATCTTTATACCACTCGACAAAATTGCTGATGCCTGTTTCCAGTAAAGTGGCAGGTTTATAACCCAAGTCGCTGACCAGATCGGAAACATCCGCGTAAGTATCGGGTACATCGCCGGGTTGCAAAGGTAATAAATTTTTGATGGCGGCTTTGCCCAGACATTTTTCCAGGGTTTCGATGAAGGCTAACAGATGCACAGGGTTGTTGTTACCGATGTTGTAAACACGGTAAGGCGCCTGACTGGTGCCGGGGTCCGGGTAGTTGCTGGTCCAGTTTGGGTTAGCTTGCGCCGGTTTATCAATGACTCTGATAACCCCTTCGACAATATCGTCAATATAGGTGAAATCACGACGGTGATTGCCGTAATTAAAGACATCGATGGATTTGCCCTCAAGTATGCTTCGGGTAAATAGAAACAACGACATATCCGGTCGACCCCAGGGGCCGTAAACGGTAAAGAATCGCAAGCCGGTAGTCGGTAACTGATAAAGATGGCTGTAAGTATGGGCCATCAATTCATTGGCTTTTTTGGTAGCCGCATACAATGAGACCGGATGGTCGATATTGTCATGGATGGAAAATGGCATTTTCGTGTTAGCACCATATACCGAACTGGACGAGGCATAAGCCAAGTGTTCGACTTGATGATGTCGGCAACCTTCGAGAATATTGATGAAACCGACCAGATTGGCATCGATATAAGCATGCGGATTGGTCAATGAATATCTGACACCGGCCTGAGCGGCCAAATGCATGACGCGTTGAACTTTCTCCCGGGCAAACAATTCTTCCATGGCAGTTTTGTCGGCGATTTCAAGTTTGATAAATTTGAATTTATCATAACTCCGAATCCGCTCCAGTCGAGCGAGCTTTAAATTGACATCGTAATAATCATTCAGATTGTCTATTCCGATGACTTCATCACCGCGTTCCAGCAAGCGAATGCTCAGGGTAGAACCTATAAATCCCGCCGCACCTGTTACAAGTATCTTCAAAATTGTTTCCCCATCAATGTGTAATAAAAAATCAAATTCAATGACGTATCCCTAATGATTGTTATAATTCAAGCCAAGAATTGCTCTCATTTTACATGAACGATCTTTAGATGAATCCACCGAAACTACTTATTTTTTCATCTCTGTTTCCCAGTCAAAAGCGGCCAACCGCTGGCGTATTTATACGAGAGAGAATGTTTCGTGTAGGAGAATTCTTGCCAATAATCGTTATTTCTCCTGTCCCCTGGTTTCCATTGGACGGTATTATTCGCTTATGGAAACCGCAGTTCAGACCGCAACCTGCGGTATATGAAAATCAAAATGGTATTGATGTCTATTTTCCTCGTTTTTTTTCAATTCCGGGGATTTTCAAATCGTGGGACGGCATTTTCATGGCGCTTGGATGCATGCCTACACTATGTAAATTCAGGGGACAGTTTAATATTATTGATGCCCATTTCGCCTACCCGGATGGTTATGCAGCGACTTTGCTGGGAAAATGGCTAAAAATTCCGGTCACCATAACTCTTCGTGGCACTGAAGTGCCTTTGTCCAGGATGACAAGTCGAAAAAATCGACTCTTAGCTGCTCTGAAAACAGCCACATACATTTTTTCAGTATCGGATTCGCTAAAGCAACATGTTGTCGAATTAGGTGCTGAAAAAGATAAAATTCGGGTTGTTGGCAATGGTATCGATATTTCTAATTTTTATCCTCTCGATAGGATGCAGTCAAGAGCAGCTTTAAACATCCCGGCAAACGCAAAGGTTTTAATTTCAGTTGGCGGTCTCGTTGATCGAAAAGGATTTCATCGAGTCATTGAAATATTGCCCGAACTGCTTCTCCGATACCCTGAACTTGTTTACCTGATCGTTGGGGGCGATAGTCCGGAAGGTAATATAAGATCATGCCTGGAGAATCAAGTCAAAGCGCTTAAGATTGACGCTCATGTTCGATTTTTAGGTGCTTATGTATCCGATCAATTAAAAATTCCGTTATCTGCAGCCGATTTGTTTGTTCTGGCAACTGCAAATGAAGGTTGGGCCAATGTATTTCTGGAGGCTATGGCGTGTGGTTTACCGGTTATAACAACTGATGTTGGCGGGAACCAGGAAGTTGTTAACAGCAGTATTCTGGGTACGATAGTGCCTTTTGGCGATCCAACCGCATTGTTGTCCGCTTTAGATCAGGCTCTGAACACGGTATGGGATAACAATGCAATCATACAATATGCTAAAGAAAACTCCTGGAATCACCGGGTTAAAATCCTTGTTGATGAGTTTCAAAGAATTTTCGATTCAATGAACAGAGTAGACAATTAAAATCCAGGTGCTGTAATACCTGTAGCCAATTTTAGGATATCAACATAAGTTGGCGGCTACGTAATTGCAATATATTAGGTCAGCAAATCCACAAGCGCAACAGCCGGTGGATCAAAAGTTTCAAGGAGTTTTTATGCGGCAGGAAGGCTTCGACGTTTTAACAAAAACAGCCCCATCAAACCGATTATTAAAGTTATATTTAAGGAAGGTTCGGGCACGGAGAGGGATGGCTGAGGAACTGCTGCGGTGTAACTTAATTCAACTTTGGCATAATCGCCAACTCGCAAGTTGTGAACATAAGAAAGAATTCCGCTGTCGTTACCGATAATTCTGTTGTAGTCAAACTTAAAGCTTACTTCGTCATCACCTACTAAAAGAAAATTAAAGTCGTCGGGTGACAGGGTGGCCCGTCCTACTATGTTACTTACATATTCATTTCCGGTATCCAAACTACCCGGTCCCATAATGTTGTCGTCTAAATTGGCATGATTGAGCCATCGCCCAAAAGAATACGAATCCACCGATAAATCAATCCATTCATTACTATTGCTAAAGTCGCCAAACACGGTAAAAGTAATCTTGACATCAGAACTTGATAGAGTTAATCCTGTAAAATTGATAAAAAAGGGATCGCTGTTATCAATGATTGAATCATTGACTTCTTTGTAAATATCGATATCTATCGGGCTTGCATGCGTGTTAAGCGACATCAGTAAACTGATACTGAAGATACCAGTTAACGGGATGAGCTTTTTCAAGAAAGAGATTAACATTTTTCACCTCACTATTTACAATAGCTGTTATATGCAAAATATGTATTGTTAATATTGAGAAAGCATTAATCTTGCCAATATTAAAATATTAATATATTTCTTAGACTAAGAAATTGCCTATCAGCATCGTCGTCGGTCTCAGTAAAAAATATAGACACTACTGATTAATTTGCACGGATCTCGTTGGCTAATTCGAGTCATTGAAATATCTGCAACTAAATTTGAGTTTTTGAACCTTGCCATTAAGTCAATACATCAATCAGTTAAAAAATTTCTCAACACTGATGACGGTTTTATAGACTCCCCACCCCAAAGGCATGAGAACCAGCGTCCAGGCTAACAAAACCAAAACATAATGCTTCGGTGTGTTGATGTTTGCGTTGATTTTCGGCTCGAATAGGGTTTTCTCATGCGCTAGCCGCTTTTCTTCATCAAGTTCTGCGTCGGTCATGAACCATTTGTCCGCTATTGGCCGAACCAATATGTTGCAGAGTAAACCGATCATTAGCATGCCGGCCAGGATCAGCATAGTTTGATTATAGACCTGCTCTCGGGGGATACCCAATTTCAGCTGATATTCCCGCATGTAATTGACAATCACGGGGCCAAGGATTCCGGCAGTCGCCCAGGCAGTCAGCAAACGACCGTGAATGGCGCCTACCATTTGTGTTCCGAACAAATCGGCCAAATAGGCGGGTATGGTCGAAAAACCTCCGCCATACATACTCAGTATGACGCAAATGGCGGCGACAAATAACAGCTTATTGCCAGCCATCGCACTGCCAGGCACGCTGATATACAAAAGACTACCCACTACGAAAAATACAATATACGTCATTTTTCGGCCCATTTTGTCGGACAGACTGGCCCAAAAAAAACGACCGCCTATGTTGAATAAACTCAACAATGCCGTAAATCCGGCAGCGACTGTCGCGATTGCACTCAGTTCAGTTTTGTCGAGTTGACCATAGGTCTTGCCAAGACCGATTAATTGTCCGCCAAAAACTTCCTGCAGCATGGGTGATGACATGCCAATCACGCCGATACCGGCACTGACATTCATGCATAGCACTCCCCAAAGTAGCCAAAACTGCTTAATTTTGAAGGCGTTTTTGACGTGGACATGGTGTTGGGTGATCATTTTATTATTGAGGCCAGGTGGTGGCGGTGTCCAACCTGCAGGTAGCCAACCTGTTGCCGGCAATCGATAACTTAATGCGCCAGTCATCATGAAAACAAAGTACAGGCAGGCCAATACAACAAAAGTTGGCATGACGCCGATATCGGTCGGAGAAGCAAACACCTTCATCAGTTCTGCAGCTAATGGTGAACCGATCATGGCGCCGCCGCCAAAGCCCATGATCGCCATGCCGGTGGCCATGCCGCGCTTATCCGGAAACCATTTGATAAGCGTTGATACCGGTGAAATATAGCCAAGCCCCAAACCAACACCACCGATAATGCCTGAGCCCAGCAACATCATCCAGAATTGGTGTAAATGAATGCCGAGTGCCGAAAACAGCATCCCGCCGCACCAACAGAACGTGCTGACAACGCCTGCCTTTCTTGGCCCGACACGTTCAAGCCAGCCGCCCCACAGTGCAGCCGATGAACCCAGGAATACGAAAAACAGGGTATAGGTCCAGCCCAGAGTGGAAATACGCCAATCGCAATGGGTTACGATAAGTTCCTGTAAAAAGTTGATCTCAGGTCCACAGGGCTTGCTTTCATTTATGCCTACGGCTTTAGATAACGGCAACCAGAACACAGAAAACCCATACGCCATACCGATGCATAAATGAATCGCCAGTGCGGCGGGAGGCACCAACCAGCGGTTGAAATCCGGGCCGGCAATGGTTCGTTCTTTTGCTAAAAATCCTGTCGATGGGTTGTTCATGTTATTTCACTGGATTGATATTGTGTCCGTAAAGCCGCATTATACGATGACAAGTCCATAAATCTTAATAGAAGTTAGGTCGGTCCAAGGCATTGTATTCAACTGTGATTAGACCAGTCACCAGATGGGTTGTTAAAGGAAATCACTATGTATTGTGTCAAATCAAGATCAAGCAACGAAGAATTCATAAAAAAATCCCGTTTTATTGGCGTCATTATGCCCTGTGCCGACGAACAGTCCGTTTTAATCAGCCTGAAACAACTCTATCAGGAATACTTGGACGCCAGTCATATTGCTTACGCCTATCGAATAAAAACCGATTCCGGCATTATTTATCGATTTAACGATGCCGGCGAACCGACTGGCACAGCTGGCAAACCAATATTTCAGCACTTAGAGGGAAAGGAGCTTGTCAATGTATTGGTTGCAGTAATTCGCTATTTCGGAGGTGTCAAGCTGGGGGCAGGTGGATTGACACGCGCCTACGGCAGCGCGGCCAGACAGGTGATCGAAACAGCGGAAATCAGTGCTTACATCGAATGGGTAAAAACCCGCTTAACAGTGGATTACAGCCAGATACAGGGTTTGGAATATGTTTTAAAAAAATTGGATGGGCAGATAGTAGAAAAGAAATTTTCGGAACAAGTTCGCTTGACTGTTCGGGTGCCGGCGGATCAGCTCAAAACATTATTGGAGACCCTGCCGGGTCATGGTTGATGTGTCAAATGCGCAGTTTTTGTATTCTGTCTTTATAAGAGATATACATCATCGTAGAGACCAGCATGTATAAAACGGGTGTCAATAAAGGAATGACACTTGAACACAAAATGGCATTGAGAAAGATAAAGCCGAGCATTCTGTATATCGAACCCTGGCAGTTTGTCGACAGTCGCTTGCCTTGTGCTTTTGCTTCGCTCCAGCGGTAGTTGCTGAACAACATCAACGGGTAACTAAACCAGCTACCCAGGGTGATTAACATTAGCAGGATAAAAATTAATGCGACATTGGCATAGGCATAGAGCCAGCTTGCTATGTCATGTACAGATTTATGATTAAGGTAGCTGGGTGTCAGTTCCCAATTGAAGAAAAACAAGCCGATTTTGTAATAATTGCCTGAAATAATATTCGCGATTGCCATAAAGACAAACCAGAAAAGTACAATACCAGTTGCTGCCAGGACCGCCAGGGGCAGGCTTTGTCGTATCGCCCAAAAAAAACCCACTGCAGTTTCGGGTGAAGCTTTGAGATCAATATATTTGACGACTCCGACACCTACAAACAAGCAGACAACGGCTGAAAAAATACCTATCGCCGGTGAGATACGCCCGATTATCAGTATCACTGCAACAAACAAGGTGTAGCTAATCCACACCATTGGATCTCGACTGACAAAAAGTAACGATTGTTGTAGCCAATAGCCAAATTTTGCCTGTTTCACGGTGCTATCCTGGAAATTCCTACAGACTCGCGAAGTCTTTTGATAAACGGAACGCTGATTGCCCGTGCCTTTTGGGCGCCTTCCTGCAATTGTTCTTCGATGTGCTGCGGTGCCTGCATTAACGCTTCGTAGCGTTCTCGGGCCGGCGTGATGTGATCATTAATGTAATCGAACAACACCTGTTTCATTTCACCCCAGGATATGCCCTGCGCATAGCGTTGCCGAATTTCAGCCACTTCCGAAGGCGTTGCGAATGCCTGATAAATGCCAAACAAGCTACAGCCTTCCGGATCTTTCGGCTCGCCGGGTTCCAGGGAATTGGTTTTAATCTTGTTGATGAGTTTTTTTAATTTCTTTTCCGGTTCGAATAATGGAATGGTGTTGTTGTAACTTTTGCTCATCTTCCGTCCATCCAGCCCGGCTAGAGTGGCGGTGTTATCATCGATGACTGCCTCTGGCAGGGCAAAGTGGTCACCATAAATATGATTGAAGCGTCCGGCAATATCGCGAGCCATTTCAATATGTTGAATCTGGTCCTTACCAACCGGTACTTTATTGGCATTAAACATCAGGATATCGGCGGCCATCAGAATCGGGTAACTGAATAAGCCCATGGTGATGCCTTTGTCGGGATCATTTTCATTGCTGAGTTCATTGTCGGCAACGGCCGCTTTATAAGCATGGGCTCTGTTCATCAGGCCTTTGGCCGTAACACAGGTCAATAACCAGGTTAATTCCATAATCTCAGGAACATCGGATTGCCTATAAAAAACCGCATTGGACGTATCCAGGCCAAAAGCCAGCCAGGTTGCGGCGATTTCCAGACTGGATAGCCTGACTTTTTCGGGCTCCTGGCACTTGATCAGTGCGTGATAGTCAGCAAGAAAATAAAATGGTGTGACATTTGCGTTTTTACTTGCGGCAATGGCTGGTCTGATGGCGCCGACATAATTTCCTAAGTGCGGTGTTCCTGTCGTTGTAATTCCTGTTAAAACGATTGCTTTGTTCATTATAAGGTTACTCAGAGCTTCTTTGTTTTTGTGGTTCTCATCACGAGGCGATAATTGTTGATGATATCAATCTCTGTTTTGAGTATTACAGAGAGTTTATACCCGTTATTTTTCATTTCGGAAGAGCGTATCAGCTGTAAAGCTTAACAATCGCTTTGTAGAATAACAAATGCTATTTTGTCTATCCGATTGACGGCCAGGGTAATTAGTCAATAGTCTCTGAAACCCGATTTCTGATGATTGCATTTTTATTTTTAATCCAATAGACTGCTTTGAGTCAAATTCACAGCATTCATAAAGATTTCCATGGGTATATTAAACGTTAACACGTTCAAAAATAACAAATTCGCCTTGCTGAAAAATGGAAGCTTCAGCAAATTTGACAGGAACGGCTTGGGCAGTTGGCTAAACAGCATTCAGACGCTTTTTGTCGGGGTATTAAGGATCTGGTCAATTCCCATTGTTTTGATGCTCAGTGTGGCATCCGGATTTACTACTTATTACGGTCTTTCGCATTTTATTGTGCCCTGGATTGCGTTAATCATTACGATTGCAATTCAATCCATTATTGTTATCTGTTCACTGGAGATTGCCAGCATCCACTGGAAGGCCAACCGGATGCGCTATTTAAGCGTACTGCTCTCCTTATTGGTGGCAATTGCAGCATCAATTACCTTTTCGTATTTCAAGTTTTACGAAATTTCTCAAAGTGAAACGATACACAGCGATCGCATCAATCAGATACGCCAGGATGTTAACAATTATCTATCGGTCATTTTGTCAACTAAAAGCAAGATTCTGAAGCAACAAAAAGACGAACTGGACAAAGCCAATCAGGATGTAACGCAGGCTTACTTTGGCACCCACGCTCAAATTTCCGAAGCGCAAAAGCGCGTGGTCGGGCAGGGGCCTTTTTGGCGACATTACAATCAGCTCTATCAGGCTAAAAAGCAGGAATTTGAGCAAGTGGAACAGGATTTTCGCCGGCTGGACGATGAAATTCGAAAATTGCAAACCAGTTTGAACGTTTTGGAGATTGATACCGAAAATAATCACCGATTAATGGTCTCAGGATTACAGGAGGTCGAACTTAAATTTAATCGACTCGTTTCAAATGCCGGAGTACTTGCTCCCACAGCGCCGATATTGATGACCTATGTCCAGTTGATGCAAGGTATCACACCTTCATTTTCAATGTGGAAGGGATTTTCACTGTTTGCGTTTTCCTGTGCTGCGATGGTTGATTTTTTCACGTTTTTACTGTCCTATCGCCTGGAGTTTACTGCGCCAGGCCCATTGACCGAGCAAGAACAGGAATTGGTATTTGAATGCATCAGACAGTTTTCAGAATTCAGAATTAATGAAAATGATGAGCTGGAAATGGTGATCGAAAAAACCGAAATTGAACGGGCAAGACGCTATTCAGACTGGTCGCGGATGTTTGCTGTCGGCTTTTTATTGAGTCGTGGCTTTTTACGTAAAATTGATGATAGATCTGTGGAATTTGCGCCCAATTTTTATCCGCTGATCGCCGAGCGCATGGGGGAGCAGTTGCGAACGATAAAATCTCAAGCCTCGCCGAAGCCAGTGGAAAAGATGGTGGAAAACTTGGCGAGTGTTGAGGTGGTCGAATGAGTAGTAATGATTCAGACATTCAAGCCTGGTTGTCAGGTATCAATCCGTTGGAAGATCTTGCCCTGGAAGTGTGGGACCCCGGATTTGACGTTGAGCGAAAAGTAGTTCAGTCAAAATTAGGTCCCTACAATAATCTGTTTCTTTGCCCGCCCAAATTTGTTCCCCGTTTTTATCACCACATTTATCCTCTGCTGATTGAAGATTGGCACCTTGATGTTGGGGTTGATCTGTACGGCGGCTTTTGCAGAATGGATGCCGATTTGCATGTACATTTTCAAGCCACTCTACGTTATGCCGAAAGAAATCAGGATGCCTTGTCGCAACTCAATCGCCAGATCAAACTCAGTTATGAAGGTTTGATCAAGGACTTGGTGTCTTCTGAGTTACGAAATCTCAAGGACGGCAGCTGGGTAAAATCCGGATTGGCCGATGTTGAAAAAGCTATAGAGTTCGCTATCAACGAAACATTGTTGTTAAAACAAATCCAGTGTCGCGCGGTTTGTGTGTTGAAACCCACCTTCGAAGAATTTTCAGACGCGGCCAAGCTGGATGGCCGCTTCATTCAGGAGAATGTTTATCTAAATGTACTGCAGAAAAATTTTGAATTCAGGGAAAAGCAGGGACAGGAACTGTTCCGACAGGAAGAAGAACTGGATTTGCAGCGGCTGAAACATATCAACCAGGAGAATGAAATTCAGCAGCAAATGCAATTCCTGAAAGCGGAAAATACCAAACGCTTACTGGAAGAGCAGCGTAAACAGTTGACTGAACAATACGACATTGAAAAGCGTCTGCATGCTGACAAGATAAAACACGAAAAGCAATTGCAGGAAATTGAACAAACCGCCGAACTTGAATACAGGAAAGATCAATTACCCAAGATGCAGGAATTGGAGCTGCAAATGCACGCCAAGAAACTTCAACACGATACCTTGTTGAAAGAAAAGGAATTGCAGTCGGCGATTAAATCACAGGAAACCTTCCAGATGGAATGGCAAAAAATCCAGGAGCATCTCGAAGAAGAAAAATTGAAACACCAAAGCCGCTTAAAGGAAATGCAGATCGAGGCAGAACTTAAGGAGCTGGAGCTGCGAAGAGAAGCATCGCAAAATAAAGATGAGTATTTACGCAGGGAAATCGAATGGCTGGTGCTGGATAAACAGCGCGCTGAATTGACGCGCGCCATCAAAGAAGCTGAAAAAAGCACTGAAGATGCCAGAACCAGTTCTTCATAAGTGAAAACCAAACACATTACGCTTCGAAAGTTTTTGGTAATTATTCAGCGCCCTTAAAACTCACGCCCTATATTCATGGAGGTGCTATAAGATAAAGTCAGGCAACTTGCCATCGAAAAGCAGGGTGAGAGCTTGGGTTGCCGACACCTGGTTTTTGCGGCAAGTCGACAAATAGCTGCGGACACGGCAAAAAATGTCGGTCCCTTCTGGCGAGCGGAAACAGCCGGAGATTTTCTGCTGAAGCTTGGTCATGCGGATGTCGTTCTCGCCTTGATTATTGGTACCCACAGGGCATAAATGAACGGCACCTCGGCGTCGGTCAGAAACCTGAGGGCTTCGGTTTCGTAGTTCAGCAACCGCTCGAGCAAGTTTCGCGATTTGCTGCGCTTGGGTCGACCTCGCCGGCCCGGCACTAGACTCGGTTCGGGGGGTGGGCATTCGCTTTCGGCTTGCTGCAGTAGGGTCCGGTATTGCGCATGGAATGCGGTCGCCTGCGCAGCAGGCAGTGCGCCCCCATGTGCCGTGACGGCCTGTTGCATCGTCAGCAACAAATC
The DNA here is from genome assembly GCA_013140705.1 of Methylococcaceae bacterium. Taxonomy (GTDB): domain Bacteria; phylum Pseudomonadota; class Gammaproteobacteria; order Methylococcales; family Methylomonadaceae; genus JABFSH01. Next base: position 46,784 of record JABFSH010000063.1, read on the forward strand.
GATCATGTCCTCCACACCCCTTTTGGCATGGGCATGGTAAAGCGTCCATTGCGGGTTGGACACACAATGCAGCCAATGCGTTTTGCCGGCGATATGGATGCCGGTCTCGTCGCTGTGCAACACGCGGGTAGCGAGCTAATCGGCAATTGCAGTTGATCCTGAAACTGCTCCTGCACCCGTTGGTAGGGAATCCGTTGATACTGCGACAGGTAGACCGCCTGGGCCTTGACGCCGTTGCCGTATTGAACGGCCTTGGTGACGTGCGCCGGAAACGGGGCGGTATAACGCTGTCCGTGTTGATCTTGCAGAATCTCGGCCCG
>JABFSH010000057.1 GCA_013140705.1 Methylococcaceae bacterium
ACCTGCGGGCGGTACAATTGCTGTTAGGCCATACCAAACTGGAGAGTACAGTGCGGTATTTGGGTATCGAAGTCGATGATGCCTTGGAAATGGCGGAACAGACCGAAGTCTAGCTCAATCAGTTAACATGACGTTAATGGCCACCGGACAGTGACCATTAACTTTTAAGCTTTGGGCGGTATTTATTTAAGTTACCAAGTCAACTGTCTGCTTAGGCTTCCCCGATTCGATTCAAATAATTTCTTTCCCGTTCCATGTAATTGTATTAGTATTTAATACAGTAAATTTTTGAGACTAATGTCATGCCTAGAAATACATCAGTCACCTTAGGTGAACATTTTGATAAATTCGTCGTAGAAAAAATAAATGAAGGTCGGTTCCAGTCGGTTAGTGAGGTTGTTCGGGCAGGCCTTCGCAAGCTCGAAGAAGACGAGGCAAAACTACAGGTTTTGCGACGGAAGCTCCAAGCCGGAGAAAATAGCCCCTTGGTTGAAAACTTTGACGGCGAGGACTTTCTGGCGGGCATGCACCAAAAACACACCAAATGACAGCAAGATATACCTTAAGGCAATTGGCGCAAAGCGACCTGGAAGATATCTGGTTATACAGCTTACACAAATGGGGGATTGTTCAAGCCGATAAATATATCCGTGCTTTGGTATCCAGATTTGAATGGCTTTCAGTAAATCCCCATATTGGGAAACATCGCGACGATATCAAGTCAGGTTATTATTGTTTTCCTGAAGGCAGCCATGTCATTTTCTATACTCTTACGAGTTACGGAATTGATGTGATAGGTATTCCTCATCAACGCATGGATGTGATGGGTCATCTGGATGATGAAGAACGCTAGAATTATGCAAAGTCCTTTATAAAATAAATATCACTATGTATACAACGGGATAAGTATGAGTTGCTTACAAAAAGCCTGGTTCTCCAAAGCCGACATTAGCTCATATCAACCAATTTTGGAAAATCGGCCAAAAACCCGCCGGTCGGGATAACTATCCAATTTCAATAGTTAAAGCATCCTGTAACCCATTCGACTGTCCGGTATTCGGCGAGCAAATTGACATTATCACTGCTGATGAGGATAGGTAATGTCAGAATAAACTTAACTCCAGAATTCAGATGCATCAAGGTCGATAGTGATATTGTGAGTTCGTTGCTCTAACAGTTGCTGCATTGCCGCAATATATCAAATTGGATTTTACGTTCTGAAATTTGCCGCAATAATTCTTGCACCAAATCCCCAATAGGATCGCCACCCATGGCTTCGGTTTCGTGGATGGTGCTCATCAACTCATACAGTTCATGCTGTTTTTGTTTAGCTATTTCTTGCTCAGCTTCTAATAACCGGCGCCGTAGCTGAGCAGTCCGACGAATGGCTTTGATCATCCTGGCGCCAATGTCATCGCCTTTGATAGCTTCAGGGTCTTGGCCAAATTCAACAATTAACTTTCCAATGGTGGCTAAATCTCCATTTTCGTAGGCTCGGTTGACTTTAGCCATCATCACGTTACGCCGCTCGCGTTCCTCATCGGTCGTGGCTCGATCTGGATGCATCAGCTTTGCAGCCTGACGAAAGGCCTGTTTTGTTTCTGGGGTGATTTCCGGTGGTGGTGGCGGCGTTCGCTCAACAATACCCGCTTCTTCCGCTGAACGTTGCGCTTGTTCTTGCGCGGTTTTTGCCTTTATCTGTACATCAACATCATCGGGATGTTGTCCAGCTTCGACCATGGCGATACGCGCATCCCATTCGTCGAGTTCGACATATAAACGACCTGGGCCTTGATAATAGCGATATTGAAATTGCGACAATTCAATTTTCAGTGTTTCCAGTTCAAATTCTTTAGAGGCAACTTGCTCTTCAAGCTCAGCTTGCTCAGCGTCCAGCCTGGTTAATTCTTGTTCTTCAGGGAGCATATATAGTTATTTGGGTCTTGTTAGTCTAGCAAGGGCTTTTACTGCCCGCGAATAACCATACTGTGCTGATTTTTGATACCATATTTTCGCTTTTTCTGTGTCTTGTTCAATTCCAAAACCGTGCTCATACATTCTTCCTAGATTAAATTGCGCTTTCATGTTCCCTTGATCGGCCAATTTTTGGAAACTACGCATAGCTTGTTGGTCATCTTGAAGGGTACCATGGCGGGCTTGTCCATAAAACTCTCCTAAATTAAATAGAGTTGGCGAATACTCTTGTTCTAAGGCCTTTAGTCGCCAGAATACCGATTTTTCGTCATTCTGTCCTAAGCCGAGACTACCATTGGCAAATGCTAATCCAAGAGTTTCTTGTGCTGGGGCATAGCCATTTTCGGCAGATTTAAAATACCATTTCAAAGCTAATTCGCAGTTCTTCTGATTACCATAGCGAGCTTGAGCGTAAATCAAACCTAGATGAAACTGGGCTTCAGGACTGCCATTTTCGGCAGCTTTTAGATTCCAGAATACACCGCTTCTGTAATCTTGCTCAATGCCAAGACCCTTAATGTAGGCATTTGCTAAAAATAATTGTGCCCATACTTCATCGGATTCTGCTCGATGGATAATCCAATTAAATGCCAATTCTTCGTCTTGCTCATATTGCTCATTCAGGCCATGATGATATTGAAAGGCTAATCCATGTTGCGCATACGCATGGCCCGCTTCTGCCGCCTTGACTTGCCAGTAATGCGCCGTTTCTAAATCTTCTTCCACTCCGACGCCGAATTCATACATGCCCGATAAGTTGAACATACCTTCAGCGTTTTCAGCATCAGCGGCTTGACGATACCAATACATGGCTAATTCCAAATCCATTTCGCAGCCAGCGCCTAATCTATAAAGTGTCCCTAGATCATTCCAGACTTCGGGATCGCCATAAAATTGGTTATCGAAACACCAGTCAAAAGCCAGTTTTACATAATGATTAGCGAGGGCTTGATTACGATGAGCACTCGGCCCGCCTTGGAAGAGATGATAGAGGGGGAAATAAACTTTTCCGTAACCGGCATCGGCCAGTTTTTTAAGTGAGTCAAAGCAAGACAGTAATTGCTCTAGTTCTTCATCTTGCCAACATTCACCTGAGAAACAATTTCTGTCTCCGTAATCAGTCAAAAGATTGAAAGAAAGTCGGGCATGTTGATATATCTCTTCCTGATGCTCGGTCAATAATATCAGTGCCGACTTTCGATTTTGAATTGCTGTCAGCCCTCGCCCAAGCAAGCTTGATGAAGCAGGTTTATTTCCAGCCAATTCCTGACTGGATTTAATGACCGGCAAATTGTCAGTCACCGCGCATTACTCGTATCTTCAAGTTGCTTAATCAATTTACCCAGTTCTGTGTGATCAAATAAGCGCACATTTGATTTATTAGCAAGCTCGATGGCATTGTTTGTGTAATTTCCAGTAGTGACAACCCAAGCACTCTGGCACTGGTAATAAGCCATTCCAGATAAGGCTTCCTGTACCGCAGACACGCCGACGCTGCCGGTGTAGCACTTGGCTTGAACGGCGACACGTTCGCCTTGTTTTGATAACAGTAAATCCGCGCCGTAATCGCCGGTCGTTGGGGTTAGATTTACCTGATAACCCAATTGACGAAATAGGCCAGCCAGATAGGTTTCAAATTCGGCGCCACTCAACTGATTAAGCACTGCCGCTTGCTGTTTACCATAACGCTGATGCCAGGCATCTTGTTCACGCTGTTTTTGGCTGATTTCTCGATGCTTCTGTTTGGCGAATCCAAGAGCCTCTTTCCGATGCCGCTCCTGCCGTTCCGCTGAACTTTCTGTCTTGGGTAGTGGGGCGGGGCGATCTGAAAATATCTGTTTAATTGCTGATAATATACCGATCATGATGTTTGAGAATTGAATAAATCTATAGTTTATTATCTAGCTAATTCTGATGAGTATTGCTTGTAATTGCGCCGCTCAAACTCAAGTAAAAACTGTGAAATTGTATCAAATTGAGATTGATCGCCGAAGGCTTTGGCGGCTATGCCGAAAGCTATAATGCTCCTGTAGAAGTAATTCCATAGATCGTCGCGGTACTCTTCATGACGCTCAGTGCCGAGTAAACCATTTACATGAAAATGAGGTGGGTTCCCACCATACATATCCATAATCTGAGGTGATGCCGCGTGAATAAAACCAGAGTAAGTTTTTGAAATGGTTCGATTGAATTCTAAAGATGTGCTTGGATCAAGGCCAGATTCCTCTTTCTTCGCAAGATATGCTTGAATTCTTTTTCGTGGAATCATCGGGCGTTTCTGAGTGGAATCGAATGCGGTATCTGCATCAAACTCCTCCTCGTAAAATGCGTTTAGAAAATCTTGATGAAGCTGAGTGGTCTCATTATCTATTTCTGCATAGGCCAAAAAAAATATGTCTTCATGCAATTCCCCTAGAACTCGTTGCAACGCAGCTTGTTCTTGAATAAATCCGTGCAGCATTAGTATATGAGCCGATTGGAGAGTTGAAATAACTCTGGCAAGCTTCTGAACAATCGCTTGATGAATCGAGCGTTCAGCATAACGAAAGACAAACGACTCCTTAAAAGGAATTTTTATTGGCGGTACGACCCGGTTGGTTAAAATATGGAGGGTTCCTGCCATATTTTGAAATGCTGATATATAAAGGCTCTCTTTCATGTATCTATCCATTTAATTCCTTTCTTGACTCCAAAATATCCGACACATTTTTCAGTCCTATGATTATCCGTTGATAACGGACTCATAAAATCAGGCCCTAGATGCAAAACAGAGATTCAAGTTTAACTAAATTCGCCAAGGATGTAACACTGAATAATAGGGGACTTTAATCACCAAATGTCTTTCACCGGCGTCTCCACATCTCTATCTACTTGATCACTATATTTTCTTATGGCTTCAATTCTTCCATCTACCCAATTGTCAGCAATCTGCTGTTCAGGGTGTTCCTGGAATCTATCCGGCCAAACAGTGTGCCCCAGAAAGTGTTGGACCAATATTTCGCGTACAAACCGACCCAATGGAATACCTCGTCGCTCGGCAAGGAATTGCAGATCGATTTTCATTTTTGATGGCAGTCGCAATTTGCAAGCAATGATGTTCTTACCCAATCCCGGAATCACGTCAGACATTGGGGCTTTGGAAAACCTGATGCCATTATCTAGTGGCGGAGGTGGCACAAAGTACAAACCAGTTTTATTGGCCCTCATCCGTAAGATTTCATGAACACCATATAGATAAATCGTCAGAAGCTCACGTAAATATTGGGATTCCGATGTTATCAACTCCTTGGCAGTTTGGTCTAAAGCCATACGAAGCGGCTCTGGTAGCCAAAGTCTTAACTCTGCATCGTTGTCATGTAAGTCCGCAATACCTCTATCGCCATCGTAAAGCCTCGTTAACTGGCTTCCACCGTCAGTTGTTGCATCAGATTTGCACCAACGAAGCAGCCACTTCAGCATAAAGTCCCCTATTTATTTGGTTGTAGATGATTTTCAATTTTAGTTAAGCTGACGCTCAAAATAAATTCTATTCATCATAAGCCATGACGATACTTGGCAAAGAAAATCTGACGGACTGTGGTCCCTATATAGAATTCTGCATCTTAGAGGAACCATTGAACATTGCAGAGCACGACTGGCCTTCACGATCGAAATATCAACACGGCATCTTTTTTGAATTTGCGGATGATTTGCTTGGAACCTATTGTAGTGTAACCAGAAGCTATTCGCCGTTCGATCCCTACGGCTTTATTCAGTACAAAAGTCCGTATGACATTTATGCTTTCGCTGCAAAATTGCTGATGTGGGAATACCAGCTTGCCATCATGTCAGATAACTATTTTGGTTTGCAGCTTGAATATTTTACCAATCCCACCTCAGGACACGAAGATTACACGATGGAGCATCTAAAAACTGATCTGTTAGATACCCTGCATTTTTTAGTCGGCAAACTTTATCACGCTGCGGCAAATAAAAAGATTTTCGTGATTGTTGGTATATGAATTTAACCAGTCTTGAAAAATGACTAATTCAAAAGAACTACCCGACGCTTTTGATTCTCTGGCTGCGATATGCAAATTTATCGCGGTATCACGAATTAGCCCGGAGTTTTATGCTAAATATCAACACCCTATCGAGTTTACTTGCGCATATATTAGGCAATTTGCCACATTATATCCAACAGTTGAAAGGTCTTTTCGTGCATCACTGCATTGTCTATTTCTGAGGGCGCCAAACATATACAACAAGCGATAGCTATCACTTCAATTAGTGAAAATGATTTATCTTGGTTTAATAATCAGATGACTGAAGTATTAAAAATACTTTTACCGGTTGTACGCGACCCGAACTTACCGGAATGGTTATATGAATGTCAATGGGCAATTGAAGGAGCATTTGAAAGTTAACGATTTCAGCGGTTTATGTCCCGCACAAATTCAGGAGAACAATATGTCCAAGAAGAATTCAATAAATCATAGTGGTCAATTGTATTATTCAGAAGCAGCTGCTGCAAAAATTCTTGGCCTTATTAAGGCTGAATTGAAAGGTATTATGGGTGAAAATTTGGAGTGGTGTAACTTTAAAGTAAATGGTCCTATATGGATAGCGGCTTTAAGCATCAATAAATACAGATTGAAAAATTCATAGCAACATTTTGGCATGAATAATAATTTATAAAACATCAACCTATTTACGGATAAATCACAATGAAAACAGGTATTTCGCAGGCAATAAATAATAAGACAATTCTTGAGTTACGCTACCATGGATACTCTCGAATCGTAGAGCCACATGCCTATGGAATAGATAAAGATCGCAACGAAATTCTTCGATGCTTTCAAACGTCTGGGGGGAGCGAAAGTGGAGAGAAGAGCGGATGGAAGTTGCTAAAAGTCAGTGAAATATTTTCACTGCACCTGACAGGGCAGACATTCACGAGTAGACCAGGCTATCGTCGTAACGACAAGGCTATGACTACAATCTTTAGTCAGCTTTAGCTGCCGCCCCTTTTCAAACCGGATAAAAGATAATCGCAAGGTCAACGCGCTGTTAAATTGAAATGAGAATTTAGGCGCTGGAGGATGGATGTCAAGGGCTGCTTTGTAGTCCTCCAGTTCGCAGAATTTGGATTTGGCTGACTGGCCGGTTTGGAGAAACGTGAGCGGCAGCAATGGGTCGGAGTTGCCACTTCCACTTTGAGCTAAAATTGAATTTGTTGACGGTCTGCTATTGAGAAATTTTAATTGGTAATCAAGTCAAACATACTCCTTCAACCAAATGGAGTATGTGCCATGAGTACAGAACTTACGCTCGACCCCCAATTCAATCCACAATCCGAAACAAGACAGAAAACCATCAAAGAACCTTGGAATAAGGGCAAGCTAATGGGGCAAAAACCACCCTTAAAACTGAAGGAGGTCTGGGAGATCCGAATCCGGCTGCAACTTGGCAAACGTTTACGGGAGCTTGCTTTATTCAATTTAGCCATAGACAGCAAGCTCCGAGGCTGTGACCTAGTCAAACTGAAAGTCCGAGATGTCGCCCACGGCGACCAGGTTTCAAAACGGGCGATGGTCATGCAACAAAAAACCCAACAGCCGGTACAGTTCGAAATCACCGATCAAACCCGTGCGTCTGTCATGGACTGGATCAAGAATGCCAAACTTAAGAGCGAAGACTTCCTGTTTCCAAGTCGGATCCATGATTCTCCCCATATCACTACCCGACAATATGCCAGGATTGTCGAAAAATGGGTCGACAGTATCGGTTTAAATCCTGCCGATTATGGCACGCACTCATTTCGAAGAACAAAAGCGTCATTAATTTACCGTCGAACAAAGAACTTAAGGGCTGTTCAACTGCTTTTAGGCCATACCAAATTAGAAAGTACAGTCCGATACCTGGGCATTGAAGTCGATGACGCTCTGGAGATGGCGGAGCAAACTGAAGTATGATTTAAAAGTATTCGTAAGTGGCCATTTAAAAATAGGCCACTTACGGATTGTTTATATTTCTCGAAAACTAAGGTTCATTATAGACATGCGTCGTACTGGCAACGTGTGTACAATTATGCTATGCTGACTTAAATTAGGAGAAACTAACATGATAGTGAATAAACGCACAGATCGAATTGATCTCAGAATCCATCCACAAGCAAAAGAAGCACTTCAGGCAGCGGCTTTATTACGGCATAAATCAGTTAGTGAATTCGTCCTCGAAAGTGCTTTGGGTGCTGCCAATGAGGTACTGGCAGACCGTCGTTATTTTAGCCTTAATGCTGAACAATGGGAGGCTTTTCAGACCGCCCTGAATACTCAACCGCAACCTTTGCCGAGGCTTGAACGGTTGATGCGTGAGCCTGGTATTTTCGATTGAGCAGAGAAATTAATAAACGCTGTTGTATAGAAAAACTCCAGCAAACACATGAAATCGATGCTTTTGATTGTGGACAGGACAGCTTAAATCAGTATTTAAAGCGATACGCTTTAATGAACCAACGCGCTGACGGAGCGCAAACTTATGTCGGCATATGTGGGGAAACCATCATCGGCTACTACACGCTTGCCGTGGGTCATGTTGCTTATGAAGATGCATCCGAGCGTCTAATTAAAGGACTTTCCCGAAATGCTGTTCCTGTCATGCTTTTAGCTCGTCTTGCCACCCATCTTGATTGGCAAGGGAAAGGTGTCGGAGCTGGCTTACTGCGCGATGCTATGCAACGTACCCTGCAAGCTGCCGATATTGCTGGTTTAAGGGCTTTTATCGTCCATGCGAAAGACGACAAGGCCAAAGCATTTTACGAACATTTCAATTTCTTGCCTTCTCCGACCGATCCTTACCACCTCTATCTTTTAGTGAAGGACATCAGAAAAATAATGGGAAATCCTTAAAAATGGCTAATAAAACCGATCCGCAAAAAATCAGATCAATAATTGATGGCAAATCCGCCGAGATCGAAGCAATTGATAACGATATGATTATGGAAACGGTTGGGGTTTCCATGTCCCTTGATAAATTGCGTGAATCAATAGAAAGGATAGAAACGCACTTAGATGACAGGGAATTTGAAAAAGCTTCACAAGTCGGTTATCGGGAGCTTGCCCATAATTTTGTTTATGTGCAAAGAACCTTAGCCGGACTCCAAACAGCCGTTCATCGAAAAGAAGCTTTCATTAGCAGCATTGCTCAAGAAGCTATTGCCGCCTATGAAGATGTTGCACCTTATGTTGAAAATAAAATGCAATCGGTTGTTAGAAAGTCAGCTGTTCAAGTAGAGAACGAAAAAACAGAGCAACTCTTCCCATAATGTCTTGGCGAATTAATTAATAATTCGGCTCTGGGCATTAACTCTGTGGGGTATTTGAGCGGAAATCTAGTTATTTTTCCTATTTTTATAGCGGACTCATGAAATCTCAATAGCAATTCGACAAAACCGGCCAAGAAGAGACCGTGCCCAGTCTCCAGTGAGCTACTGGTTAACCCTTGAAAGCTGTCATTAAAAGACTGCCAAACCATAAGTGGATATTGGAAGAGACTGTGGAGTAGGTGCACCATCCATTTTCCTGATAATATACAAATTCGTATCCAATCTTTTTTACATCAGGTGTGGCGTGAGATTTTATTTGTGTTAAATAGTGATCATCCTTGAAATCATGCTGTCCCCCGTTTATAGAAAATTTTATCGAGCCTAAAATATTGTTCAGGTAAAGAAAATAAGTTTGTGTATTCCATTAGCCTATCAACCGATGGGACTATAGGGTACGAATTCATCGTGCATAACTGAGATTGAAAATATGGGTTTTATGGATTGGCTCGCGACCAGACGAGAGAATAATAAGATAAAGGAAAAAGTAAGGCTTTTTCGAAAAATGATCCGGAACCATATCAATGAGTATCTATACAATGGGGATGGTAGATTACTCTCGAATCATACCGAAGAATTCAAGCAATACTTAATTGATGAACTTGAACGGATGATTCAGGAAATTAATGCTGCCGATATTCCAATACTTGAGCTTCGAAAACAGTTGTCATCACTAGCTTTATCATTTGCATCCTATATGGTTCTTGCATTAACTGAAGAAGAAAAAAAAGTAGTGGAGGACTATGCTGATGTCCCATGGATTAGTGGACAGCTACACTATAACTTACCGGCACTTAGTGGACACTCTGATGAACTCAAAAAAGCTCGCTGGGAAGGCAATATCGCGGACGATGACCTACATGATTTTTGCTATGCACAAGGAAGGAAACTCTTATTTTTTGCCAATGGATTGCATTATTTGCGAATGGTTTTTGACGACACGGATGGAAGCAGAGATTGGTTTAGACCGCTAATAGTCGCTAATATGATTTGGTGGGAAAATTATTACCGCACCTGCCCGGACATGGAAAATATTGGGCTGGACGTCGTATTAGGAATGGCGTATAGCCAATTTGGTAATTTTGTGTATTCAGGAATTGAAAGCCCATTCTATGAGTTCGTTATGTTTTGGGAGAAAGCTACAAAGGAACTTGGGTTTCCTGGGCAACCTCATTTTCTTCCGGAAAGATACGACCCCCGACCCGGATACAACTCAAGAGTGTAGGGGAAAATAGGAGTTAGTCCGTATTACGACACAGTACAAAAGGCATAGATCCAATTTAGAGAAAGCAATCTTAAAATGTACTGATGTAAACTGAGAGTCGGATAAGAGTAAGATAGCCAAGCCTAGATAATAACTTGTTAAATGTCATACGAGGGGCGTGTGGAGCCATCTGAGATCGAAAAACACTTAGCTTTCCTTCGAAAGACGTACATCGAATCTCTGCCCAAGCAGCGGCTCAGTATTGCGAAGCAGCGAATTAAGAATCCGGAGTTCGACCCTAACCGACTTATTTCCTTTGTGTCTGCTGTGGAAGGATTCGCCCGCTCTCTGTGCATGCATCAGCGTGCCAGAACTAAGGCCGAGCTTTCTGCGATTTACCCAGAATACTGCAAGCGAAGTGCCAAGTCGCTCATTGTCGAATATCTAACCGAACGGTCGCTTGGTGAAGCCGCATCACACTTCGGAGAGCGCACATGGCAGCTGTTCGGATATGCGGTCCAATATCGCAACTTGCTAGCGCACGAATGCACATACCTCGGTAGTGATAAATCGCAGGAGCTCATCGAAGCGTGCCGTGCGGTGCTCCGAACACTTGCCAAAGACGAAGGTATGAATGCTGAGGACATCTAACAAGGGGTAAATGAACCCCAACAACCAATTCGAGCGGAGGAGAGTTCGATCGTCGTGCCATAAGGTTTGGCTGGTAATTCTAGCTGGTTCGATAGAATCGACTGCCCGCTTTCCGTAGGTATGCTGCTATTTGGAAAGGTGGGGCGAGTGACTCTTGTGGGTCGGGCCCGGACAATCAAGGGTTGCCGCTGAACGACTGCAATCAAGTTGAACCAGCCGTTCACTGGAAACTGGCGACGGATTTTAGATTAAAGACGGCCTTTTCATAGCAAACAAACTGGGCTTGCTACACGTCACGCCGCATTAGACTCGGATAGAATAATTCTCCGCTGCGTTGCTGACGTGACTATAGAGGTTGCTGAACAGCCGGATGACGATAAAAATCATCGTTTGGGTGGTCTTAATGGCCGGCACCCGGCTGGTGTTTTCGGACGCATAGTCATCAATCGCTGCATTCATAAAGTTCACCAAGCCTAGTTGCATCGGTTCTTGCAAAGCGCGTTGACACAAGCGATCCTGCAATTTTGCGCGGATTCGTTTGTCCATATCCTTTTCCTGGATGAGGGCTTGTAGTTCGACATCCCATAACATGACCTGTTTTTCCAACCAGTCAATTGCTACCTCCTTTTGCGAGGGCAGGGGGCCAAAGACATTCTGATAAACACACAGCACATCGAAACAGAGATCCATGAACAAAGTGGACATGGCTAAACTCTCTTCAGCGATAACGGCTGGAAATAGATCGAACAGGGTTTCCGCTAAGGCAGGTTGTTCGAGCTGGAAGTGTTCGATGATTTTTCTGCCGGCAACTTCGTCAATGCTTTCGGTGTAGGCCAGGGCTTGGTACAACTCTTGAGCGGCCAGTTCGTGCATGATGTCCTCGCTGGGGATAAGGCTATCCAATTCATGTAAGCCGTTACAGTGAGCGGTTACAAAGGATCACCCATACAAAAGGTATCAATTAAGATGCCGGATCCATTATATCCCGTGCATGTTTCTATTTATAGCAAGTTAAAAACTTTCAAGTTGCCTGGCAATAACCCGCCAAGCCGGTTAAAACCGAGTTTATTGGCCCTGTTTGTAAAAAGCAATAGCTACACCACGAAATTTTCATCACTGTCTCTTCCTCCTGTACAATCTCTGCGCGCCTCCGTGTCAATTCGCAGGGGTTGGAGGCATAACCTTGCGCCCGCCGTGAGCCCGTTCCGTTGATCGGGTAATGGTTACGTGACCACGCGGTGGATTTGATTGATAGCGAGAATAATAAAAGCAAAAAAAACGAACGCAAACCCTGTCTCAAGACAGGGGTGGAAAGAAGCTAATAATGGGAACTGACCTACAAAAGACAGCCGGGGGCCGAGTATGACACCGTCATATTCGTCATCTCCGGCTTTTTTATTGCCTGGCCATCGAGGAGGGTAAGGCGACCACCTCAGCCTGGCTGCTAAGGCAGATGATTCTTCATGTTTCTGAGAAAATGACTGGAAAATTGGTCAAACTATCTTTAGGTTTGATTAGCCTTTAGACATCAACCCCCTTGCCTTAAAATATATAAGAACAAATACAGAACAAAAAAGCTATACTTTAGCTTTCCTTGATTTGTTTGTTTTATGCTTAATCCGATAACTAAAATTCTGTCTCCATGTTTTAACCCGATTCGGGTGTTAATCCCCTTATTTAATGGCAAAGTGGCGGCTGGATTTCCATCGCCAGCCGATGATTACGTCGAGAAATCCCTGGATTTGAATGAACTGCTCGTCCAAAAACCTGCGGCGACCTTTTTTGTTCGTGCGCAAGGGGAGTCCATGCTCGGCGCCGGTATTCATCCCAATGACATTCTGGTCGTGGATCGATCCATCGAACCGGTGCCAGGCAAAATTGTTATTTGCGCGCTGAACGGCGAACTGACCGTGAAACGTCTGGAACGCCAGAACGAACAATGGCACCTGAAAGCCGAAAACCCGGCTTATGCCGATATCGTCATCCACGAAGAACTGGACATGGTTATCTGGGGCGTGGTCACCAATGTCATTCATGCCGTGTGATGCAAGCCCTCATTGCCCTCGTCGACTGTAACAATTTTTACGTTTCCTGCGAGCGCGTGTTCCGACCTGACTTGATGAGGAAGCCCGTCGCCGTCCTCAGTAATAACGATGGTTGTATCGTTGCCCGCAGCCAGGAAGTGAAAGACTTGGGGGTTAAAATGGGGGTTCCTGTTTTTCAGATCAAGGAGATTATCAATCGCCATAATATCCAGCTATTATCATCCAATTATACCCTCTATGCCGATATGTCGGCCCGAGTGATGTCGACCTTGGAAGAATTCGCTCCCAGCCTGGAAATCTATTCGATTGACGAAGCTTTTTTGAATTTGACCGGCGTGTGCCCTAAAGACCCGATAGCTTACGGACAGCGGATCCGAAAAGCCGTTCAACGGGCAACCGGCATTCCGGTCTGTGTCGGCATGGGGCCGACCAAAACGCTCGCCAAACTGGCGAACTTTGCCGCCAAGAAAATTAAAAAGACCGGGGGTGTCCTGAATCTATCAGACCCGATGCGCCGGGAAAAGTTGATGCGCCTTGTGCCGGTCGGCGAAGTGTGGGGCATCGGTTCGCGCACAACCGCCAAGCTGAACCAACTCGGTATCTATACTGTTTGGGATTTGGCAACTCAACCCAGTCAACGCATGCAAGCCCAGTTCAATGTGACCGTGGCTAGAACGGTACTGGAACTGAACGGCACCGCTTGTATGGATCTCGAAGAAATAACACCGGACAAACAACAAATCGTCTGTTCTCGCAGTTTCAGCCGACGCATCACCGAATACCCCGAGCTATCCCAAGCGATGGCTGAATTTTGTAGCCGGGCCGCCGAGAAACTGAGAAAACAACACTCGGTAACGGGCTGCATCACCATTTTCATTCGAACCAGTCCGTTTAATCCGAAAGAACCGCAATATCAAAGGGCTGCCAGTATTAAGCTGGCGGCAGCCACCCAGGATACCCGTGTTATTATTGGCACGGCCAATCGCCTGCTCGAAGCGATATTTAGACAAGGCTATAACTACCAGAAATGCGGCGTTCAACTGAGCCACATTCAGCCTCAATCCCTCACCCGACAGCGGGATGTGTTCGACTTTTCCGATCACGATTTGCGCATTGAAAACGGGGCATTAATGACGACGATCGATCAAATCAACCGGCGCTTTCCGAAGGCACTTTCCATAGCAGCCACCGGTTTTGATAAAACCTGGAAGGCCAAGGCCGATCGAGTTTCTCCGTGCTATACCACGAATTGGCGGGAGTTGGTGTGTGCCCACTGCTAACCTTATCCTTAAATCCGCGAGCCGGTTAAGTTGAACAGTAAGCCTGCAGTCAGGCTAAACCGGCTCGATTGCGCTAGTTGATCTAGGTTTTATTTATATCAACTAGCGATATTTTCCAGTTTTCCGCTTTCAGGGTTTGTGATTACAATCAGATGTTGGGCTAGCGGGGGCATTGGCTTTGAGAGTCTGACAGAGAAGATCGAAGCTACCAACGGCAACGGCAAACTGACCTTGCATATTTTTGCAGCCTTGGCTGAATTTGAAAGAACCTTGAATCGGGAAAGAATCCATTCCGGTCTCACTGCAGGGCAGGAAAGGCGGAAGAAAACCAGCACTGGATGAAAAATAGTTCTAGAAATTAAGCTTTAATGTTAGATCCTAAAGTCAACATTACTTCGGTTGCGGAGCGCTATAAAGTTTCTCGAACTACACTTTATAAGTATTCAGGCCAATAGATGATCATAAAAGGTCTTACATTTGCACCTGGTTGTATAGATGTTGGATTTGCCACAAGATGGCGCTTTTTACAGCTATATGATAATTACCCCAATTCCGGAGAAAATAATGAGCAACAATAGGATTATTCTTGATGGTTGTATTTCACAGTACAAAACTGAAAATCAATTAGAAGCAATTGATAGTGAAATATTTGAACTATTCACACTTGCTCAAATTACAAAAAACCAAAATATTACATTTGAAAACATTCAAAACTCAATCGTAGATGGGTCTATGGATGGTGGTATTGATTCTGTGATAGTAATCGTTGGTGACGAAATTGTAGATACCATTGATGAGTTATCTGATGTTAGTTTTACGAATAAAACTATTTCGAAATTTATTATTTCTCAGTCTAAAAAGGAAGGTTCATTTAAAGAAGCCGTAATAGATAAACTTATTACTTCCTGCTCGGTTTTATTCGATTTAGAAAAAAATGAATCAGCCTTGCTGGTAAGGTTTAATTCAAGCCTTGTTGAAAAGGTTTTGATTCTAAGAAAGGCATGGCTTGACACCTCCATAAACGGAGGAGAAATCAAACTAGAATTTAATTATTGCTGTAATGCCTCAGAAGTAACCGTTAACGATGCCTTCAATTCAAAGGTAGGTCAGCTGGTAGAAATTACAAATAAAGCATTTTCGGGCGCGGAGATAAATTTTAATAAGTACAGTAGCGAAGAACTGCTGAAGCTCTATCAAACAAGAAAGCTGTCTCGTCTCTCATTGTCCTTTAAAGAGCAGCCCCTTTCCACGTCATTTAAGGAGGCGGGAATAGGCTATGTTGGAACTGTTAAGCTTGGAGACTATAAAAAATTCCTTTCCAATACAGATGGTCAAATTAAAGACTATTTATTTGAGTGTAACATTAGGCATTTTCAGGGACTTGTCGATGTAAACAGAAAAATAATGGGAACAATAGCCAATGATGATTCAAAGGATTTTTGGTGGTTAAACAACGGGATTACTATCATTGCGGAGAATCCAAATCAAGTAGGAAAGACTCTCTCAATTGATAATGTTCAAA
Source organism: Methylococcaceae bacterium (assembly GCA_013140705.1). Taxonomy (GTDB): domain Bacteria; phylum Pseudomonadota; class Gammaproteobacteria; order Methylococcales; family Methylomonadaceae; genus JABFSH01. Next base: position 16,040 of record JABFSH010000057.1, read on the forward strand.
TAGTTAATGGGTTACAGACCTCATATTCCATATTTAATAATCATGATGGAAATGCCAATGATGAAAGATCTGTTCTGGTGAAAGTTATCATCAATAATGATAGCGAAACAATCGACAATATAATCGCTTCAACCAACAGTCAAAATCAAGTTTCTGCCGCACTTCTAAGAGCAACAGAAGAAACACAACGGAAAATAGAATTATTTTTCTTAAATGAAGGCTTTTATTACGATCGACGGAAAAATTATTACAAGAATATTGGGAAACCAGCGTCTAAAATATTCAGTATCCAGTTTACTGCGCAAGCTATTGAAACTATAGCATTCAGTAGTCCATATTCTGCACGAGCAAAACCTACCTCTCTAATCAAGGAAAATTCAACCTATGATAGGATATTCAATCCGGAAAGAAACTTTAAGTCATATCTGAATTGTTGCCTTATTTTAAAAAAAACAAATGAGTTCTGGGTCAACATTTCAGATGTAGATAAAAAAGCTCAAGCATCAAATTTTAAATTAAATCTTGCTCGTGTTGCAGCGTCTTTTGCTATCGATAAAGCGGAATATTCATTTGATGATTTAGCACAATTTGACATAGAGAAATTTAACAATTCTGTTTTTTCTACATCCTTAGAATTGCTCCTTGACACATTGAAAATACATTCAAGTAAAAATAAAGACGTTAGCCTTATAAATATGGCAAAAAGTAAGCCTTTTTCAGAAAGTATTCATATTGCTCTTCAAGATGCTTTTGCTCAAAACAACTAACGTTCCTCCATAAATCAATTGACAATATAGCAACTATGCTATAAAAATAAAGCTATGACGTGGTCAGTTGAAACGCTTAACGCAATCGTGGACGAGGAAATAGAGGTGCTCCCTGCCGACATGCGAGCGCGTCTCGTCCGTATATCGGAACTGATTGCAACAGCTGGCCTTGAAAACGTTCACGCCCCGCATATTAAGCACATTGAAGCCCAATTATGGGAAATTCGGATGAAGGGCAGGGATGGTATATCAAGAGCACTTTACGTGACGGCAAAACAACAGCGGGTAGTGATTGTGCGGGTCTTCATTAAAAAGACGGAGAAAACGCCACGCCGCGAGATTGAAATAGCCCTGACACGGGCAAAGGAGGTTCAGAATGACTAAAATTAGCGATCTGCATAACAAGTGGGTGCAGGATAAAGCCTATCAGGAGGCTTATGATGCCTTGGAGGATGAGTTCGCACTGGCAGCTGCTCTGATCGAAGCGAGATCACGAGCTGGATTGACGCAAGGTGAATTGGCCGAGCGGATGCACACCACGCAATCCGCAGTCGCCCGCTTTGAAGGTGGGCACATCCCCACCATCCGCACCCTTGAAAAAATCGCCAAGGCGACGGGTTCGCGTCTCAAGATCAGTTTTGAGCCAGACACTGCTCCTCATGCCCTTTAATTTGGCTGAAGCAACGGAGGTAAATTCGCCTAGGCTTTTTACCATTTAAGGCCGCATGGAGAGTACTGGGCGGGCGTGAATGGGCGCTAAAATGAGCCAACAATCGACATAACCGGGCAACATCAGAGAAACCGGTATTGCTAGAATAATACAGATCAAAAACGCCAGAATTCGGATATAAGGTCTGGGATTACCAATTACAGAGAAGGGCAAGGGCATAACAATGGGCAATGAAGCCTTCGCGCGGGTCGTGATTGATACCCAACTCAAAGATCGTGGCTGGAACGTGTACGATCAGAACAGCGTCCGCTATGAATACGTCCTGACGAACAGCTTACGGGCTGATTATGTGCTGTGCGACCGCCACGGTCGGGCGTTAGCTGTCATCGAAGCAAAACGCTTTGCCACAAGTCCGGGTGATGCCGCCGAGCAAGCCAAAGGCTATGCCCAGCTATTGAATGTCCCTTATATCTTTCTCGCTAACGGCAAAGAAATCTTGTTCTGGGAATGGCAGCGCGAAGCCTTTCCGCATCCAGTCAAAACCTTCTTCAATCAAGGCGACCTCGAACGGCGGTTTGCGACCTATCAAGTCCGGCAAGACCCCAATGCGGTTGAAATTGACAAACGCATTGCTGGCCGTGATTACCAAATGGATTGCATCAACACGCTTTGTCGTGAAATAGGCCAAGGCCGCCGCAAATTGTTGGTGGAAATGGCGACTGGAACCGGCAAGACCCGCACGGCGGCGGCTTTTATCAAGCGGCTGTTTCAGGCGAACGCGGCAACCCGTGTGCTGTTTCTGGTGGATCGGATTCCACTCGCAAAACAAACCGAAGATGCTTTCGCCGAATTTTTATCGGATTATCCGGCCTATGTGCTGCGGGCTGGACGGCGCTTTCAGGACGAAAAACAAATCACCATCACCACGCTGCAAAGCATGGTCAATCTGTATGGCGAATATTCGTCTGGGTATTTCGATCTGATTATTAGCGATGAATGTCATCGCAGTATTTATGGCAAATGGAGCGGTGTACTCAAACATTTCGACGGGATTCAAGTAGGTCTGACGGCAACACCTTGTTCGGTGGGTGAAGATTTTGACGACGAGGAAGATACGCTATTCGTGCGCGACACGATGCGATTTTTCGAGGTGGATAAACCCACCTTTAGCTACAAACTGAAAGATGCCATTCGCGAAGGCTATCTGGTGCCTTACCATATTTATAAAGCAATGACGGTCAAAACGGCTGCTGAAGGCGGTTTTGAGGTCAAGCGTAGTGAATTGAACTGGTCGGCAATTGATGGCGAAACACGAACAGAGTTTGAGAAACTGTTCGATGGCAAAGACAGCATCACCATTGATCCTTCAGCTCTTGAACGGCGTTTCACCATCCCGGAACGCAATCGCGCTATCGTCAGGGAATACCGGCAAGTACTGGAAAACGGCTATCACGACGGCAAAGGCATACTGCGCAAACCGATGATCGGCAAAACCATCGTGTTTGCCGTCAACAAACGCCATGCTGAAACCTTGGCCAACATGTTTGATCAGACTTTTTCGGATTACAAAGAATCTCCAGAAGTGCGTTATGCCGATTATGTCGTGTCTGGCATGGGCGGAGACGACACGCTCGATGGTATGAGCAAAATCAAACGCTTCAAAAAGGAGTTGTATCCGAAGATTTTAGTATCGGTCAATATGCTCGACACTGGCTTTGATTGCCCGTCTGTTGTTAATCTGGTGTTTACTCGCTTTACTAAATCCAGCATTCTCTATCAACAAATGCGCGGGCGTGGTACTCGAAAGATTCCCGGTAAACCCAGCTTTATGATGTTTGATTTTGTTGGCGTGTGTGATTATCACGGCGACGATGACGACATTGCCGAGGGCGGTTTGGTCGTCGAAACGCCCAAGAAAAAACGCCATGAACCACGGCGCTTATTGGCGCTCGACATTGACGACCATATTGATCCAACCACACGGGAATGGATTACGCTTGATGCTGAAGGCAATATGGTATTCCCTGAGATTTCAGAACAAAAAGCGGCTGAACTGGGTGCTCGTTTTGAAGCATGGTTATTGAGCCAAAATGATTTATCACCCAATGAAACGAGCTGGTTGCGCGTGGTCGGCAGTCAACTTCGCGCCAATGTGGAGAGCTGGCAGGAATTCACACCGCGTCATTTCGCCTTCCATCCGTTCACGCTGATGGGCGGCTATCCCGAAGCGTTGCGGGTCTTTGGTGGTGAAGAGCGGCTTTACACGATTTTTTTCAATATGAATGATGCCATTTTCCCAAAAGAGGGAACCCCAAGCCAACCAACCAATACCGCTCACAGCTCACCTCTGCATTAACCCAATAAGGAACACGATGCCTTTAACTCCCGACATGCGCCGCTCGATTGACCAGATACGCGATTATCTGTTTGGTGGCGGTTATCCTGATCCTGTTGCCAATGCCGAACAACTTTCTTTTTTGTTTTTCTTCTATCTGATAGAAGGCATTGATGCTGAAAATGTGCTGAAAGCCGAAGTACTGAAACAACCTTACCAAAGCCTGTTTATCGGAGATTGGACGCTTAAAAACCCGCTCAATGCCCCCAAACAAGGACAAATTACCATCCCGCGTGACCGCTTCCGCTGGTCGGTGTGGGCAAAAGGATTGTCTGGTGAAGCTCTGGTGCGCTTTCTGCGTGATGAAGTGTTTGCTTTCGTTGCTGAACTGGGCGAAAAATCCGCGCATAACTTCATGAATGGCGCACGTCTCAGTATTGACGAGCCGACCGTACTAACTCAAATCATCAATCTGGTGGATGGTTTACGTCTCGATCAAGCCGATGCCGATACCAAAGGTGATTTATTCGAGCATGTGCTAAAACAGATCAAACAAGCGGGTGAACTCGGCCAGTTTCGCACACCAAGGCATATCATCCGCAGTATTGTCGAAATCATAGACCCAAAAATCGGCGAAACCATCTATGACCCGGCAGCTGGCACGGCAGGCTTTCTGGTGGCCGCTTACAATCATATCCGTCTCGGTAATTCATCACCGAGCGCCATTCAAGAAACTGAGATTGACGGCAAAATCCAGATACGCGGTTTAGGCGACAAACTCTCAAGTGCGCAAATCTCGGCACTGCAAACAGCAACCTTCTTCGGCAACGATGTTGATCCAAAAATGATTCGCCTCGCGACTATGAACCTGACCCTGCGCGGCTTACCCAATGTTCGCATTTTGATGCGCAACGTCTTAACCACCACGCTGGATGCCGAAAAGCGGGCTGAATATTCGCTCCCGGCCGAGGGCTATCATGTCGTCCTCGCCAATCCGCCCTTTTCCGGGCGAGTGGACAAAGACCGCATCGTCGAGGATGTGAAAGTCGGCACCTCCACGGCAACCGAACTGCTGTTCCTTAAATACATGATGGACAGCTTGCGTCCCGGCGGGCGCTGTGGTGTCATTGTGCCGGAAGGTGTTCTGTTCGGCTCCACCACGGCGCATAAGGAACTACGCCGCCAGCTTATCGAGAACAACCGCGTCGAGGCCGTCCTGTCCCTGCCCGGTGGCGTGTTCCAGCCCTATTCTGGCGTAAAAACCTCTGTCTTGTTTTTCAAGCGGGGCGGCAACACCGAACGGGTGCTGTTTCTCCATGCCGATAACGACGGTTACAAGCTCGATGCAAACCACGACACACCCATCGAACAGGACGACTTACCTGCGTTGATTGACACCTATCGTTCCAAGGATGAACGCTGGCAGGAATGGCTGGCCTTTTCCTCCCCTCTCCCTTCGGGAGAGGGGCCGGGGGTGAGGGCGGTATGGACACAAAAATGGTGGTTTGCCGACACCCAAACACTACGCGCGAATGACTTTAACCTCTCGGCGGGGCGCTATCGCCCAATGAACCAAACCGCCGTCGAACACCGCAACCCGCGCGAGCTGCTGGACGAATTGGCGGCTATTGAGGCGGAAATTGTTGAAGAGGTTACGGCACTTCGCGAAACATTGGCTGGGGGCTAGCAATGATCACTACTGCCAGCGCCTATCCATCCGTTTTGTTGGGAGATGTTTGTCGCTTCATCGGTGGCGGAACGCCATCGAGAAAGCGGGATGATTACTTCAATGGGAATATTCCTTGGGCAACGGTAAAAGACTTTAAGACATTCAGGATATTTGACACTGAAGATCATATATCGGAGGCTGGACTTGCTGATTCCGCTTCTAACCTTGTGCCCGCTGGAACGGTATTGCTAGTTACACGTGTAGGTCTCGGAAAAGTCGCTATTGCAGAGCAGTCATTGGCTATCAATCAGGATATTAAAGCGGTCATTCCGACACCCGAAATAATCCCAGAGTTTCTATTTTGGTTTTTGCTCTCCAAAGGGTCTGAAATTGAGAGAATGGGGGCGGGTGCGACGGTAAAAGGTGTTACCCTGAATGATGTCCGCTCCATTAAAATGCCGCTTCCGCCCCTCGATGAACAACGCCGCATTGTTGATATTCTCTCACGTGCCGACGGTATCATCCGTCTGCGACGTGAAGCGCAGAAAAAAACCGCCGAAATCATCCCCGCCCTGTTTTTCGACACGTTCGGTGATCCGGCGACGAACCCAAAAGAATGGGATGTCGTTAGTCTTTCCGAAATTTGCGGGAAGTGCTTAACACATGATCCAAGAAAACAGCCTGATGACACTTTCTTCTACATTGATATTACTGCGATTGACAATCAACGAGGGCGTATTGCTAACACGAAGGTGCTTTTAGGTGCTGATGCACCAAGTCGTGCAAGGCAGATCGTAAGGGTAGGCGATATTCTTGTCTCGACAGTACGCCCCAATTTGCGGGGAAGTGCTTTCGTGCCAATCGAGCTAGATGGTCAGATTTGCTCTACTGGTTTTTGCGTTCTTCGCCCACTAAACAATGCAACTTCAGCATTTATCTATGCATTAGTGCGTAGCGATTGGTTTGTTGGTGAATTGATACAGAATGTCCGGGGCGCTCAATATCCCGCCGTCTCCGACAAGGATGTATTTAGCCTTACGCTCCCCTTGCCTCCTTTAGATCTACAAAATAGCTTTGCTGAGGTTGTCGAGCAAATCCGTTCTATTCAATCGCAACAATTCGCTGCCACGGCAAAGGCCGAGGCTGCATTCGAAGCCCTGCTCGGGCATACTTTTAGGGAGGGCACATTATGAAAGCTATACAGTTCAGGGTTCAAAACTTTCGCAACATAAACGACAGCGACTGGATTCCAATCGAGCAGGTCACCGCATTCGTAGGGCGTAATGAGTCTGGCAAAACGACTCTTCTGAAGGCGCTTCATAAATTTAATCCGGCTACGCCGGAGCCATACGACCCACAAAGAGAATTTCCCCGCGATAGATACACTCGTGACTTTGTTAGTAAAGGTTCAAAAGGTAATGAATGGCCAGTATGCTCGGTCGTTTTTGCTATACCGGAACACATCAAGGCGCAAATAGGTGAGATTCTGGAACAAGGGCAGACTTCGCCCAATGAAGTAATCTTGACTAGATATTATGATGGATCGCTTGCCATCGAATATGCACCTAGTATTGAGGAAAAGCCTATTTTGCCAGAAACCTTGTTGACTGGACTATCCGCTTTTGCCAGCAGTGCTCGACGTCTAGCTGCACCGGCTCCAGAGCAAGAGGAGGTAACAGCCGCACAACGCAAAAGCTTAGCCGAATGGGCAACAGGCTGGCATGATAAATTGAAGATTGAAACCAATCTAAGGAATGCGAATGGCTTTACTCTGATGACCACACTTAGGAGCGAAACCGAGAGTAAGAGCAATCCGCAAACTGCCGATATGGTAGAGGCACTACAGGAGATAATATCGCCGGTTCTCGACGCGGCAAAAAAAGGATCAGCCATCGATCAGATTGGCAATCTGATAGAGAATAACCTTCCAGTTCTCATTTATTTCGAGAACTACGGCATTTTAGATAGTGCGATTTGGCTCCCTCGCTTTCTGGAAGACCTAAACCGGGACAAAACTGCACCCAACGTCCGCACTATTAGTGCTATGTTCAAGCATGTCGGTCTTGACCCAAAGGAGATTACCGAACTTGGTAGCGAGCAGGCTAAGCTCATGCAGCAGCAAGGTAACCAGCCAACACAAGAACAGATTGCCGCCGATCAACGTCGCAAGGAAGAGCGTTCAATCCGATTGAGTTCGGCATCTAACGACATTAGCGAGCGTTTTTCCGCGTGGTGGTCGCAACGTCGCCACAGAATTCGTTACCATGCTGACGGCGACTATTTCCGCATCTGGGTTGTGGATGATCGCCGTCCTGACGTGGAAATCGAGTTGGAGGCTCGCAGTAAAGGCTTCCAATGGTTTCTCTCTTTTTATCTAGTCTTTCTGGTCGAATCTGAGGAAGGCCACAAGAATGCAATTCTTCTTCTTGATGAGCCGGGAGTGCATTTACATCCAACTGCCCAGCAAGAACTAATCTCCTTTTTTGAGAAGTTATCCGAGCAGAATCAACTTATTTACACCACACATTCACCATTTTTGATTGACGGCGAACATCTGCACCGAGTGCGACCAGTGACAGAGGATGAAAGCGGCCATTCTCGTATCAGTTGCGAAACTTGGCCTAAGGATCGGGAAACAATCTTTCCGTTACAGGCGGCTGCCGGTTATGCCATGGTTAGAGGTCTTTTTCAGCATAGGAAAAATGTGCTGGTAGAGGGCATGAGTGATTACTACTACCTACACGCTCTTTCGCAGCAGTGTCAGGCGACAGGCCGAACAGCCCTACCATCAGAAATTTATGTTACGGCCTGTGGCGGAACAAAACTTGTTGGAAATTTAGCCTCATTATTTCTCGGCCAAAAGGTACGTCCCCTTATTCTGCTTGATGGAGATGATGCAGGCCGTGTGCGGCACGACGCCCTTTTGAAAGAACTGTATGCCGGAAATGAGAGCGGAGTCCTCATGCTGGATGATGTGCTGGGGCGCACCGGACAGGAAGTCGAAGTTGAAGACATCCTTAATGAAAATATCCTTCTTTCTGCCATTAGTGCTGTTCTCGGCGCGACACTGGAACTCGCTGATGATGATCGCAGGGTTGGTAGCCTACCTAGCCAAATCAAGGTCGCAGCAAAGCGGCAAGGTATAAATCTCCCGGATGGATGGAAAGCCTCTGTTTCTATCCATTTAGTATCAGAATGGGCTGAAAAAAAGAGTTTTCTGCCTGATACTGTTCTTGACGTTGCTGCGTTGCTTTTTGTCGCTATTCAAAAGCGCTTCGAGGCTGGGTTGATGACGGTTCCAGAGTCGTCTTGAATGAGACGCTTCAAGAAACCGTCAGGTTCGATTAACACCTTCGTGAAGGCGACAAAAGTGGACTGATAGCTTGAATACAAAAAGATAGAATCCGACTAAGCTAAGCGTGAACTGCTTGCTTTTCTCAGCCTCTTGCTCAAATGCTTTTGCAGGTATTGTGTGAATGTCATCTAAAAGAACAATGTGGTCTTTATCAAGACAATCCCCAGCAGGCAGATAAAAAATAGTAGTGATCTGTTGCGCTTTAATGGCCAGTATCTTTTGCTGAATTTTTTCAGAGCTGATTCCACCTTTTTCTAGGGCGGCGCTATATGCTGAGAGAGGGACAATCGGAGCAAACACTATATTAACGGGAATATCTCGCGCATTCTCCGGCGTCACATCGCAAGTGTTTGATAAAACAATCCCATTTATTGAGGCTTTCTCCCCAGTGTAAAAATTGAATATTTTCAGCTTAGTCCAACTATCTCCCTGCATCAACTTTTCTTGATATTCTTCTTTATATTGCCCAGTTAGATAATAAGGAGTATTGCGCGGAAAATCTTTTAAGGCCTTAAGGAGGCCTTCTTTTTGTTCTCTTGTCAGATAGTATGGAATCTGATCATGAAGGGAATCAACACTAATTGCCATAACATTCCTTTAAGAGCGCACATAGAGATTCCAACGGTTCTCATCTAGCACATCCTCAAACTCTTTTCCAAGTGGTTCCTGATTTTCCAAAAGCGATGCATAAAATGCTGTCATAGATCGATCAAAATCACTGGTAGAATCTTCATAATCTCCAGTGAATGTATTTTCTAATTGTCCGAATGTTTTTGAGCTTTCGGTAATCGTGTATGAAGGGAGATAACTAGGTATAGGTTGTAGGCTCTGTGCTGCAATCCCAGCCAACAGCAAAGGTTTTACTATAAATAGATTCAGTCGGTAAGTCCCGGCGGATGTTTCAGATTCTTGCTTGATACGATAGTTATTCATAGATTGGCTCCAAATAAGTTATGGTCTCTGGCCGCAAACATTCAAAGAACATTGTTTTGTTGCTTGTATGAATAGCCTCAAGGTTATCGGCAAGTGTATCGGCAAATCTGGTCAAATCAATTGTTAACTGTTCACTGATGCTATCTACCGCTACTAGAACACCGTCTCGTGTTTGCCCGTCAAAATTAGTAGCGCTAGATGGCGTTGCAATCTGCACAATATGAAGATAATTATCATATGGAATTTCAACACGGATATTAAACGGTTCAGAAGACAGTATGTGATTTCCAATATTAAGGCTTAGATTTACCCTCTTAATCTGCTCAGATAGAGTTTCGCCATCTATAATATCAACATATTTAAGACTATACCGATTAACATTATCAATGATCTGTGAACCTTTGAGGATGTTGATAACTTCAACAATTTTGGCTTTGAAATTCAGCCAACCCGGATACGGCATCGCACAAGCAATTGCGAGGCTTTCATCGCCTATAAGAATGAGAAATTTGTCCCACTTTATCCTCAAGAGAGGCTGGAAGCGCAGATTCGGATCAAACTCTCGCATTTGGATAGGAATATCGGCAACAGGAAGACGTTCTATTTTTTTATCACCATCGTTGATGTGTGCAAACAAAAATCCCGGCAATACGCTTGATATTGGGATAGATGAGGAAAAACGAATCTCAAAAACCGCATCAACTAGCGGCTCCTTGTTCAATTTCTTAGGAAGAGGTTTAGCGGTCATTTTCTGTAGCCTCGCATGTTTATCCCTGAGCATCCCTCATTCTTAGGGAGGCCATACCGACACATTCCTTATAGGATGTAAATAGTTACTATTTTGCCATTTTTTAGGTGAAGTTGTTTAATTTTAGCACCCCAGCCAGCTTCTGGCTGACTTTATCGCCACAACTTCTCAAACCGCGCCGGATTCGATGCAGTATAGCGGACAGTGTGCTGAATGTTTCTGTGCCCTAGATAATCCTGAATCAGTCGCGTATCGGCTCCCTGATCCGCCAGTGCGAAGCCGCAAGCATGGCGTAGCATGTGGGGATGAGCAGATAAGGAAAGGTCTGCTCGCTCGCCATAAGTGTGAATAAACGCAGCCTCTCTTTATCACGCTTTTTGTATTTATTTCCAACCCAAAACTGAAGATTAAATATTTCGGCACGGACAGTCTAATCGGGGCAGGGAACTTCCGAGACTGATAAAAGTGGTTATCAATAAACTACCAGAAGATATCGCATACAGTTTAATTATTAGTTAGGCACATATTTTTGTGTCCATTTTGAGTATACCTTCGCCTTACAGGTTCTACTGCCAAAATATCGCCTGAAATTTGTCAGATAAGGGTTATATCTGAATACATTGACAACTTTGCATAAAGGTTTAGAGAATAATCTGACAATATTCGGGCAGGAACAACCTAGCTACCAAAACCGCCACCATGTCCAAAACTGTGATTTTTCTAAGCCGATGTCATTAGATTGTCAAACCCGATGTCATTACGTTGCAAAATTGTCGAACCCAACGGCAGCAAGGCGCAAAAAATGGGCAACCCCAGGTCTGTGATCTGGAGCTAATTGATAGAATTGATACCTATAACAGTCAGTATGTATAGGTTGTCGCATAAATTTCAATTTTCGATACATTTTTGCGACTAGCTGCGTTTTGTGAATTTTCCAGACTTACTGGTGACATCGGCTTAGAAAAATGACAACTGCACTATTTGAGATTGCAACGGTGTTTTCAATAGGTTTAACATAGCTAAAGCCCCGCCCGCGTGATCGCGTTGCAAAAAAGAAAATTTTTCCACGGTCGTGACACTGCAGAGTTTGGAGAAATACTCGGCAGTCTTTTGGTCACGGCTAGGGCATTCAACCAATGTTTGAACGGCCTGTGAGAAGTAAATATCCATGAAATATTATTGTATCCTGTGAATATTTTGACTAACCCTTAGAAAAAATGTAGATTTTTGAAATGTAATGATAAATGCTGTGTTTGATCTAGTGAACGGTCGTTTCTTTGGATGCGTTGATAATGAATATAATAACGGGTTTGTGGGGGAAGATTCGGCTATTTATATGTTGGCTTATAGATATAAGTTACGATGGAACAAAGAAAACGCTAGAATTGTTGTTTCTAGCGTGTCAGATCGGGGCTTTGCTTGCAGCAGGCTTATGGTCATATTATGAATACTGGCAACAACGAATGGGAACACCCCATGCGGAGGTTCAATTAGATATATCGCATATTCCTATAACACAACATAAGAATTTATTGCGCGTTGAGGCAAAGCTTGTTAACAAAGGGAAATCAAAACTCAGTTTTGACGGAGAGAAAACAAGCAAAGAAAATGGGTACATTCAAGTTCAGAAAGTAAGCGAGTGTACTGAAAAAAAATGTAATTCTTTTGTTTGGGAGCAAATTCTGAGGGAGAAAATATTAGACCCAATCGAGGTAGAGCCAGATGAAACCGAATTTGTTGGTAAAGAAATTTTAATCCCGTCTGATATAAAGTACGTGCGCATTTACGCTTATTTTGGAAACAAAAATAATGAAAAGACCATAGGATGGTCCAAAAGCGATGTTTATCATTTTCAGAACCCGATAAAATGATCAAAGAGACTACTGTAATAACGCTATGCGTTGCCTTGGTTGTTTGCTTATTTGTTGTGTGGCTTCTTTGGTTTTCTTCGCCGAATGAAAAGACCTATCGTGCGCCTGGTCATGGATCTGATGGCAATGAAATGATCTATCGCGTGCCTGGGCGAGGGGAAGATAGAGAGGGCGGTCTATGGGATCGCAGTATCCATGCTTGGGTGTATGATATTTCTCAACGCCCGCCAGAACCATCCGATATTAATGTTCCCATTGTGTCAGCCAATGGACGGCAGAAGAGTGACAAGAGTAAGCAACCAGATAAACAAAAAAATTCTTTACACTAACTGTAGCGGCCTGCAAACATAAATCACAAGACCTACAAACATCCGCTTTTTCGGCCCGAATTGAGTGAGTTTAAACAAACGACAGAATTGTTTCATAGATTTTTTAGCCACGCCACATCTAACGTGGCTCTGAACTGCTTTTTAATTTCCAAAAAAATTGCCAGTTTTTCATAGCTAAAATTGGGAAGTGGATAATTGACATAAAGCCTTGTCGGTTGTGGGTTTACGCAAAACCCTGTGGGACTTTGATTACGTTTGTTTAAACGTACCCAATATTCGGGCAGGAACAACATAGCTACCAAAACCGTCACTCTGTACAAAACCGACTGGTTTCGTACATCCATAAATATAGGGGGTACAAAAGTAGGCAAATTGCATTTCGGACATCGGCTATAATTCGTACTACACTTCCGGACGGTAATGGATCCTATTACAAATTCTTGATTAGTACTGTCTTGCTCTACGCCGGAGAGTTCAATTTTGAGGGCTCGTGCCCAATTCGTAGTCCACACGTGCATGTTCTGCCTTCATTGGCAGCTTCCTACCAGCTGCTTAGTATCACTGAAAATAGGACGGAAGGACTATATAGACGCCAAAAATGACATTCCTAAACATTTAAAAACTAGTTTACAGAAGATGTAAATATGACTTAAGTGTAAGTGTTTTTTTACTGCTTCCACGCGTTCCATTTGATCTTAATTTGTTGCTCTACTTGGAGAGATTTATAGATTATATATTCATGGATTTGTACTTGAGTAGTATGACTTTCAATGCCATTTAACACTCATCTATTTACAGCTTTCCGTTGCACAGGTTGTGATTCAACCTTAACGACAGACGCTTGTTGGTGCTTTATCTCGATCGGCGGCTGGTTTCGGATAATGAGGCTATTCACAAGAGGGATCACCTGGCGCTCGACACCGGACATGCCCAGAACGCTCTTGGTTGCCAGGTCATTAAAATCAGTAAATGATTTCATTGTTGTGATCGCTGCTTTCTGCTCATCAGACAAATTACCACTCCTTGCAATACCCGGCGTTATCGGTTTTAAGTCGGCTGGATAGGCCTGTTCACCTGGCGCGAAAATTGGAAAAATTGCCAGGCCATTGACCGCGTTTGCCGCTGCCTGTGCTTTTTCTTTTCCAGGGTTTCGGCCTTCCGTCAATTCCTGATGCAGGTCGTTGTCACCGGCAATGATAAATGGTTTATCCGGAAATTTGTTGTGTAATAAACGGGCCACACTGGGCAGATTGCCGGCATCAAACGCCGCGACGGTTGCATAGCCCAGCGACTGTGATAAGGTGTCTGCAGTCGCATAGCCTTCAGCAATGACGATCGCCGGTGCTTTTGCAAGCGCATCAAGCCCTTGGCCACCAACGACATGAAATGTGTCCTGTTTCGCCCCGCCCGCCGCAAACCGCTTCAAGCCGTTAGGTTGTATAGTTTGAACAGAACGGATTTCACCGTTTATATCCTGCGCAGCCAACAATAAATCACCGGCGGTAAACACCAGCTTATCCGGGTTGGACTCCCGCAGTACTTTGGAGTCTTTAGCATCTAATCCGATCAGAATAGCGGCATTTGCAGGCAATCCGCTACTATCTTTAGGTACAACCTGTAAATCACCTGGTCTGGCCTGCTTTGATTGCAAATACGGATGATCAGAAGTGGCTATTGGAGCCACCGCCAACAATGCACGAACGGAACGAGCAACTTGGTCTTGCCGAGCTTGATGCGCGGCTTCGCGTGCTTGCTGTTTCGCAGCACTTTCGGCTTGCAACTGCGCTTTTTCTACTTCACTCAATGAATAACCTTTCGCTTTCCATTTCATTTTTTCACCGGTTCGATTATTCTCAATATAACCACCCGGATGTCCGTCAAGATGACCGACATAGAAACCGGCTTTTTCATGAGGCTTATCCCCCGTGGTTGCAATCCGGTGTGTTGTACCGTCCATGACGGGATGATGGCCGGTTACGAGACAGCCGAGCTCCCGCATCGCCTCAGCAAACTCTTCCCGTGGCGATAAAGCAGGAGTTTGTTGGACCGTTACCTGATCCGGTAACCACTTTATAAGTCGGCTCCTATCCGCCGTATCACCGGCATACCAGGATTTTGCGGTCTTGTCCCATAAAGCCCCTGCCGCCTTGGCCGCTTTCCGTTCACTGTAAGGCACGGCCAGATAGAGCCGGCCTTGGTGATTGACTGGATTGCGATGAACCATAAACCGGTTGTACCGGATTAAAATTTCGGCATTCCTTGCTTCAAGCTTGAGAATATCCGCCTTGATCTTTTGAATAGCGATCAAGTCTTCCGGTGACAGGCCATCCTTTTCGTCTAAATCGATACTTTTGTAGGCTGCTAAGGTTTGATTCCGCCAATACTTTGCCGTTAATGGTTGGCCAGAGACTGCCTTGTTCTGCAGCCATTGTTCGAAAGGCGCTAATGAAACACCGGCATTGATATACCAGGACTGTGCCCCGCGATCCCATTTTGCTCCTAACGCCTTAGCTTCGTCTTTTTCCCGATAGGGAACGTCAAGATAGGTTTTTTCTGTCAAGAGTGACGCCTGAGTGCGTATTGCCATTTCCTCATCTTCAACACTGGCCAAAGCTGGCAACACTTTCCCATCATCCAACTCAGGCGACTCAGGATCGAAAAGTCGTGCTGTTTCCGTGGTCACGCAAAGGCCGGTTGTCAAAGCCTGAGACGGGTCATTTAAAACAATGGCAACCACGGTGTCGCTTTCCCCGTTGCTGTTCACTGCAACTCTACCTGATGGTTTGGACAGTACAGCCGATTCGATCGCCTGCCACTGAATATCACTACCCTTCACAATCCCTCTGCTGAGCAAAGCCATTGGCGTCAATTTCTTAAACGTATCACGTACGAAAGGACTGTCGGCCAATGCTTGTGCTCGCTCTAATGAAGCCGGATCGTCACTATCCCCACATAAAATAACAGGCCTATCGCCGACAAAAACGGCAGCATGGCTGTTCTGCCTGTCTGTATTGCTTGGCACATAATCGCCCGGCGTTAACGTGGACAATTTTAACAGTCTGGCTAGCTCGGTTTGATAAGCCGAGTGTGGAATGTCGTTTGTTAAGGATGAAGTGACTGACATAGTTGACTCCTGATGGACCTTATTGGAAAGTGGTTCAACGACTTGATCTTGTACCTGCTGTTGCTCAAGACTCAAGAGATAATCCTGGATCTTTTCAGCATCAGCTGCTGCCCGGAAAATCTCCAGCGGATCGTCTTGTAACACCTTGATCCAGGAGCTCACATAGGCAGCGTGTTGCCCGGGATCGTGGCCAATCCCCAAGGCATCGCCGAGCAACAGACTGGAGATTTCCGCCCGCAACTCTTCTTTGGCATAGCCTTCACTGCCGAAAGGGTGGGCCAGATCGCGATCTAATCGGGTTTCGTGACCGGTCCAATGCCCCAGTTCATGCAAGGCCGTGGCATAGAATTTATCGGCACTCGGGAACTGGCTCTTTTCCGGCAAATGAATACTGTCGGATAAGGGCCGGTAAAAAGCATTGCCACCGAGTGTATGATGGATTACCGCACCCGATGCAATTAAAATGGCTTCGGCACGTTCGATGGCGTCCCAGGTTTGCTCTTTCTTTTGTAACGGCGGCAAACCTTCGATCTGATCGGCATTAAACACCGTCGCATAAAAGACCCGGGGTCTTTCCAGTTTAACTATGACTTTCACCAGATGGCCGTCATTGTCTAAAACCGGCTTGCCCTGGCTGTCTTTCTTGATGAATTCGTCAGTGAATTTCCAATATTGAATGCCGGTGCCTTTTTCGCCTTTGCGGACTTGGCCGCCCAGCGTTTCCGACTGTTTATAGGTCATCCAGCGCTGATCGTTTCGCTCTTGTGCCATCAGCAGTATGGCATTGATGCCTTTATAACGATTGCCGGTCACCGGATTGAAGGGCAACAACGAACCGGAATTTCCAGGCTCCCAAGGTCGTTGCCACGGTGCCGTGCCTTGTTCCAGTTGCCGGATCAAGTTTTCGGCAACGGTTTCATGAAAGGGTTTTTTCTTGGATTCCATGGTCATAACCTCCTGAAGGTTATTACGAATTCATCGTCACGTTGGCTAGTTACTCATCAGGTAAATCAATACAACTGTCTAATGCCTCGGCTTCGGATAAGGCATCCTCTTGAAAGGCACCGGCGCGTTCCGCTTCGTCCGGATCAAATTCCACCTCAAAACCCGGTGTCATGGCATCGGTTAACTTCTCGGTCAGGACTTCGATGGCATTTAATCTGTTCTTGAAACGATTCATAGTCATCACCTCGTTGGTTACTGTAAAAATTCGGCTTAGTGTTTACCAGGTAAAAATCGGTCGTAAAACGCCCTCTATGTGTTGACGATTGATCGAACCAAAATAGCGTCCGTCAAACGAACTATTGTTGCTGTCAGACATCAGCAGAAACTCGTCACGTCCCAAAACCCAGGCAGCCTCATACTCAGGAAGTGCTCGGCCAGCGCCGTCGGCCTGGAACGGTTCACTCAACGCCAGTAGTCGACCATTGACCTGCACGCCGTCTTTGCCAATGGCTACGAAATCATTTTTTGCTGCCAAAATCTTCTTCATGAGATGTCCATAGCCGCCAGGGCAAAAACCGGCGCTCAAATAGCCCCGATCCTTAGCCATGTCGAAAACCGACGTCCGAGGTGGGCAAAAATAGACAGTAGCGCCTTTTGTCAAAGGTTCATCCATTAGCCTGTATATGCCTACCGGAATACTCGGCGTTGTGTTTATTCGTAACCCTACGACATAAACAACTCCACATAACAGAAAGATTGAACTCAAAAGCACAAAACAAGCCGCAAGTGGCTTGTTCATAACTTGATGCCTTCGTCATCAAAGTCGGCGCTCAGTGTCCGGTTTAGCTTGTCACTGATCGCGGGTGCTGGGACAGCCGCACGAGCTTTAAAGATGTGATCTTTAAAAAATAAGGGCTGGACGCCATAAATGGCCGGGAATCCCGCCACATAAACCACCATATCACCGGCTTTTTCAATCAAGCCTTCGGCATCTTTAATCGGACCCGGCATGCGCAAACACTCATCGGGTGTTAACAGGGGTCTTTGCACTTCCTGGATAGTCCGGGACACTTGCCCCAGTAAAACGGACGTGCGCCGGCCGCTGGTGGTGATTTGCTCTTTGGAAACGGTGGTCTGGCCTGATAATTTCGACAGATGCTCGGCGGTTTCAAAACGATTCGGTGGGTACGCGTTCTGGACATGGCAGTTGGAGGTGATGGTTTCATCATGACCATAGCCGGTTTCCCGGCTTTTAAGCTGATTTATGTCCTGGCAAATCAAATAACACTTGATCCCGTAGCCGGCAATAAACGCCAGCGACTCTTGCAATATTTCAAGCTTGCCTAAACTGGGGAACTCATCAAACATCATCAGCAGACGGTGTTTATAATGGGCTTTCGGTTGACCGTTAACGAATTCCATCTTGTCGGCCAATAATCTGATGATCATATTGACCAGGACCCGCACCAGCGGGCGCAATCGTGCCTTATCGTTAGGATGGGTCACGATATACAAGCTCACCGGATCATCGAAATTCATCAAATCCCTAATCCGAAACTCAGACGAGCTGACATTGCGCTGGACAACCGGATCGCGGTATAAAGCCAGATACGACTTCGCCGTAGACAGCACAGAGCCTGATTCTTCATCCGGTCGGTCCATCATGTCACGGGCGGCTGAGCCGACCGCCGAATGGTTTTTTCCGTTCACATGCCCATAAGTGATCATTTCCATCCATAACTCGGCAATATCGCGGTTGGGATCGGAGAGGATGGCATCGACAGTGGGTAAGGAGGCTTGCCTCCCTTCTTGCTGGGCTTTGTATAAGACATGCAAAATGACGCCGACCAGCAAGGCTTGCGCAGTCTTTTGCCAATGCGTTTCCAGACCTTTTCCGTCCGGGTCAACCAGCAAGGTTGATAAATTCTGAACGTCGCCGACTTCGTATTCGGTTGTCAGGCGAATCTCATCCAACGCATTCCAGCGAACACTGCCGTTTAACGCCGCGAGTTCAAAGCGCAAGACTTTATTGCGCGCATGTTTTTGCCGCCAACCGGAAGTCAATTCCCATAACTCACCTTTCAGATCTGTCACGACCACGCTCTGCTCCCACGACAACAAGGTAGGAATGACTAAGCCCACACCTTTCCCTGAGCGTGTGGGGGCATAACACAGCACATGCTCAGCACCGTTGTGCCGTAAATAACGCGTCACGCCTTTTTTATCTTTCCAGGCGCCTACATAGACCCCCGTATTCGCTAATTGAACTTGGCCTGTCAGCTTTTGCCAAAATGATGTAGGCCGTGGTAATAAGCCCGCCCTTTCGATGTCCTGCTGATTCGCCCAGCGTGCGGAGCCGTGTAAATATCGGTTAACTTTTGATGAGTTCGCCGTCATTATCTTGGCCACCATCAGTACTAACAACCCGGAAGCCGTCACCGTCATACCAACTCCAGCGGCTTTCATCATGTTGGCCTGATAAAGGCCATACCAGTTATGCGCCCAGATCAGGATGCTCCAAGGAGGATAAAGATGATGGAAACTGACCCCTAATTGAGGCGGGTAGCCGAACTCATAGGCAAAAAACTGAGTCGCGGACTGCAAACCGGCAAGCAGCACAAGAATGGTCAGAACCGGTATTAATCTGGATTTGGGTTGATCAACTTTAACTTGTGGTCCGACATGATTATTGAATCGGTCTTTCATCGGCTTCTGCCCTTTAGCTTGATACCCATGCCCGCACAGGTGACCAGAGAATCGATCGATAACCGGCTAAGTCGCTTTGCTGTTTTATCATCAACCGGCATTACCAGGATCTCTCTGTCGCGTTGTAATAAGGCCAAGGATTGATCGTTGATTCGACGAGTACCCGCAAAGACTAAAACCCCGGCGTCAGAATCATTATATCGCCTATGTATCAATATATCGAATTTATTTAATCGCTTCTGCTCTCTTTCCTGAATGTACTGATCGGCAGCTTTACTTTCTTGTCTGGTTGCCGATGCAGTGGCCATCAAAGCCCGTCGTTGTCGTTCTAGTGCTGAATCGGCAAACGTCAATTGAAGATTGACTGTGGCCGCGACTTCTACAACTTGCGCCTTGAAGTCGGCGGTGCCATTCACAGTAATGTTCGTTCCGTAGCGTTCCATCGCTAAACGCAACGCCGCCTCCAAGCCTTCGCGTGTGGCTCCCCGGGATACCTTAAGCCGGTCACCATCATCTCGAACGGCCGATGCGCCGACGCAGTAAATGAGGGTGCCTTTTTTGGTAAGGCCATCCTGATCGGCTTTAACCCCCGTCCTTTTTAACTCTCCACCCCTTGCGCTCACCGTGTTACCTTGAAGCCCATGAGCAACCACGCGCGCACGTAGCGCTTCTAACGCGTCTTTGTCACCCTGGCTTGCCTCCCGGCGTAACCAGTCGACCCACTGTAGGGGCTGAGTCTGTTTTATAAGCCGTTCACGCTCTCGATGGTATTGTTCCTTAATTTTATTAAGTTCACCTTTAACGCTTTGGCTAGTCATTGCGTACAGTAACTTCTTTTCAGACCGGGAACCTCCTGCCAGCTGAGTGGTTGCGCGTTTCAACGTCGCTTTACGCTTGACGTCTGCAATTAAACGATCTCTTTTCGCTCGGGCATCCTTCCATTCCTGACTTCGATTAGCTCTGATTCCCTGCTGTTCATTTTTGTATCGGCCAAACAATACGGTTGTATCCATACGCGACCGCACGGGCCTCGCCTCATAGTGCTTGGCGGACCCTTCGGCACGGACAGGGCGGGGCTGAAATTTGAACGCACCGAATCGGTCAACCAGTTTACCTTTCGACAGCTCACGAGCAACAGAACTCGCTTTCACCATCAAGCCATCCTGATCAGAAATCACCAAGCCATTCCCACGTTCCTTCAACTCAAGCCCGTGTTCCTGTAAAACACGGTGCAGTTCGGCCCAAGAAGAAGCCGTCAGTAATTGCTGAAGACATTCACGCTGGATCCAGCCTAGTAAGCTTTCCACCCCGGCGTGATGCTCCATATCCAAGGTGCGGTTTTCACTGCCAACCCTCACGGCTTGATGATTATCCGGCTCCAGCCCGTATGTCAACTCCAGCGCTGCACACAACTTCCCAAGGGTCTTATGATCGTTATAGGGACTGTGAATCGTTAAACGGGTCGGATGAATTTTGTTGATGGCAATATGCAGATGAAAATTGTCGGTATCATCGTGAGCCACACTCACGCGTTGATGCTCACCGTAGCCAAGTCCCTCACAAACCTTGCTTTCAAGTGTTTCTAAAACGCTGTCATTGGGACGTTCACCGGCCCTGAAACTCAAAATCAAGTGATAGGTTTTATCGGATTCGGCACGGGTATTCATGCCCTGGATGGCCGTGACTTCAATCACCGCCGCATTCAAGTTGATCGATTCACAATTCGTTACCGACGAATAGACAATACGCTCGTTCTTTTCCTGGTCGTCTGCCAGGTAGTTCACTAGGCTGGCGAAGTCGCTTTTTTTAACCGACTTCATAGGCACATGCTTCGCAATCATCGTAACCAAAAAATTTAGCCGCTATAGTTACCGATCAGCCCGAGGCATCACCACGGTCTTCATAATTTCAAGCATTGTGTTCTGAGTATCCTCAATTCGCGCAAGCACCGCCCGCAGGGTGCTCTCGCCAAACTGAGCCGTCCTGACATCATTCGTCAGCCAGAGTTTTAATAGCCCTCCCAAACGTCCCAGGTCACCGTTGATCTGCGCAAGTTCCATGACCTTGCCATGATCTACAATGCTCTTAGGCACATAGCCCTGACCGAGCAGACGCAAATACGCTGATGTGCTCTGTCCGGTTTGCCTTGCCAAGGAGTCTATTTCTACTTTTTCATCAGGCGTAACCCGAACAACAATCGGTGTACTCCCCTTTCGGGTCGGTTTCTTTTCTGTCATGACAGCCTCCGTTAAGAAAATAGTGGCGGTAGCCGCTTGGCCTCGCAGAGCAGGATTCCCGTTGAGTGCCTAGCGCGAATAAGTGGATGTGAAGTGCTAGCACTTCACATATCCTGCCCGGACTTTACAGTCGGTTTACGCCAGACTGAAAGCCGACTGGTTTTCGTCTAATGGCTTATTAATAGCATAAAATAATTCGACTAACAAACAATATATCGAATTAATGCAAAAAAGAGGTATAATCGGGAAAAATAAGCCAATAACCGGCTTTGGTTGACAAATAATCGAAAAACAATAGGGGGTTAACAGAAATGGGGCACCGCTATTCAGATCAAATTGCCGAATGGGTTAAGCAAAAGCAATCCCGGAAACGAGACAAAAATTTAGTCGCCTATCTGGCGGTAAAAGAGGACGTACAAGCAGCGATGGCCAATGGTTACGCGGCCAAAACGATCTGGGCGCACTTGGTAGAAACCCAACGGATTGCATTTGGCTACGACACCTTTCTCAACTACACCAAACGGAGTTACCAACCCAAAACGAAAGAAGCAACTTGCAATACCGAAAAACCACGCATTGAGGTCAAACCAACAACCGAAACTAAACCGCAACCGGGCTTTAGTTTTAATTCAGTTCCCAACAAAGAGGAGTTACTTTAATGGCAAAAATTCACATGATATTGCAAGGTAAAGGTGGTGTCGGAAAATCGTTCATTGCCTCAACATTGGCTCAATACAAACTAAGCACCGGACAAAATCCGTTATGTATCGATACTGATCCTGTCAACTCAACCTTTCATGGTTTTAAATCACTTGACGTCAAATTGTTAAAAATCATGGACGGTGACGAAATCAATCCCCGCAACTTCGATCATCTGGTCGAACAAATAGCCACATCAACAAATGACATCATTATCGACAATGGTGCCAGTTCGTTTGTACCCTTGTCACATTACCTGATCACCAACGACGTTCCGGCGCTTTTGCTTGATATGGGTCATGAAATGATCGTGCATACCGTGATTACCGGCAGTCAGGCATTGCTCGACACGGTGAATGGGTTTGCCTTGTTGGCCCGTCAGTTCCCTAGCGAAGCCTTGTTTGTTGTCTGGCTCAATCCGTATTGGGGACCCATCGAACATGAAGGTAAACATTTTGAACAGCTGAAAGCCTATACCACCTATAAAGAGCGCATCTCGGCGATTATCAAAATCCCACTCTGGAAGGCTGAAACATTTGGGCGTGACATTAGCGACATGTTGCAGGAGCGCTTAACGTTTGCCGATGCTATTGCCAACTCAAGCAATACCATTATGTCCAGGCAACGTCTCACCATCGCCAAAAAACAATTGTATGAACAAATGGACAGCGCACCGATTCTGTAATGAGCCATGAGCACGAAATAGAAGAAACGATCAAGGAAATCGCGGCAAAGCACGGTATAGCCGTGGGTCGCGATGATCCCCTTCTGATCCTGCAAACCATGAATAACCGGCTGCTGCAAGCTAGCCAAAAAGCCCAGCAAGACATGCTGGATCACCATAAGGAAGAACTGGAGGCCATTGCCATGCGCTGGCGTGAAGACGCCAACGATAAGGCCGAGCGTATCCTGAATGCTTCTCTGGCTGCCAGTAAAGCATCGATGGAAAAAATGATGCTATCCGGTGCGAGGGAAATGAATAAAGTTGTGCAAACCGACATCGAGAATATCCTTATTCGAATCAACAAGCCGTTACGTGATGCTCAGAAAATCGCTGTACTGAATATTGTTTCGGCAAGTCTTTCGATCATCGCTGCCGCACTTGTTTTATGGGCAACTGTTCGCTGATTGACTGACAAAAAATCTTATTCCTATCAGCACAGCCGCTGATACTGAACCCATGTATGGGTAGACAGTTTTGCTTATCGGATTTGATTATTCCCGCTAATCCATATTGACTAAATACAAATAAAAACCTGAAATCACAATTTTATCCGGTCCAAACGCCACTTTATTCATTCTGCCATTGGCATTCGCAACTATCGACCACACCAAATTGCCAGGGTATTTGGCCAGCAATTCAAGATATAGTTTAACCCCCGGTCTTTTGGTATCTTGGCTTAATTTATAAACCCGGTCTTCATGTTTAACAACATAAAGAGGTGAGCTATCGTTATGAATGCCCAGAATAGAGTCCGTTGAGTTGCTGTACCAGTCTCTGAGTCTTTCCTCAAAATCCGTGCGGTTCAGGTAGATTGACTCTACGTTCGATGGATTTGTTGTGTTAAGTGTCTGCTGATTGGCGGAGGGTGTGTACTTAAATTTCGGCGACTCCTGATCAAACAGGTGTCGGTAAAATTCGATGATTTTAGGATCAACGATAATATCGTCCAGTGAAATCGGTTTATCAAAAGTGACATTTTCAAGGGTGCGACATCGACTTAAAGCGACATAAGCCTGGCCAGGAGAGAAGGCGCCGCCCGTGAGATCGATTTTAACTGAATCGAAGGTTAAACCCTGGCTTTTATGGATAGTAATTGCCCAGCCTAATCGCAAGGGCATTTGTCGGTATTCCCCGGTCTTGTGAGATGTGATTCGTTGAATATTGCTATGCCATTCGTAGTTATATTGCTCCCAAATCTCTTCAGAACATTCAATCTCCTGGCCATTGTCTAGCTTTTCTATGACCACTTTGCACGCTCAGGTGGTGACTCATAAACGAATCATCAGGCGTCCAAAAGGTCATCAATAACGCTCATAGCAACGATCATTGATCGTTTATTTCAACGACACGATTTCAACCCGGTCAACAGTGTCGAGCGATATTTTGTCCTCTTGAGCTAGCCAACCGATGCTACGTTGAATGATCTTTTCTTCTTCCGGAAGTTCACGAATCAATGTTGCTACTGAGGTAGCGCCCTTTTCATCTAGGTAATGCCAAATGCTGCCTGCGGTCAACCCAACGCGCTCGGACGGCGCTATTTCTGTTGACGACACAACCGCTTTAGGGGCCACGGTTTTAGATTTGCTAGGGGATTTCGGTGCCGGGCTTGGTTTTGTGGAGCGTTCTTCGGCGACAATCACGGCAACCGGAGGTTCAGATTTGGCTTTAGAGACGGGTTTTGGCGTTACGGCTGGCGGTTGTTTAGGTGTCTTGGGACTTGGCTTTTTAGTCTTTGTCTCGGTGGCGACAGTGACAACAGCGGGTTCAGTTTTTGATTTAGGCGTTGGCTTTTCGGTAGGCGTTTTGGGATTTTTCATAATGAAATAAATGAGAGTGAGGACAAAAATGAGTATAAACCATTCCAGCATAAAAATTATCCCTTTCGATCAATGGATTGTACTTGAGTTTCGTTAGCTAAGTAAAAGCAGCTAATATAAGACCGTCGGGGTAACGCCAGATCAGAAACGGTGTTTAGGGTGTTAGTTAACCCCCAATTTTTCAGCACTAGCGTTGGGATGTTGGGAATGACACCTGTTAACAACACCCCTTAAATTTATGCGATGTTTTAGAAAAATGCAATACGTTAGAAATTCCTGAATTGGAAGCCGATTAACACGGATTATAAGGGTGTTTGGATCCTTGAAAATTCAGCAGCGACACACCGAGATGTCGGGCTAAGCCTTTTCCGCCTTCTAGCATCACTTGATCGTGGTTCCATGCAAACACCGGTGCCAATAGGGGCGCTAGGAGATTCATCCAGGCTTTTTCCGTACTAACCGTCCATCGATAAGTCACACGCGTTGAACCTTCTATTTTTTCCAATTTCCAGCTTCCGGTACCGTTTAAGTCGCCCGAAGCAATGCCCTCCATCCAATGGGGCTTTTCCATCACTTTAACCCGGACTGCAAAGCGTAGCCGATAGGGAAGCCGGCTTGTCCAGGTAAACTGCCGAACCGAATCCAGTCCGTGTGCATCGCCTTTTTTGATTTCTACGACTTCTTTAACGAATCGCCACCACTTCGGCCAATCATCCGATGCTATGAGAGCGGCCCAGACCTGCTCAATGGGAGCATCCAGGTGCCACTGTGTCACTAACGAATATTGCATGGTGTTCCGTTATACCGTCGGATAGTTACTAGTAAAAGCATAAAAAATAGTTCGGATTTCTTGCCATTGAATAACTTTAGTTGCCATTCTTCCAAGTTGAATTATTTTAAACTGTAACAGATTCTTTAATACCGGACATTCGGTATTTTAACGCTTCACTTTTTGCAAAATAGACAAAATCGACCCACACCGGTCCATCAGCGAGTTTTCATAACTTTCTCTAAACCCGACATTCAAGAAAAAATATTTCAATCCAAATTAGGTCGATTGGCTTTAAATTGTTGAGATTTCCTGTCTCCGCCTCGGGCTTTGGGCTCAACCCGTCGGCCTAGCTGTTCTTGAATGCGTTGCTTAAACCGATCATTGCCTAACACACAAGCCTTATTGGTCGCCTCTCTGATATCGGTAATATTATTTTCAGAAAGTTGAAGCTTGAATAACTCGCGGTAGGCAGCCTGACGCGCTTCATTCGACTCACCCAAGCGCTGGTATTCAGGATGAAGGACAACTAAATCGTTCGCTTCACCCAGGGCGTTATGATGATAACTTGACCAGGGATAGTCAGCCGGATCAATGACCATGCCTGCCCGTACCGGATTCAATTCGATGTAGCGCATACAGGTTAATAGATAGGCTTCAGAATCAATGAGCGTCGCTTTGTAACGACCTTCCCAAAGCGTACCGCTGCGCCGGTAACAATAATTGTAGTATTGCACATAGTAGCGTCCTAGCATTTGCATGGTTTTAGCCAAGCTTTGTTCGAGGTGCGGTGTAATGAGCAGATGAACATGGTTGGTCATTAGGACATAGGCATGAACCGAGCAGCCGTGTTTGTCACAAGCTAATTTCAACTTTTCAAGATAGAAGCTGTAATCCGCATCGGCGCAGAAAATTTCTGCTCGATTGTTGCCCCGAACAATCACATGCTGTGGCTGATCGGGGATCACAAATCGAGGTAAACGTGCCATGCCTTATTCCAGTCAGGACGGAGGTTGTCCATTAACTATAATGACCCAGCCGAAGCGTTGAAAAATCTTAACAACCTCTAGGCCACTTAACCGAGGTAATTTAGGCATTAAGCCACAACTTCAACTTGCAGGGTTTCTAGGGTCAAGGGCATTCCGCGCTCAGCCTTCACTTCCAAACAAAGCCCTATGGCTTCTTTGATATTATTGATCGCTTCTTCTTTGGTCGTGCCTTGGCTGAAGCAACCTGGAATAGAAGGGCATTCGGTTGCCCAAATCCCATCTTCATCTCTATCAACCGTTATAAGGAACTTCATGATGGCTTACTCGAATGTGTTGTTGTTCGGAAGTTGATGTTCTAACCCATTGTGAACGATTTATCAATCGAGTCTGACCCCTTTGATTATAGCTGACAGATTTTTAAACAACAGTCTTTTGCGCAATTTGTGGGTTTTATAATGCTTCATAAGTCCCAGATATGCATTCATGCTACTCAAAAAGGCCGCTTGCTGTTCCTTGCTGGGTTTTTGCTCTTTTACCATATTATTTTGTTTTTCAATAGCTGCATAAAAATTACCTTGGCTACGCTTGGCAATGTAAATACGATGGGGTTTGATAACTGCGCCTAAAAACTGCACTCCTTTTGTATAATGCTGCAAATAGATTTTGTTGGGATGTAACGTTAACTGTAATCGTTCTTGCAATCTGACCTTAATAACTGGAATAAGCGATTTCAAATAATCATTATTCTCATGCACCACAATAAAATCATCCACATAGCGTCCGTAATAACGAATACCACAGTCATGCTTGATAAAATGATCCAAACCATTCATATAAAAATTGGCAAAGACCTGGGAGGTCAGGTTGCCGATGGGTAATCCGCACTGAGGCGCTGAGTAAAACAAACTCTTATCGGGTGGCAAGCCCTGCCAGGCACTACGTTTACTTTTAATAATACAGTGTTGAGTGGGATCGTAAAAAATGATTTTTTGACACAGCTCCAGCAACAACTCTTTATCTGACGCGAGGTATTTTTGTTCAATAAAGGTTTGCAGCGCGGCAAACAAAATAGCCTTATTAATGTGCATAAAAAAACCTTTAATATCCAGCTTTAACACAAAACAATCCCTGCTGTAATTGTGCGAACATTGTCGAATAAATCGATCAACACGCTGTATGCCAAAATGTGTGCCTTTGCCGACTCGGCAGGCATAACTATCGTAGATAAAGGCTTTTTCAAATAACGGATTGAGCTTACTGACAACCAGATGATGCACGACTCGATCACGAAAATCGGCGGCAAAGATTTCTCTTTTTACCGGTTTGTTGACAATAAAAGCGATAGACTTGTTTGGCTTATAACTGCCGTTATTGATGTCAGAACACAAGTTGAGTAGATTGGTTTCGTAATCGACCTCAAAGGCGAGGGCATTGCGGGTGTTACGTTTACTATGGCGGCAGGCTTGATATGCCTCAAAAAGGTCTGCAAGTTCCAGTGTTGGTTTTAACGCGGGTAGTAGGTCAAATAAGGTCAGTTGTTGCATCACTGTCCGGAAAAAAACGGATAGCAATCTAAATTGCTATCCGTTGGGTCTATCAAAGCTTTGTTTAAAACCCCGAACCGCACGCACGGGCAGCGTGTTGTTCTTATTGTTGTTGTTCTGGTTGCCATTGTTGAAGTTCTGGTTCCACGCGTTATTGGCATCGTTCTCCGTAGAGCTCCAGTAGTTGTTATTAGCAAAACCACCCACAACGTTTTATAAAGGCGTTTTAATAACCGCAAGGTTTCTCGTGGTTATCTTGCTTAACTGCGCAAGCACAGTCCCTTTATCGCTTTTAAAAAAAGCATGCTCACTGGCTGTCACCGTAACAACAGCCATTCCGGCGTTTTACTGGCTGGCATTTCGCCAGCCGGTAACTTGTTTGCCTATGCTGTCCATTAACACCGTTAATTCGGCCTGTTTTTTAAAGGACACGATTTTCATATCAACACACAGGCGTATTTCCAGTTTAAGCAGTTCAAACTCATCTAAAAAACTTTCCAACAACTCTTTTTTTTGCGCTTACTTATTGGCACGATAAATACATCTGACCAGTTGCAGGGCATCCCGCTTCATGTCCTGACCTAAAGTGTATTTATACTCTTTGGGGAAGTCTTTGGACATTTCAAAAACCTTCAGAATCAGCTTATAGGTGTCCCGGTAAACCGGCAAGTCGTAATATAACGCCATCGCTAAAAAAAATCGCCCGCCTGCGGCGGGAAGAAAAGTGTTAAAGGGTTAAAGAGTTAAAAAGCCCGAACCGCACGCACGCCCAGCGACATGTTCTTAGGGTAGTAGTTGATCTGGATGCCATCGTAGAAGTAGAAGAGGTCCTGGACCCACGCGTGATTGGCATCGCCCTCCGTAGAGCTCCAGTAGAGGCCGATATTAGCAAAACCACCCACAACGGTTTTTGCTTCGTATAAATATTCCAATTCAGTCTTGGTTGGTAAATGCCAGCAATTAGGTGTTAATTGCGCATTAGTGGTGGAGCACAACAAAGCTACAGTAATAACGGTGTTGTTATATGCTGCTGAAGTAGAGATAGCGGTAGGCCAATCCAAATATTGACCGGAAGCAGCATCAGATGCTTGTGCTTCCAAACCATGTTGACCGGAACCATCGACATAAAACACTGTACCCCCGTCAGGGCCCGTATCACCCAAATGATAAACCGGACCAGATGAACCTGCGGGCCCTGCTGGACCAGTCGCACCTGGAAGCCCATTAGTGCCCGCGATACCTTGTGGTCCTACCGCTCCAGGTAAGCCTTGAAGTCCTTGCGCGCCTGCTGGACCTGTAGCTCCCGTTAAACCCTGAGGTCCCTGCGCGCCTGCTGGCCCTGTATCGCCCGTTAAACCTTGAGGTCCCTGCGCACCATCAGCACCTGTTGCACCTTGTGCGCCAGCAGGTCCTGTTAGGCCTTGTGGTCCTACGGGTCCGACTGCCCCCGCCGTCAATGTTAATGATGCCGCCCCAGTTGGGTTTGACACTACAACGGGGTAATTACCTGCGCTAATGGGTGTATACGCCACTTTAAGTCTTGTCGTTGTAAACCCAGCCAATAATGGTTGGTTGACGCCGCCGATGGCTACGGTAGGTGCGGTCGCGCATGAGGCAACTCTACACAGGGTTGTGCCTGTAATAGTGACCACATTGGGGGTAACCGATTGGTCGATAGTAATATTTTTAATGGCTGGAACGGCCATTGCAAGCCCTGACCATGCACCTATTGCTAATGTAGAAATGATCGCTACATGATGAGTATTTTTATTATTTTTTTTCATTTTAATCCGCCTATAAACTTAGAATTTAAAAAATGTATTTATTAACCATGAATTTTATTTTGAGCTGATCGAACTCAAGGCTGGCAGCATTGGCCAGTTTTCCGGGGGGACCGATCGATATGAGTAATGACGAGCCGAATCGGCGTCGAAATGGGTTGAGTTGAACGGTTGGTGATTTTTGCCTAGCTATCGAAGGTATTAGAGCTTTGTGCTCAAGGTTACTAAGTGAGAGTGAGGCTTTTGCTTGGGAGGCAAAGGTTGTAAGAAGGGTACGAGAATGACTACGCTCGGCCTGGTTATATCTTACAACCTCGACTAATGGACGACTGCGTTTAGAATGATTTTGATTGATTGCCATAGCCATACTCATTTGTTGAGTAAATGGCTTACTATGAAGAGAATGTCGCGGTGATAGCCGTCAGTTTTAAAACAAACAGCCGCTAAAATCTCAAATTGAAAAGCCAATACACTTTAATCATCCTTAACGCAGGTGAGAATCGGCGGTCCGGCATTCCCTTAGGATCCGTGACTTTCTGCCCCAACCTTCCAGTTGGTTTAGCTTTTTATTATTTTTCTTAACGCAATCTTAATATTATTAAAAAATGTTTTCTTATCAATGTCAATTTTTTTATTTTGAAGGATAAAAAGGGTATTTCTTTCTTATTTTTTAGCCTTAAATCGTGCCCACTTTATTCGTTACTATGTGTTATCCATCGTTTGTTGCATGATAATCCATGCCGTTTGAAAATTGCATCACCCATATGGGTGATAAAACCATTTTTTTGTCAGTT
>JABFSH010000010.1 GCA_013140705.1 Methylococcaceae bacterium
GACTGATCCTCCCCCCTTTGCAAAGGGGGGAGAGTCAATCGACACAAAAATCCCCCCCTTTGAAAAAGGGGGGCTAGGGGGGATTATGAAACCATACAACCCGGCCTTAAAACCCTTGTCCCGAAAATTACGCAGTAACATGACAGACGCCGAACAGCTGCTGTGGTCAAAATTGCGCCGCAAGCAAATATTGGGCTTGCCATTTTATCGTCAAAAACCCATAGCAAACTATATCGTTGATTTTTATTGTGCATCAGCCAATTTGGTTGTTGAGTTGGATGGTTCCCAGCATTCCGAACCAGAACACCAAACCCGCGATGCCGAAAGAGACCTCGTTCTGGAATCATTGGGCCTGGTAGTCTTACGATTTGATAACCGTCAGGTATTAACAGAAACGGATGCGGTGATGGGCGTTATTTATAATGTGGTTACAATGCAAATCCCCCCCAACCCCCCTTTTACAAAGGAGGAAGCTGATGTTGATAACGCTGCTTCGAATAGAAATGCCTTAGTAAAAAAAGCAGAGCCCACATCCCCCCACTTTGAAAATGGAGAAAAATTGATATCACCCCCCTTTGAAAAAGGGGGGCAGGGGGGATTTTCAAAAAAGGACTCAACATGAGCGCCATTCAAAAACTGCTGACCGATCATATTGATATCTGGACGGCTGCCGAAACTGAAAAGAAATCCGGTCGTGGCCGCAGCGCCGGAAATGCGGTTAGCGTCTATGGCATCAAGAAACTGCGCGAGCTGATTCTGGAACTGGCGGTGCGAGGCAAGTTGGTGCCGCAAAATGCGAATGATGAACCGGCGAGTGAGTTGCTTAAACGTATACAGGCTGAAAAAGCTAAGCTGGTTGCTGAGGGTAAAATCAAAAAAGACAAGTCACTGCCGCCGATAACGGACGAAAAAAGCCCTTTGAGTTGCCGCAAACCTGGGTATGGGTGAGACTTGGTGAAATTACAAATTTTGGTGTAACAGAAAAGCTAAATTTAATTTCTGATGAAACTTGGGTTCTTGATCTTGAGGATATCGAAAAAGACACCTCGAAGCTTATTCAGAAATTTAGATATTCTGAAAGACGTTCACTGAGCGACAAAAATAGCTTTCTGTCTGGTGATGTTCTTTATGGGAAGCTCAGACCTTATTTAAATAAGGTAATTAATCATAAGTAAACCCCCAGCTCTGCTGGGGGACTCACAAAGTTTGACAATTACGGGAATCATCGAGAGTCTCCCTATCTGTGAACCGCCTAAAGTTCTAAAGATAAGGAAACAAACGATGACTTCACCAGAGAGTTTAAATCATACAAAATGGGAATGTAAGTACCACATAGTCTGGATACCGAAATACAGGAAAAAGAGCCTTTATAAGGAGTTGAGGAAATATCTGGGAGCGATGCTGAAAGATTTGGCATCACAAAAGGAATGCAAGATTGTGGAAGGGCATTTGATGTCAGACCATGTCCACCTTTTGATTTCGATTCCCCCCAAATACTCAGTGTCACAGGTTGTTGGATTTATGAAAGGCAAAAGCGCCATATCCATAGCACGAACCTATATGGGTCGAAGAAAAAACTTCACAGGCCAGAGCTTCTGGGCAAGAGGGTATTTTGTTTCAACGGTGGGCAGGGATTAGGCAACCGTGCGAAACTACATCAGGCATCAGGAAGAAGAGGACAAGCGAATAGACCAACTCGATTTATTTTAAGGCACCGCCACCCTTAGGTGGCACAAAATCAACCCGCTTTGAGCGGTTCATATTTTCAAGCATCCGGCTTTGCCGGAGGTTTTTGACTATTAAAGAAGCTCTCGCTGAAATACTTAAAACCCTACAGCATATACCTGGTCATACCGATACAAGCATGCAGGGTATCGCTAATTTCATTTTTGTTGCATATCGAGAGATATCCCGTAAGGTTTGCGAAACATCTATCGGTAAAAACGGAAGAGCAGAAATGCTGATAGGTGGTCTTTGCCACGAAAAAAAATGGTTCGCGTTTTTCGCTTTTCCACAGATGACTCGAATAATCACTCTTGTCAGGAATTTCTTCAGAAGTCTGGTTACATTCTACTGGGCTCTGGAAGTTCTCGTGCCCAAGCGAATATGCCAATGAATCCTTCTCTACATGACTACTTCAATATCTTAAAGGCGGTGATTGCAGACGCAAACGTCCCATCCGTCGGAGGAAATATTCAGTATGGGCAATTCAAGGATAATCGATTTATTGTCCATGGCGTATATCAATTTGGCCCTCCTGTGCACCATTGGAGAAGTGTTCTCGACCTGAATAGCGAAGAATTCATGAATAACACGTCTGGTTTCATTCCAGGAATCCCTTATTTTGATCCGTACAGTACTATACGTGCTTAACAAACTAATCTTTCATTTTAAGCATGGGATGTCCGCTTTAAGATTCACAAGGGTCCGCGAACAAAATTATCTAAGAGACCGTTTTTGGCCGATCTTGCAAAAACGGTTGATATGAGCCACAGTCGGCTATGGAGAAGCTAGAGATACTGTTATTTTATCAATAAGTTAAACTCTGTATTTAACAGTCAAGATTAAGGGAATACCGTGTATGCTTACGTTCCCCTGTTCTTGACAATGCCCCTTTCATCACCAAATCTTGCAAGTCGCGAGTCGCTGTCGGACGGGTTGTGCCGGTAATACTCAGATACTTTTCTGCACTTAACCCGCCTTTGAATCCTTCCGGGCCTTCTCGAAACATTCTGGACAATACCTTCTCCTGGCGGACGTTAAGTTGTCCTCTCAACCGGTCATACAGTTTGGCTTTTTTTATCAGAAACTCAAGCCTGACTTGGGTATAGCTTTGGGCGCTTAATACGGTATCCGCAAAATATATTAACCATGCGGTAATTTCATTGTATTTGTTGGCTTGTTCAAGTGCGGTGTAATAAGCCTTCCTGTTCCGCTCAATGGTATGGGCGATAGCTATCAGCGTGGGTTGCCCCAAACACTGCGCTAACGCTTTCTCTGCAATTGCCCGCCTGATGCGTCCATTGCCGTCCTCAAAAGGATGGATGCTCTCAAAATAAAGGTGGGCGATACCGGCACGGACTAAGGCTGGCAAGGGTGATTTTCCGTTGGGGTCTGTCTCATTAAACCAAGTAATAAATCTTTCCATTTCCGACATAACTTGGTTTGATGGCGGCGCTTCATAATGGATTCTGGGGGAATGGATTGGCCCAGATACAATCTGCATAGGCTCTTGATGGGTGCGGTATCGCCCGATGTCATTCAGGTCACGTCTACCGTTAGTCAGCATGCTATGCCAATTAAACAGGGTGGCGTGAGATAGGGGTGACTGAAACTCCTGGTATAAATCAACCATGACCTGCGCAATACCTTGTTCGGCAGGTGGAATCTTACGGTTATCCGATACTAATCCGAATTGGCGGCGAATGGATGACTGAAGACTATCTCGATCCAGGTATTCTCCCTCAATCTCAGAGGTTTTTAATGCTTCATTGCTAATAAGTTCGATGGTTAACTGGCTTTTTTCATCATCATCAAGATGCTTGAAAGCACCAAACAAAAGGCCTGCACCAAGTAATAACTTGTTGTCATAACCAACGAGGGGTAATTCTTCGTAACTAAAATGAGGCCAATCGGGTTGTTGCCAGTTCCAAACCATGAGTTATAACCGTAACTTATATAGCTCATATTAGTTTATTTTATGATGTATAAAAAGATATTTTATTCATCCCGTGGTATTTGCGTTCCTGTTATTAGTTGGTGAGATTCAAATTGCTGAATGGAATTCTCCATACCAGTCATTCAAAAAATTGCTTTCTTCGCTTCGATGAATGTGACAGTCCGACCCAGTCAGTCACAAATATTATTGTAAAAACAATAAATTTCCCAAAGCAGACTGTCTGATCAACCTTGATTGCATGACTCGACCCCTATGATATTTATTGCCGAAGCCGTCATAAACGTAACTGCTGGTTCCCTGACAGATCGACACAACCCGATGCTATACGAAATCTTAGCACCCGAAAGTGGGCTTTATTAATATAATACTTTATTGGGATTGGTATAACCCGTCTTACGTTTATATGGATTGTTTGGTAACAAGGCCTAATCAATAGCATTAAATGCTAGAGACTTCTGGCTTAGAGTTACGGCATAGGGTAAAATTACTATAATATTTGTGATAATTATAATGTAAACGGAATAAAGCGGGTTTTTACCTTAGCTTTATATTACGAAACGATTAATACACTACAAGAGTTATACAACTACTTACGAAGGGGCTGCTCCGTGAAGATAACCAAGCAATTGCTCGCAAGCCTTATACTAATGGCTTTTTGCCTAGGTAAAGCGCAGGCGGAATATACGCTCAATTTAATGAAGGGGGTTACAAAGGTCAGTAACGACATTTATGATCTTCATATGCTAATACTCTGGATTTGTGTATTCATTGGGATTGGTGTGTTCGGTACAATGTTTTATTCGATTTACCACCATCGTAAATCAAGAGGGCATAAGGCTGAACAGTTTCACGAAAATACAACCATAGAAATTATCTGGACAATTGTTCCGACATTAATCTTAGTCAGCATGGCAATCCCAGCTACCAAGACTATGCTAGAACTGGACGACGTTCAAGACTCCGATATTTCAATAAAAGTGACGGGAAAACAATGGTATTGGGAATATGACTATCTTGATACCGGTATTCATATTGTTAGTCGATTGGATGAGGCCAGCAATAAAGCACGTCAAACTGGTTCAGGAATAGATCCAAGATCAATACCCAATTATCTGCTAAATGTTGATCATCCTCTCGTAATCCCCACAAACAAGAAAATACGTTTTGTATTTACAGCAGCTGATGTGATTCACTCGTGGTGGGTGCCTGCATTAGGTTGGAAAAAAGACGCCAATCCAGGATTTATTAATGAGGCTTGGACTTCTGTTAAGGACGCGGGGGTTTATCGTGGACAATGTACTGAGCTTTGCGGTAAGGATCATGGGTTTATGCCTATTGTGGTAGTGGCTATGGATCAACCGGAATACGATACTTGGGTGAAAAAAACTGAGGATGACGCCAAAAAAGGCCCAGATTTAGCAGATCAAAGTCGAGATCAGTTAATAGCTAAGGGGGTGGCAATCTATGAAAAAAATTGTGCTACGTGCCATTTACCTGGTGGTGAAGGAGTGCCTGGTGCATTTCCTGCCCTTACTGGCAGTTCAGTTGTTACCGGTGATATCAATGCACAAGTTAATCTTGTCATGAATGGCAAAAATGCTATGCCTGCATTTGGCAAAGTTCTCAAGGCAGATGAATTAGCTCAAGTAATCACATTCACTCGAAATGCATTGGGTAATGCAGTCGGTGATGAAATTCAACCCAAAGCAGTTAATGATTTGTTGCCAAAATCTGCTACAGAATCATCAACTCAAGTCACGGAAAAAGAGTCAGTCGTTTCAAGTGTTGATTTATCAAAAGATGATCTGATTGCTAAGGGAAAATCTGTTTATGAATCGAATTGTGCTTCGTGCCATCAAGTTGATGGCCAGGGTATGCCGCCGACATTTCCAGCTTTGACAGGCAGTCCAATAGTCAATGGTGAGATTAATGCTCAAGTGAAGTTTGTATTGAATGGAAAAGGTATGATGCCAGCATTCGGTAACACGTTGAGTCAAGCTGATTTGGCGGCAGTGGTGACCTATACCCGTAACGGATTGGGAAATTCGGTCAATGATTTAATACAACCATCTTCAATTAGAGCATTGCAATAGCTGAATTGTGTATATTGTTAGAATTCATAGAGTAATAATGGATTTTATTTAATAAAGTCTTTTCTGAATAATTAGAGGTATAAAAATATGTCTGCTGTCGTTGCTGAACATGATCATGATCATCACGATCACGGCCCTGCTGGAGGGATTAAAAGATGGATTGTTACTACAAACCATAAAGATATTGGTACCTTGTACTTAGTATTTGCGCTGGCGATGTTTTTTGTCGGCGGAGCGATGGCTATGGTAATTAGGGCTGAATTGTTTGAGCCAGGTATGCAGTTTGTCCAGCCTCAGTTTTTCAATTCAATGACTACGATGCATGCATTAGTCATGGTTTTCGGTGCCGTTATGCCAGCATTTGTTGGGCTGGCTAACTGGATGATTCCGATGATGATAGGTGCTCCCGATATGGCGTTGCCTCGTCTTAACAATATGAGTTTCTGGATGCTGGTCGCCGGAATTTCTTTATTGGCTAGCACATTGGTTATGGAAGGCGGCGCGCCAGCATCAGGATGGACTTTATATCCACCATTGGTCTT
This sequence comes from Methylococcaceae bacterium, assembly GCA_013140705.1. Lineage (GTDB taxonomy): Bacteria > Pseudomonadota > Gammaproteobacteria > Methylococcales > Methylomonadaceae > JABFSH01. The sequence goes on from JABFSH010000010.1 coordinate 6,315, forward strand.
GCAAACAGGTAAGGCATTACCCTTTGCGATATTTTCAGTGCACTTATTGGGGATATCATCAATCATGGGTGCAATTAATATCATAGCAACAGTGTTCAACATGCGCGCACCGGCAATGACTTTGATGAAAATGCCTTTGTTTGTCTGGACATGGTTGATCACGGCATTTTTGTTGATAGCTATCATGCCGGTTTTTGCCGGTGCGGTTACTATGCTTTTGACCGACAAATTTTTTGAGACCAGTTTTTTTGATGCTGCCGGTGGTGGCGACCCTGTTCTTTACCAGCATATATTCTGGTTCTTTGGTCATCCCGAAGTGTATGTCATGATTTTGCCCACGTTTGGCGTAGCTTCAACCATTATTCCGGTTTTTGCCCGCAAACCGCTCTTTGGGTATAGTTCAATGGTTTATGCAACAGCGTCAATCGCATTCCTATCTTTTATCGTTTGGGCTCACCATATGTTTCTGGTTGGTATGCCAATGGCTGGTGAGCTTTATTTCATGTATGCAACCATGTTGATAGCCATCCCCACGGGGGTAAAGGTTTTTAACTGGACGGCAACCATGTGGAAGGGATCATTGACTTTTGAAACGCCCATGTTGTTTTCAATCGCGTTTGTTGTATTGTTTACTATGGGCGGATTTACCGGTTTGATGATGGCTATTGCGCCGGCTGACTTCCAGTATCACGATACGTACTTCATCGTTGCACATTTTCATTACACACTCGTTCCTGCTTCCATTTTTATCTTGATGGCCGCCGGTTACTTCTGGTTGCCCAAATGGACGGGCCATATGTACAACGAAAAAATAGGCAAGCTACATTTTTGGTTGTCTGCCGTGTCGGTTAATATCTTGTTTTTTCCGCAGCATTTTTTGGGACTAGCGGGAATGCCAAGAAGAATACCTGATTATGCCGTTCAGTTTGCAGACTGGAATATGATATCAAGTATTGGTGGTTTTATTTTTGGAGCTAGTCAATTATTATTCCTTTATATTGTGGTTGATACAATAAAAGGCGGTACTGGAGAAAAAGTAACTGATGAAGTCTGGGAAGATGCGAGCAAGCATGGTCTGGAATGGACCTTGCCATCTCCGCCCCCGTATCATACGTTTACAACACCACCGACGGCAATACCGACGGAACATTTTTAAGTCATTGTTTAGGATATTATTGATTTGATAATTTGTATCCGGTTAGCAGGTAGCGTACAACAGGTAAGTATGTGAACACGAAGACAAAAAATATTCTTACGGGGCTCTTACTGGCTGCAATTGCACTTACCATTTATATATTTGCAGTTTTAAAAGCAGTTTCTAGATGACCGATAGTGTAAACAAAAAAAATACCAAACTAGTTCGAGCTTTATTTGTAGTTGCAGCAGGAATGTTTGGTTTTGGTTACGCGTTAGTTCCTTTATATGATGTTTTGTGTGATATTACGGGATTGAATGGTAAATTCAAAGGTGAAGTTGCTGAAGAAATACAATACCCTATTGATGATAAAAGGGACGTTGACGTCGAGTTCATTACTACATTAAATGAATCAACGCCTATGATTTTTCGAGCGGAAACTAAAAAATTGAAAATTCATCCGGGTAAATACTACACCGTAAACTTTTACGCTGAAAACAAAACCGATAAAATACTGGTAACTCAAGCAATCCCTAGTTTTTCTCCGGGAGCCGTTGCTGAATACTTTAAAAAAATAGAGTGTTTTTGTTTTACAAAACAGGTGTTTAAGCCGCGTGAAAACAAATTGATGCCAGTGCGCTTTGTCGTAAATCCTGCGTTACCGGAAACCTATAAAACAATTACACTGGCCTATACATTTTTTGATAATACCGAGACATCAGTTAAATAAGAGAGGGGTTCATGTCTACACACAATAGTTATTACATTCCCAATAAAGCCACTTGGCCTATCGTGGGCACGGTTGGATTATTTTGCTTGCTGGCAGGGTTTGCGAATTATCTGAACGGTTCAGCAATCGGAGTTACCTGGATGATATTAGGGCTCGGTGTGTTCGTCATTATGCTGGCTGGATGGTTCACTTTACAAGCGATTGAGAGTGAATCGGGTATGTACAATACCCAGGTTGGAATATCTTATCGTATGGGAATGATGTGGTTTATTTTTTCAGAAATCATGTTCTTTGCCGTATTTTTTGGAACGCTTTGGTACACGCGCAATTTATCCGTGCCATGGCTAGGCGGTGAAGGAACAAATGCTGCGACCAGAGAATTTTTATGGCCAACATTCGATGCAATTTGGCCAACGAATGGACCAGCGCATCTGGGTGGTAAAATTGTCGATGGAAAATCGACAGGTGAATTTGAGACCATGCATGCCTGGGGTATTCCATTTCTAAATACATTAATTCTGTTGACCAGTGGTGTAACCTGTACATGGGCACATCACGGCCTACTTGCAAAAAATCGTGATCAATTAATTAAAGGACTGATCGCGACTGTAGTCTTGGGATTCCTCTTCGTATCGTTTCAAGCATTTGAATACCATGAAGCTTACACAGAGATGGGGTTGACCTTAGGTTCAGGTATCTATGGATCCACTTTTTTTATGTTAACCGGGTTTCATGGCTTACATGTTTGTATTGGCGCTATTATTTTAAGTGTTGTATTGTTTCGTAGCTGGAAAGGACACTTTCAGCCAGAAAATCATTTTGCTTTTGAAGCAGCCGCTTGGTATTGGCACTTCGTCGACGTTGTCTGGCTGGGCTTGTTTATCTTTGTTTACATCATGTAAACTCAACAAAACAGACACAAAGAAAGCGCTGCCAGTGCAGCGCTTTTTTTTTGCCGATTTGGTTATTTGAGTTGATTTGCTTGGATTTGTTTGTTTATCTGCATTTGAGTGCCTATCCCACTGGGTTTGAAAAGACCTGTTCCAATTGCAATAAAAACAAATAAAAATAATATTATTGAAAGAATGATTCTATAGGTTAAAGCTTTAACAGTGTTTTGAGATTGTTCCTGGCCATTATGTTTAACTAGGTGAAACAGGGCTGATCCTAGGCTAAATATGATTAGCATAAATGCAAGGATTACGATGCTCTTAATCATTATGATAGTTATTTTAAAGTAAAGCGGCCATTTTCAATTATTCGGACTTAATTGCCAAGTTATTTGATCAACAAATCTCATGAAAAAAAACCACTACAAAATTAGGATTCAAAAAATCCCATGTATTGTGTATTTGTGTTTATTGCCATTGCTGATTACCTTGGGTTTTTGGCAATTGCATCGAGCCGAGGAAAAGCAAATATTAATGAACAGTCAGAAAAAAGCTGCCAAAACTGAAACATTGCAATTATCTATATCAAGTAATAGTGATATCGATTCCATCCGCTACCAGACGGTAATTGCACAAGGTCATTATGATGCACATCATCAGTTTTTAATTGATAATCAAATTAAAGGCGGAAAAGTTGGATATTTTGTACTAACACCTTTGATATTGAAGGATGAAAAAATAGCTATTTTAGTCAATAGAGGCTGGCTGCCATTAAATCAGGATCGTAGAATTTTACCTGAGGTCAAAGTGCCTGAACATTTTCGCGATGTTGAAGGGCGTGTAAATCGCTTTCCAAGTGTTGGTATAAAGTTAGCTGGGGCAGAAATTCCGACAGACGCATGGCCATCGGTTGTACAAGTAGTCGATAGTGAGATTTTGGCTAAAAAATTAGGTTACCCGTTATTTAACTTCCAAATGGAGTTAAATAATAATGCTCCGGATGGCTTTATACGGGAATGGCAAACACCCCCCCCCATGCAGCCTGAACAACATCAGGCTTATGCCATACAATGGTTTGCATTGGCATTAACGTTAACTATTGGATTTATCGTTTTTAGCATAAAAAAGATCAATGAGTAATCAACAAAAAAAGAATCGACGATTAATAATCTTTATTTTCGGGATGTCTATCATTCCATTTTTGATTGCGTGGATATTCACAAAGAATTCGTCGTTATTATCCAACAAGACTAACCATGGTCAGTTAATCAGCCCTGTTATTAGTACGGAACGCTCAGATTTCAGTGGCTTTGATAGTTTTTCATCGGAAAACATTAATGAATTAACAGGACATTGGCTAATAGTCAATGTCATTCCTACAAACCACTGTAATGCTCGTTGTCTTGATGCATTGCTTAAAACCAGGCAAATAAGATTAATGCTTAATAAAGACTTGCCCAGGACACGGCGTGTAGTGATTGTATTTGAAAAAGTTGTTCCCGAGATTTCAACTCAATGGTGGCTCAAAGATGCATTATTATGGCGTTTGCGAGACAACGAAAACAAAGAGAGTGCATTGCAATTCACTCGTATGCTTCAAGAAGAAAATAGCATGGAAGAGGCGCTAATTGAAAAATTGATCGGGAGCGATAATAAAGCCCATGCACTTAATTCGGATCTAATTCGGGTTGTGCCGAATGATTCTGTGCGAAAAAAAATCACTCAACTTAATAAGGGCGGGATAAACGATGGGATGCTTTTTTTAATCGATCCATTGGGTAATATAATGATGCACTATGAACCGGGTTTTGATCCATACAAAGTTAAAAGTGATCTCACGCATTTATTGCGGATATCACAAATCGGTTAACGGAAAATTAGATGTTTAGAAATGTAGTACTTATTAGCGTTGTTTTAGCATTACTGGTTATCTTGGCAGGTTCGTTCGTGCGATTGTCGGGATCTGAATTGGCATGCCCGGATTGGCCTGCTTGTTTCGGTCAGATTACTCTCAATGATGAATCGGACTTTAGTGCAAGGGCAAAATTATTATTTCCGGATTATTCAGTAGATTTTGAAAAAGTATCAAAAGTAATTGGACATCGTTACCTGACGGCTTTCCTATCCTTGTTGGTAATTTTGCTAAATTTATTTTCATGGCGCAAGCAGCACTATCGTTTAGCGGCATTCGCGGCAACCACCAGTCTTATACTGTTACTAGCGGGACAGGTAATTTTGAGCGTAAGCTTAGTAAAATTGCATGCCATGCCGTTGATTTCCGGCGCTCATTTGATGGTCAGCATTCTGATTTTCTGGCTTCTTTTTTGGTTATATTTACGCTCGCAAGCGTCTTTATCGGCTATGACATCAAGTAGCGGGCCATTAGGGTTAAGTCGATTTGTTTCACTTATACTGTTACTACAAATTATCCTGGGGATCTGGGTTAGTGTTAATCAAGCGGGCTTAGCGTGCCAAGACTTCCCGACCTGTAATGGTGAATGGTGGCCTAAAGCAGATTATAAAAACGGAGTAAATATCTTTTATGGCCTGTTTACTGGGGATACCGGCATTATTTCGCTTGAAGCGCAAGTAGCGGTTAACTGGTTGCACAGAGTAGGCAGCCTTATTTCTTTCGCTTTATTTTTATGTCTGATCATAAAATCGGTTGCGTCAAGCTCTTCTAAGCCGATCAGACGATCAGGCTTGTTTTTAAGTGTGTTAGTATTGATTCAACTGGCTACAACCATCGTTGGCATTAAAACAGGTATGTCAATTGGGCTAGCTTTGGCGCATGAAGTTAGTTCAGTATTACTGATGCTACCGCTAATCAGCATCAGTTTTTATAGCCGATATAGTTTAGTTGATCTTGAACAGCCGGTTATTGAATATAAACCCAAGCCAGAAATTACTGAAGCTAAGATAGAAACTCTGTCGGTGGAAGACTTATATGTCGAACCGCCACAGGAGTCGCTTTTATCCAGACTAAAGCTTCAATTAAAACGGACCCGGACAGGATTAGGCGGCATACTGGCCAGTTTGCCATTCGGTGAAAAAGACATCAACGATGACTTGCTGGAAGAAATTGAAGCCAGTTTAATCATGGCTGATGTCGGTATTGATACGACAAGCAGTATCATCAATCGATTGACCCAACAACTAGAACGCCTGCAATTGCGTGACGGCTTAGCGTTATCAGCCACTTTAAAGCAAGAATTGTTAAGCATACTCAAGCCTTGTAATAAACCATTACTCATTCCGGAACAAAATAAACCGTTTGTCATTTTGGTCGTCGGTGTTAATGGTGCCGGTAAAACAACAACGATTGGTAAATTGGCCAAGCGATTGCAGGCTCAAGGTCGAAGTGTCATGCTGGCGGCAGGTGACACTTTTAGAGCTGCGGCTGTCGAACAGTTGCAAGTTTGGGGTGAGCGTAACAACATTCATGTAGTCGCCCAACATACAGGTGCTGATTCGGCATCGGTCATTTACGATGGTTTACAATCCGCTCAAGCCAAGGGAGTTGATGTATTGATTGCGGATACGGCTGGTAGATTGCACACCAAATCAAATTTGATGGATGAATTGAAAAAGGTGAAACGCATTATGGGCAAACTGGATGAGTCTGCTCCCCATGAGGTGTTATTGGTATTGGATGCCGGTACTGGCCAAAATGCCTTATCGCAGGCTAAACTTTTTAATGAAACAGTAAAATTAACGGGCTTGGTCTTGACAAAACTGGATGGTACAGCAAAAGGCGGCGTGATATTTGCCTTAGCGAAACAAACGGGCATTCCGATTCGCTATATTGGTATTGGTGAAGGTATCGATGATTTACAAGATTTTGATGCAGAAAACTTTGTTGATGCGCTTTTTGTCAAAGATTAAAGCAACATGCTAAAGTTCGAGAACGTCTGTATGCGCTATCCCGAGGTTGGCGATGTATTGCGCAATATCAGTTTTCATTTGCAGCACGGTGAAATTGCCTTTCTGACTGGCCACTCGGGGGCCGGTAAAAGCACCTTGCTAAAGCTGATTACCATTATGGAACGTTGTAGCCGAGGCCATATTTTTTTAGACGGACAGGATCTTACTTACGCCAAAGAAAGACATATCCCTTATTTGCGAAGAAAAGTCGGATTTATCTTTCAAGATTATAAATTGCTTCAGGATCGAACCGTTTTTGATAATGTGGCCTTGCCTTTGGTCATAGCCGGTTTCGGGCATCTGGAGGTGTCTCGCAGGGTGCGAGCCGCTCTGGATAAGGTTGGGTTGGCGGGTAAAGAAAAAAAATATCCTGTAGCCCTGTCCGGTGGAGAACAACAGAGAGTTGGCATCGCTCGAGCAGTTGTCAATAAACCGCCATTAATCATTGCTGACGAACCGACAGGAAATCTTGATCCGGAGTTGTCAGCTGAAATTATGGGCTTGTTCGAGAAATTCCAGCAGGTCGGTGTTACCGTATTAATAGCTTCACATGATATTTCGTTGATATCGCAATTGAATCACCGGGTCTTAAAACTGGATCATGGTCAATTGGTGTCCAGCAAATGATGAAGCCTGTTCAAAAAAAATATTATAAAAAGCCGCTTAAACCGGAAATTCGTCGAACAAAATCTGCGGGTGGCAATTTTATCGACAAATTGCATGCTTACCGCGATCAACATGCTCAAGCACTGTTCTCAAGTCTTGGTCGCTTGGTAGCTTCACCGTTTACTTCTTTGATGACGATTACAGTATTGGCAATTGCGATTTCGTTGGCAAGCGGGTTTTATTTGCTGGTAATCAATTTGCAGCAGGTGGCTGGGAATTTGAAAGCAAGTGATCAAATATCCTTATTTTTGCGATATGAAATTTCGGATAGTTTTGCTGATAAGTTTGCTGAAACTATCAAGCGCAACCCGAATGTTCAGCAAGTCAAATTAATTTCCAGAAAGGAAGCGCTAGAGGAGTTTAAAACCTTTAGCGGTTTTGGCTCAGCAATTGACGTCATGGAATCGAATCCTTTACCCATTGTCGTACAAGTCACTCCCAAGATGACACTCGATGACAAGGGGAGTTTTCAACATTTGCTGGAGAGTTTTAAGCAGGCTCCGGAAGTTGATATTGCTCAAGTTGACATGCAGTGGCTTGAGAGACTGGAGCTGATATTGGAGGTAGCTCGACGGGGTGCAACATTATTGAGTGGCTTATTAGGCATTGGGGTTTTGTTTATCATTGGCAACACCATTCGTCTTGAGCTGCACAATCGTCGGGATGAAGTCATTATTGCCAAATTGGTAGGAGCCACTAATGCTTTTATCCAGAGACCATTTCTATATAGCGGTTTCTGGATTGGCTTTATCTCGGGTGTAGCGGCATGGTTCATAGTAACTGGGATGATGCTGCTGTTATGGCAATCGGTCGATAAGCTATCCCGGCTTTATGGCGGCACTTTCCATATGCTATTTTTAAGTTTTTCAGAAACGCTAACGCTGTTATTAATTTCTTCTTTACTCGGGATTTTAGGGGCTTGGGGCGTTTTGGTTTATCAGCTTCGGCATACAAAACCTGTTTGATTCGTTCAGAAATAGCGCTCAATTCCCATTTTTTAACACACGTCCTAATCAAATATTAAGCATTAAATCGATTTAAGGCTCATCTTAATAAATTTTCTGTTTGAGCTATACTTCAAAGCCATACAACAGCCTTAACATTCTTTATCTATCATATTATTTCGTTCTAAAACAGGTAGGTTATCATGTCTATGAAGATGAATTCGGTTGTTAAACTTACAACTACTAGGCGAGCATCGTGGAATTCGCATCATTAGCTGGTTTTGTATTCGCCGTTTCTATTGTTACGTGAGCTATCATGGCAAGTGGCCCGTTTACTCTGTTTATCGATGGTCCCTCTGTTGCAATTGTTTTTGGAGGTATGTTTGGGATATCTTTATTGTGAATTTCCCTGACTGATTTTCAGCTTTCTTTTACAGTAGTCACAGATGCCTTTGTAAAATGGAGAGATGACCCGTTAGTATTGAGTGAAACTTCTGTGAGGATGGCCGAAATCGCGAGAAAAATGCAATATAAGCTTTGGAATATAGAAATTTCAGATTCCATATCTAAAAAAGGGTCTGGATATAAGGTTGATGGTTTCAATCCGGAATTCGTAAAAATACTTTTAATGCAAGAAATCAATCAAGTAGTTGTCAGAAATGAGGTGGGGCAAAATATGTGGAAGGCATTGACCATCAGGCAGAAAAAATTAATGTGAATCTTATAAAATCTAAATTAACTATGGATTGGTAACAGTAGAGACAAATGGTCTACAGATTGAGACCATCCTGGTTCAGGAAGATCCCTACGTTAATACTGGGTTAGAAAAAGCCATTAGTAACTGATTCAACGATGAATGTGAAGCAATAGAGGACTTAGTATTGTGAGTAAAAATAATGTAATTAAGTCAGAAGAGCGTCGGCAATTCTTTCGAGTTGAAGATGAGGTAAATCTTGTCTATGTCAAAATTGATGAAAAAAATGTCATCGAAGGCAGTTATGTAAGTGAAAATATTTTGGGTAATTGGCCTTTATCAGCGGCTCTTGAAATGGTCGCGCAGGAATCAGCATTGTTGTTGCACAAAGTGGGTAAAAGTAACCCGGATGTGGCAGATTACTTGAGGCTAATCGATAATAAAATTGAATTACTTGCTCAGGCAATGGTAATGCAGAGCGGGCAATTTAATCAAAATAACGTACGAAACGCGAATCTCAGTGCCACAGGTATTGCCTTTGAAAGTGAGGACGCTTTTCAGGAAGGCGATTATCTCGAAATAAAAATACTTTTGGTCAACAGCATGGCTGTGATTATCGCTTTAGGTAAGGTGGTCTATTGTAAAAATCACGAACCTGGTGCAGGCCGTTATCCAAATACTATCGGCGTTGATTATGTCAGCATCAAAGACCAGGATAGGGAATTATTGATTAAACATGTAGTCAAAAGGCAGTTGCAACAAATACGAGACAGTAAGGAAAACAAGCCTTAAGCCAATAAAAGTTGCAGTCGAATCGGGTTTGTGGAATAAATACTTACTTTTTTGTAAATTGAGCCAAAGTTTTGCATATTTCGCAAAGACAAAAATCCATTATTAAATTGTTGGCAGATGGTGCGTTTCATTCGGGTACCGAGTTGGCAGCAACACTTGGAGTAAGCCGATCCGCTGTGTGGAAACAAATAAACGGATTGTCAGACTTAGGATTAGGCTACGCAAGTGTTTCCGGCAAGGGCTATCGGCTTGAGAAGCCATTGGAATTGCTGTCTCAGGATCAAATCTATCAGGGAATAAATAGTAATACCAGGGAATTAATTTCATCGTTTGAAATTCATGATCAAATCAATTCCACCAATAGTTATTTAATGGCTTGTGCTCGCAATAATGCACCCTCCGGCCTTATTTGTATGGCTGAACATCAAATAGCGGGCAAAGGGCGGCGAGGAAGGCACTGGGTTTCTCCTTTTGGAAATAATATCTATCTGTCAATACTCTGGCGCTTTCAACAAAGTGGTCCTGAAGTGCTTTCCGGTTTAAGTTTGGCCATTGGTATAGCCGTCATTCGAGCATTAAAGCAGCACCATATTCACAACATCGAACTCAAGTGGCCTAATGATATTTACAGCCAAGGAAAAAAATTGGGCGGGATCCTGGTTGAAGTGTCAGGCGAAAGCGAGGGGCCGTGTGTCGCCATTATCGGTTTGGGACTCAATCTGTATTTATCAGAAACTGAGGCTGTTACCATCACTCAGGCATGGACGGATTTAACTAAGGTAAGCGGTCAAAACCGATTGCCCAGAAATCAATTGGTAGGGACGTTATTGAATCAACTGATTGCGGTAATCTCAGGTTATGAAGAGGTAGGAATAAAAGCCTATCTTGATGAATGGCGTACTTATGATTGTTTGAAAAACAGGCAGGCGACCATGCGCTTAGCCAATCAACAAATCAATGGCATTGTTGAAGGCATAGACAGTAACGGATTGCTCTTGATAAAACGTCCGGATGGAACGGTACAAGCGTTTGCATCCGGTGAAGTGACGTTCAATTCTGAATGACAAAAATGCTGGTGGATATCGGTAATACCCGAATTAAATGGGGACTTGCCAATGGTCAAGTTATTAATTCTGGCCATCCCATCGTTCATAAGCAACTAAGCCAGAATGAATTGTTTGATAGTTGGAAAAATATTTCACCGCCGGATTCGCTAGCCATTTCCTGTGTCAGCACTATCAAATTGCTTGAGCTCGTCAAATCTGTGGCAAATAAGCTTTGGCCAAATATAGTAATTTTTTTGGCAAAATCAAAATCGAAAGCCTTTGGTGTGAGCAATGCCTACATTGATCCGGAAAGATTGGGTGTTGATCGCTGGTTATCCCTGCTTGCAGCTCGGCGCCATTATCCTGGGAACACCTGCATTGTCGATTGCGGAACTGCAATCACCATTGATGTAATGGATGCTGAAGGACGGCATCAGGGCGGAGTCATCAGTCCAGGTCTGTCGTTAATGAAGAACTCGCTAGCGCAAGGTACTGATGCGTTGCGGTTTGATCAAAATCATTATCCTGTTGGCCTGGCTCAATCGACTGATGCCGCTATTCATACGGGAACAATATGGTCTGCTACTGGGCTTATTGAACATGCATTCAATCAACAAGAGGAAAATGCCACATTGATTTTAACGGGCGGTGATGCTGAATTAATTGCAGAACAACTTGTTTGCAAACCAATTGTTGATGTTGATTTGGTATTAAGAGGCTTGGCAATAATGTCGACAGGACAAACATGAAGATCCTCTTTTTTTTTCTGGCATTGGCAAACGCTGCCTTTTTTATGTGGGAGTTTCATAAGGGTGCATTTGCCCCAGACTCTAAAACTTCCATTGATAAAAGCAACGATTATCAAGAACAGATAGTCCTAATAAGCGAGCTGGAAGCTGATAACCCACTTGCCAGTCAATCCAATAAAGTACCATCCCCGGTATACGAACTTGATTTTACAGACCGGATTGATAAAAAGCCCGGGGAAACGGAATTTATATCCGAAAAATTAACGGATAGTGGATGGGATGTTCCAGAAACATCAACACTAGCTACAACACGAATCAATCCTAAAATATTGTCAGTCGAGCCGGTCGAGGAGCCGACAATTATTTGCTACGAAGCGGGGCCTTTTGCGAATGAGCAGGTCTTTAAGATCTGGGAGAATCGGCTTAATGGCTTTATCGCGAGTGTGAGTAAAGAAGTTCAAACGGTTAAAGATTACCTGGTGTATTTCCCCGCCGCAGAAACCTTAATGCTTTCTCAAGCTAACCTACAAATGCTTAAAGAAAAGGGTATAACAGACCTTTGGCTGCTTACGCAAGGTGCTGAGCAAGGTCAAATTTCTTTAGGGATTTTTAACAGGGAAGAAAAAGCGCTAATCATGAAAAACGAATTGCTAGCCAAAGGCATTACCGCAGAGGTCAAGGCAAGATACAAAAGCAAAGTTCAAAAGTTTGCAGTTATTAGGGCGGAGGTCGATGTAACAGATAACTTGGAATTTTTGAAAATACAACATCCCAAAGTTATCGTCAAAGCAATAAACACTACGGCTGACAATAATTGTTTAAAGGCAATAAATCAATGAAGGCCTAACTTCAAGTTAAACAGCAAAATCAAAGAGCAGGAGCGATGGCACCAGAAGTATTTTTTCTAGCCAAGTTCAATGACGATTCAGGACAACTTTCTGTTTCACATAACGCCAATATGGCTGAATTGGCATTAATGCCTTCGAAATGATCATTTTTCGAAAGTAATTGGGATTTCTCCAGTATCGATTGTACCTCCGCTGTTGTAAGACTGGGCTTTATTTCCATCAACAATGCGATGATACCGGAAATTTCTGCCGCTGATATGGAGCTGCCGGAAATGAAATCGTAGGTACCATGTGGGAGTGTGGTCAGAATTTTATCGCCAGGCGCCGAAATTTCTTTATCGCCAATTGAAAGTTTGGAACCCGCTTTCTGAGAGGATTGAACTGATATTACATGCTGCAAGGATGCTGGAAAGTTGCCGCCTTCTCCTGGCTGTTTTGTATTGGCAGCAACAACAATGATGCCTTTTTCGATAGCTTTGTTCAGGAGCAGTTCTAATAAGGGATCTTGCGGGCCAGTAAGGCTCATATTGAGAATGTTTGCTTTTGACTTAATTGCGTTATTCACCGCCAAAGCCAGGGTATAGCTGTTGCAAACCGCTTCCATTGAGTCAGTCTGGTTGGGCCAGCAGGCCTTATAGGCAATCAGTTTTGCATCAGGTGCTATCCCGGTGATACCCACGCCATTATCCTTGCGCGCAACCATGACACCGGCAACCGCCGTACCGTGCTTATCGGTAGAAAAACCTGAAGAAAAACTGGCGGCGAAGTTTTCGTCCTTGGAGATTTGCCCTGCGAGATCAGGATGCTGCAGGTCGACTCCGGTGTCAATCATGGCGATGGAAATATTTTTCCCCGTTGTAATGCCGTGAGCCTGATTAATTTGCATTTGCTGCAAGTTGGACTGCAGTTTGAAGTAGGGGTCGTTATCATGACTTGCTGATTGGGTGCTAAACGTATGCATTGGCTGAACGATAGCGACTCGGGAGTCCTTAGCCAATTGCAGAACTGTTTTCGGCACTTGTTGATCTGAAGGTACCTGATAGACGACACAATGAACGGAGACTTCTGTCATGGGCCATTCGGTGACTTTAATTAAATGATAATCTTCAGCGATTTCCGATGAGATACGGCGACTCCAAGTAGAACTGTCATAAGAACCTCTTTTTCGGTACATGGCAGATGCAGGAGAAATTTCGACGCGGTTGAGAGTCCGATCAGGAAATCCAACCAACAACAGATGATCAGCGTTCGCAGGGCTCAACATCTGAGAAACAGATAATGTTTCCGAATCGGCGCCATAGAGAACTGAAGGCGTTGAAATGGTTAAAAGAATAATTAACGATAAGGTTAGCCGGGTATTCATTGATCAGCTCCTTTCTCCGTCTGGCGAAGATAAAAGTTCATAAGCTGGTTCAGCAAAAATGATGCTAGAGTTTTTTCTTAATTGCGCCACGGTTTCAAGGATATTTTTCTTGGTTGCTGCTTGGGTTATCCGAACCGTGTAAACCGATTGTTCTGTCGGTCCTCCAGCGATCTGTCCATGAATGCTGGAAAGAATGGTGTCAATTTGTTGCGGGGTTATATTATTGGCAAACACAACCCGAATATCATTTTTACGCGAGCTGGCAATATCGGAATTAGATAATGTCCGATAGTCGTTGTTTGAAAGTTTTCCCAAGTCTAAGTGGCCAGGAATAATCAATGCAAGCACGATAGCCGCAGCCAAAGCAAGTCGCGATTGAGAAAATATGGGGGCTTTAAACGCTAGTTGTTGCCATCTACGTTTGGGTAGAGAAATCACTTGAGCGCTTGGTTCAGTCGGGATAGCCGTATTATGAATCCTGTTTTTTAAATGGCTGAATGAAGCAAGCGCAGCAGAATCGAAAGGTCCTTCCTGATTAACAGCTAAAGAAATTTTCTTTAGCGTTGCGAGTTCGCGTTTGCAAGTAAGGCAAACTTTCAAATGATTTTCAACGTCCTTTAGTTCCGCACTTCGCAGGGTATTGTTAACATACCAAGGCAACAACAAAGATATATCATGGTGTGTTGAGTAAGGATTTGTATGAGTGGATTTCATTGTTTAATTCCCGAAAATGGTTTGCGTTTATTTGGGTGCATCATTGAAAGGTTTTAGAACGCTAGCCATTTTCTTTCGAGCATGATGCATTCGGGTTTTTATAGTGTTTTCCGGGCAATCCATTAATTCCGCGATTTCGCTGTAATGCAGACCTTGGAAGTAGGTCAGCTCTATAACGGCTCTTTGATCCAGTGATAATGTTTCAAGAGCGGATTCCAGCCAGTCGCTCGTTTCAAGTTGGCGTATCCCAGAGTTTGCTTCTTCAAAAAAGAGACTGTCATTATCAAGTTCATCCAAGGATTCTTCAAATGAATTCGTTGCATTTGAGTATGCTTGCCGAGCCTTGTTGTAAGCAATGCCAAAAATCCATGTTGATGGTTGGCACTGATGGTTATAGGTGGAAGCTTTATTCCACACGACAAACATCACCTCATTAATAACCTCATCAATAAGGTCTTCTTTACGTGTGATGCGGGCAATGAAACGGAATAATCGGGCATAATAGTTTCGATAAAGAAGCTCGAGCGCTTTCTCATCAGACTTGCTGATGCGCAGTATCAAATCAATATCTTTATCGGTTTGACCAGATTCTTTGTTAGCCAAAATATGATTTCGCGAAAAATTCATTGTTAGGTACATCCATTATAGAGCCTCTTTAACCGTTAATTCACGAAATAACTAAAAAGGTTCAAGGTATACTTAAAAAAAACTTAAAGAATTTTTCGCCTAAAATCCCACAGAAATGGTAAATAAAAAAGAGGGTTTGATGAGAACAGGATCAAAATGGTATGGATCAGAGCTATCGTAGTTAGGGTTTTCCACTTCATAGGAATCTACATAACGAAAGTCCAGCGCAACAGACTTATAATAAAAAGTCATGCCAGCATTCCAGTAAAAATAGTTATATTGCAAAGCTCGTAAGGCATAACTGTAACCTCCAGTGCCGGATACCTGTATATATTCTGTGATCGGGTAACGACCGGTCAATTCATAGTTTTCGGCTGCTGCTCCTCGACTGTAGTAATCTTCTGAGACAGAAATATTCGCGCTTAGCCAATCCTGATAATGTAAAAACACATAAAACTCATTGTAATCAGAGTTTTTTCCAAAAATATTGCCATCATACAGGTATCTCGACCACTGCATATCAAGTCGCCATTCAGATGGCAGGCTAAAGCTCCACCCCAGATAGGGAACAACTTCAAAACGAGCAGGATTATCGTATCCGCTGTCAGCAAAGTCTACAGTCGCGGTTGAAACACCGACGTAACCACCATTTTCATGCTGATAATCAAAATTTGCCTGAAAAGCAAATTCATCATTGCTTCTGGAATATGCTCTATAAATATAATTAGATGTTGCTGTCAGGGTTCCTCGAAACTCGGCGACACACAACTCGGGTAAGACGAAAAGCCATAGTCCGATTATAAAAGGTGGGATTAGTCTCAAGAGCGGTTTCCTACTCGCGATAAAATTTTAGTAAGGCTTGGATTTGAGTATTTCTTGAAGGCATCACGGAGAATAGATTATTACATCATTTAATGGCATGGAACATGGGTATTATTTCAATGCAAAATGAACCTTTTTAGAAAATCAATAATATACAATATTAGACGAAAATGGGGATTATATCCTTATAAATGCATTTCAATTTTTCCAAAATCTAAGTGATTGGGCCTTTGAATGAATAATAAATGTACATCAGATACATACACGCATGTTAAAGCAGGTAGTTGAGAATTCTAACGCGGGTCCCCGGCTTCTATCCCTGATGAGTGTATTGAATGGTTCTATTGGTGGTCATTGATTTCGGCTCACTTTTCCGGGAAAAATTGAGTTTGTGGCTCCGGAATCAGTCAGGTAGTCTGTGCGATAAAAGTAATAAGGCTAGCTATACAAACTTTATCTTATCATTATAAATCACCAGACCAGGAGATATTTGCCTACTACTTTTTCTCGTACAACACGATCCCTCGCTACCGACTCATCAAAATATTCCTTAGTAGCTTGGATATTGGGCGGTTTGTTATTAACTGGAGGGATGGTATGTTTCTTTTTTTCCAAAATCACAGTCTATGAAATTTCTTCAAAGGCACGTCTGGAAGTGAATCGGTCGGCTCATCCCATTGCTGCTTTAATAGCCAGCAAAGTTATTTCAACCACTTTATTGTTGGGGCAAGACGTGAAAGAGGGTGATGTCTTGGTTGAATTGGATGCCCGCACTGAAAAACTGCGCTTGCAGGAAGAAGAATCGAGACTGAGAGCATTACCTCCCCAAATTGTTGCACTGGAAAAGCAAATTGCCGATCTGCAGCAAGCGCAAACCAGGAATCACAAGGCCGCATTAGCTGCCGTTGAAAGTGCTCGTTCACGGCAAAAGGAAGCCAGTTCGGCGGTATCATTCGCCAAAGATAATGCGTGTCGGTTTACTGAATTGAGCGGATCAGGAAAGGTACCATTTCATCTACAGATGGCAATTTTGTACGAAAACGTCTGATTAATTTCAAAGTTAAGCATCAATCAATCCACTTTTTCCACGTCAAACACAATGCCTCGAATGGCGATGACTTTTACTCGGGTGTTGATGTTACAGTCTTCGCCACGTACTTTCCAGATGGAATCATCCACTTTTATTTTGCCCTGGCCATTTTCTATCGCTTGATAAAGGGTGAATACGCGACCTATATATTGAGCACCTCGTTTGTTTAATAAAGGCTGATCCGTAGTGGTGACGTATTTTTTTATATAAAACTTCCATACCAGGATGGCAATAATGGACAAGGTGGAAAAAACAAAAAACTGGATATTCATGCTGACAGAAGGCATCAACCAGACCATGATACCGGTGGCAAATCCTGATGCGGCCATCCACAAAAAGAAAAAACCGGGCGCCAGAATTTCTACGACTAAGAAGATCAGTGCCAATACCCACCAATACCAAAAAATAAAGATCATTTCGTTCATGATGTATACCTTCAGGCTTCCGGATTGGTCTTGGTTTTGGCTTCTTTCGCCAGTTCGGCAATACCGCCTAACGCGCCAATAACGCTGGATGCTTCCAGTGGCATGAGTATCAACTTGCTGTTGTCTGCCGATGCAATGGCTTTTAAGGCTTCAATATATTTTTGGGCGACAAAATAATTGATGGCCTGAATATCGCCTTTACCAATCGCTTCCGACACCATTAAAGTGGCTCTGGCTTCAGCCTGCGCCAAGCGTTCCCGCGCATCGGCATCGCGGTAGGCGGCTTCTTTGCGGCCTTCTGCATCTAAAATGGCGGCCTGTTGTGCGCCTTCTGCGCGAAGTATTTCAGATTGACGTAAACCTTCCGCTTCCAGAATGGAGGCCCGCTTTAAGCGCTCGGCTTTCATTTGTCGGCCCATGGCTTCAACCAGGTCTTTAGGTGGAGCAATATCCTTGATTTCGATTCGGGTAGCCTTGATACCCCAGGGAGTTGTAGCATCATCCACAACAGTAAGTAGACGCGCATTAATATCATCACGCCGGGATAGCAGTTCGTCGAGATCCATGGAACCCATGACAGTGCGAATATTGGTCATTACCAAATTCAAAATGGCCCAATCCAGCTTGCTGACTTCATATGCAGCTTTGGCGGCATCCATGACCTGATAAAACACGACGCCATCAACGGTTACCATGGCATTGTCTTTGGTGATGACTTCCTGCGATGGCACGTCCATGACTTGTTCCATCATGATCATCTTGTGACCGATGCGGTCAATCACCGGCATGATGATATTCAAGCCTGGTGTCAACGTATTGGTATAGCGGCCAAAACGCTCCACCGTAAATTCCATGCCCTGAGGTACAGACTTTACGCTCATGAACACGAGCACGACTGCGAAAATAAATAAAACGACAACAAATACACCAAAACCGGCCATACAACCTCCTGATATTTTTAAGGTATAAAATACTCGACAGAGCTTTATGAGAGTATTACGAACGACTTGGGTCTAATCTGGTATTTGTAGCAATTAAGAGTGATTGTCTTGCTTACCGGTCAAATCCTGTTACATTAAGGTCGCAAAAAAAACAGTTGTCTGTTGCAAATTCAGATGTGACTCATAATAATGCCAACCCAAGCAATTAAAAGTTTAACAGGTAATAACAAATGATACTCGCCGCAATTAATTTAGGTTTAGTGACGATTCTTTTTTTTCTTATCGGAATGATCAAACCTCAATGGGCCTTATTTTTTTTGGATAAGCCGAACAGAATGATTGTGCTCTCCATTACAGTTGTTTTGGTCATGGTGTCCGTTACCATGTATGGTGAAGGTCATCGCCGGTCCACATTGGCTCAAGAAGTTACGATCGTCAAGCCAAAAATTGCTGATGCTGCACCGGTGCCCGTCCCCGTCCCTTCTGCACCATTAGCCAAATAGTCAACACAGGAAATGTTGGTTTGCTAAATGCCGTTCCTGGCAGCTTGCTGCCATAACGCATTAGCAGCCTAAAAGCCCACCATTTTTTGCTGTTTTTCGTCCCACAATTTTTGTCGCAGGCATGTGAAGCTTTTGGTCAGTGTAAGCGGAGTAACTGACTGGACTCCTGATACTTCTTCGTGACAGCGTTGCAGGTTATAGCAGGGGATGTTGGCGCGAAGATGGTGGATATGGTGGAAGCCAATATTCCCAACCAGCCATTGCAACAGTTTGGGTAGTTTGTAATAAGAACTGCCCTGCAAGGCTGCCTGCGTGAGATCCCAATGTTGATGGCGGGACCAATAGGCTTCTTCGTACTGATGTTGCACATAAAATAGCCACATCCCGGCACTACTGGCTAAAAACAGGATTGGTAGCTGGATCGACATATAATGTTGAAAACCCAGGGCCCAAGTCATGCCAATAATCACTGTCATGATGGCGATATTGGTGAAAAATACGCCATAACGTTCGCGTTTGCCAGCGCCAATGCTTGGAAAACGTTGTACGACCAGAAATAAGATAATCGGGACAAACACAAATAATATCAGTGGATTGCGATAGATACGGTATGCGATACGTTTGAATTTCGAGGCTTCCACGTACTCTTTTACCGTCAACATCCATATATCTCCTGAGCCTCTGCGATCCAAGTCGCCGGATGCCGCATGGTGCAGAATATGCGTGCGTTGCCAGTCTTCATACGCATTGAAGGTCATCAAGCCAGCAACATAACCTAATAAGCGGTTCGCCCAGCGAGAAGGAAAGAATGCGCCATGACAGCTATCATGAAAGAGTATAAAGACGCGCACTAAAAAACCTGCAGCGGCAATGGCTAATAGCAGGGCGATCCAGTAGGAGAAGCCCTTGTTGACGGTATGACCATTAGTGGTGCAATTGAAAGGATGTCGTAGAGCGGAGTAAGTATTTGCGAAACGAAAAACAGTTGGTATAATGGCCGCTTCTGTAGTGGCTCACACTATAGGCGCGTAGCTCAGTTGGTTAGAGCACCACCTTGACATGGTGGGGGTCGTTGGTTCGAGTCCAATCGCGCCTACCATATATATCAAAGGCTTAGAATAATATCCAAGCCTTTTTTATTGCCTTAGATATTCTGCGTCACACTCACGTCACAGTTGAAAAAAACCCCCGCAACAATTGCCGATAAATAGGCCCAAAAAAAAGGCCCATATTTAACCCAATGGTGTCTATTTTTCCATGTCTCAAAGTTAACCTAATTTGGATATTTTCAACAAACCAAATTAACGTCCGAGGATGATGCTCTATCCAGTGTTTGAAGCTATCGAGGTTATATATCAAATATCCCAACCATAGCCACTTTGTTTTGCCGTTTGTTGTGTCTTACTGTTATGATTTTCGCATTTTACAACGAAAACAAAGAGAATCTTTATGGACAGAGAACGTAAAATTTTAATGTCAGTCCTGGTTTTAGTAGCTGGGCTATGCAATATATTAAATGCGAGTGCATCGACTTCATACTCTTTTCAGTCGTTTTCTGGTGCTCCAGGAACAGTCACTGAAAACATAAATCCCGTTGGTATAAACAATAAAGGTCAAATTGTCGGCCAAGTTGCCACACAAGGGTATTCCTGGCGTGGTTTTTTCTATGAAAGTAATAATTTTCGGATTTTATCGGATGCGTACTCTAATCCCATACCAGGAGTTTTACCTAGGGACATAAATAATAATGGTGCCGTGGTTGGAACCCTAAATTTAAATAGTAGTAGCGTGATTATACAAAGCGACGGGAGTTATTCAGAATTTGGTACATATTACCCCCAACCACCATACGGGGTTTTGAGTATTGGCATCAGCAGCATGAATGATTATGGCCTAATAGTTGGAAATCGAACGAACAATCATTTAAATACAATTTATCAAGCGGTTTTTTCAATTGGCTTTTTATACGAAAATGGCCAATACACATATCTTGATGGACTTGGAGGAGCCGGAGCCGTTATATCTAAAATTAATAATAATGGCCAGATTGTTGGCTACTCTCCAGTTGAAGGATGGACACGGTTACAATCATTTATATACAGTAATGGCTCATATCTCTCATTAACTGGCCCTGAGGGTTCTATAACCACTTTAGCCCAAGGAATAAATAATCAAGGCGATATTGTAGGCGCGTTTGCATATTCAGGCGTTGAGGTTGAGCCAAATCAAAACAGCCATGGATTTGTTCTTCATGACGGTATGTACACTTTGCTTGATGTTCCAAACGCAATTTCAACCGTTGCTACCGACATAAATGACCTGGGCCAAATAGTAGGGTATTACAATGACAATTCTGGTTATTACAGGGGCTTTATTGCCACTCCTGTATCCGTGCCAGCTCCAATTCCATTTTGGCTATTCGGTTCGGCAATTTTAGGATGGCTAGGGTTTGGTTGTTACAAATCAACTTCGGCTTGATTAAGCATAAAATTTATTTTGGTAAGCCTATGTCTAAATTTTTATTAGTGGTATTCGCTGTATTTTTTATTTTAACTTTAGCTGGTTGCGCCGTTACAAGTACTAAAGAAAATCCAGACATCTGCCAACAATCCGCCGATTCTATTCATAGAAAATTTAACAGAACTACAAGCATAGAAAAAGAAACTATAAATGTAGAAACCTCTGATACAACTACATTTTATGACCAAACACCAGTAAAAGTTTTTAGCGGCATTGAATCAACGTATTTAAATGATTCCTATTTAACGGTAAATATCATTGACACAGGGCTGTTTGAGCAATATTCAGCGCCAATTATAAAACCAACGATAAAGACGCAATATGAAGCGCATCCGTTCACTGGCACTTTTACGCCAATAGGAATATTTGTTTGGCTATTCAATCCAACAGCAATGAACGCTTTCACATTTGGATGTACCGAAATTACTTATTTGACTCCAGAGCCAGATAAAACAAGAAAAGCAAAAACAGGTAAATCTGAATGGAAAACCATTCCGAAGGGCCACAGAATCCTAGTTTCAGGTTTTGATAGGGAATATGAATTCGATTTTGATGCTTCTACATCACCCAAGGCAATTGATTTAAGCTCAGCAATATCGAACACTGAGCTAACTAGAAACTCAACTTTTAAGGTTACTTGTTTGGATTGTGATTTGTTGGGAGCAGAAGTGCACAATCTTTATAAGGATAGCAAAACCAACATCGTGCTAACTCATGACTTTAGGCCAATAAAAGAGTCCATGGCAGAATCCCTAAAAGTCAGGCATGCTGCGGAGGAAGGAAAAAAAATCAAACAAGTTAAGCGCGATAAAGAAGAACCAAAAACCAGGGCGGCGCATCTCAGCAAACAACCGACAGTAAGTAAGCAGGAAATAGAAAGTGCCAAAGAAATGTGCACAAATTTAGGTTTTAAAAGCAATACCGAAAAGTTTTACAACTGTTTTAAAAGATTAACAGAATAACTGCTTTTTCAATCGACATTCACATCAACCCGCCAAGTAGAAACCCAATCCCACTGAAGAAGACCTTGCTTAAGCAGTTATCTCATGCCAACCAAAGCGAATTTTGAGCCGGATTCGAGGAAGGATGCAAGACAGTTAGTCAAAGGAGACATGGTCATAGTTCCAATCTGTCCCATCACTCCTATCACCCCATAGGCTCCTCCACCGACTTTTGGGAAGGAATAGCATCAAGCGGCGACACATAAATCACCACTTTCGGCTTGACACCACCGTCAATAGGTTTGTTCGTGCGATGGTAGCCTACCAGCTTTAGGCCTTACTTTAAATCAGGATTATAACCTTATGCTATTAATATGAAAGCTTGTTGGTATTGGTATTATTTTCAGACGGGCCCTAAACTTTGAACCATTACAAAAAGCAAATAACCCATTAGCACAATGGCTATGCTAACAATATAAGGTACTTTGGAATGCAAGCTAAAAAAAGAATGAAGTTTTTTGCCCTCTTCATCCTGAAGCCGCAACGCAATGGCAGTCAAATTATCCTGATTGATTAATTGCTTATCTAGTGTCTTGTGTTGCAGTCCCAGCGCTGCTTTCATTGCGTCGGAATGCCCCAAAGCCTCAATAATTTCAGCATCATTAAGTGCCTTATAAATCCCATCGCTACAGACTAACAATACATCGTCGGACTGAAGCTTGACTTGTTGCTTATTTTGATCAAATTCGATGTTTTCACCAACCCCCAGATAATTGACCAGAGCATTGCCGTCAGGATGGTTTGCCATCTCTTCCAGCGTCATTTCATTAGCTTCTTGAGTCTGCGCCAATTCCTGTGCATAGGTGTGATCCGTACTGAGCTGAGTCAATTTATCACCACGATGCAAATAAATTCGACTGTCGCCAGTGGTACGCCAGAACAACTCATCTTTGTAAACAACAGCAGCTGCTAAAGTAGTGCCAACATTGCCGTCATTTCCTGTTTGCATACCCAACTGAATGACTTCCCTATTGGCCATCAAAATAGCCTTATCCAATGCCGCCGAAACCGATTCTTCAACGGGCTTAGTCATGTAACAATCCAGCATGATTTTAACGGCAAGACGTGATGCTTCTTCACCCTTTTCCAGTCCGCCCATCCCATCACAGACCACGGCTAACACCCCACCATGGGCAATGAACGACGCATCTTCAAAATCAGAAAAGCCGTAGGCATCCTGTTGATTTTTACGACGTCCTATATGCGATATACATCCTTGATTAATCTGCATGGTTATCTTCCAAGCCATTGAGCCGCAGTTCAGTTCGACCGATAAGAATTTGATCGCCGTCTTGTAAATAATGAAGCGTATGAATGGGAACGCCATTAATCAATGTTCCGTTCATCGAATTCAAGTCTTTTATAACTAAAATACCTTTATCAACTTTAATTTCAGCATGCCGTGATGAAATCTCACTATCGTCAATAATTAAATCACAATTCGATGCTCTGCCAATACCCGCCGAATTGTTAAAGACTAGACTAAAACACTTTCCTGGCTCTGCGCCTCTCACCACCGTCAAGGATAAACGGTATTTTGCCGATAAAGGTACTTCCTGTTTAACGCCTAAATCCGCCTTTTCAGACGACTCACTCTCGGGACTCTCTGCACTTGCCTCTTTCGCACTTTCACGAGCAATTTTCCTACGTTTCATAAGACGCAACAGAACCAGCAAAGTTAATAACAGCACAATCAACAGCGCCGCCCATGGAAGATAATTAAATTTCTGAGGAATCATCTTTTTCGCGGAATTGATTTTTCCAGTCACGTCAAGAGCAGTTTGTTTACCCTTTGGGGTCACTTTATTCTGAGGGAGCAATCTTATATCCAAGCCATCGCTTAGCGTTCTATCACCGACATGAAACGTGACATTTAATCTGCTCAGTTGGCCTTCAGCTTTGCAGGCATTACAAGTTAATAGGAGTTCATAGCTGTTTACTATCCGCTTTTTCTGGAGTGCATAGGCTTCCGTTAACGACATCGAGTCGGCTTTCAGAAAATGCCCCCCCGATGTTCTGGCCAACACACCCAACTCCTTCAAGCCATTCACTTTGTCCTGTGTTAGCGGTGGCAGTGCGAAACCAATCGCATAAATGGGAATTCGGTTTTCCGACATTTTAAGAAAAACTTCCTCCTTGGTCACCCCGCCCGCTGCATCATCAATGCCATCCGTTAACACCACAATTACACGGCGTTTTGGCAACTCGGCATCTTGCCGCCGACTCTGTTCAAACGCCTGAACAAGGCCTTGATAAAGAAAAGTATCCATGTCGCTGGGAGTAAGCTTGTCCACCCGTTGTTTAAGGGCGACTTTATCGGCAGAAAAGTCCTGCAACACTTTAACCTGACTGCCAAAACTGATTAATGTAGCCCGGTCATGTTCGTGCATGCCATCGATCCAAGTGTTCAAAGCCAATTGAAGCTGCTCAAAAGGCTGAGTTTTTAATGACTTTGAAATATCGATCAGAAAAATAAAGGCAGTTCCGTTATGCAATTCCGAAAATGGTTTAACCTCCTTAGCTTCAGCAGCGTAGGAACCCACTGTTGCCGATAATTGCTCTGGCTTAACTGCTTCAATCTTTTGCCCCATTTCATCGGTAATATCAAGCCATGTAGTTATAGTCGGCAGTTGGACACTAGCTTGCGTTGTCCGAAAACTGACCGCTTCCGAAGCAAACCCAACGGCTGACATAAGAGAGCCGATAAATAAAAAACCATATGCAAAAGTTGCTTTCATTAGACCAATCCATTTATGAATAAAAAAGGGTAGAATGATATGTTTTATCCAGCATTCAGAGGAGCCTGTGGAATATCAGAAAAACATAGCCCTCATCAACTTTCACCACCATCCTGTCCCCATTGGAACTTCGCGCCACAAAACCCAACAAACAACAACTTGCTTTGTCCGATTTCAATCAAATCGTAAGGCTTTAAGTCTACAGGAACACCAACCTCTTCGCCGTTAAGATAAACCAAGCCTCTGGTATTGCCTGGGGCTATACCAAAACGTAAATTTCTGGGGTTAAAGCTAATCATCGCGTGGTTTTCTCTGGAGATCGTTTCATCACCGCTAATACAAATATCCATATTAGAACCACGGCCAATATAATTTTTCTCACTGCGTATTCGATAGTCACGACCTTTTTCAGGGCCGTCAACACAGACCAGCCAACCGACAACAGGATCGATTCCGGTTTTTTTGCGCACTATAGCGACCGTAACCTCGGTATCTCGTTGCTTAGTGCCCGCATCTCCTCTGGCCTGCGTCACCCCATCCGCAGCAGCAACAGCAACATTGACGGCCCGCGACTGAGTGGTCTGCAAATCCAGATCATGCACACCACAAGAGGGACAGCTACTATAGGACTCCGGGTCATAATAGTGACCCTTATCACAACGTTGTAAAGCCATAGTTAAACTCCTTTCATTATTATGATATTGGCACAATATGCGCCGTGTTTTACTCCGGTAAAGCTTAATATTGTTGACTTAAAGCACCCAGCCATTCGCCTGAGTCCTTCGATCTTGCTCAGGAGAGCCTTATCGAAGGGCATTGCACGACGGTAAGGCTCCACTTCAACATTAAAAACGGCAACACACCGATAACCTCTATCACGTCTATTGCATAATGATAGCAATGGCTGAGTAGTTGTCGTTTTCTTCCGGCGCTCTGGCCAGCAATCGTTGTTCCATGGCATTCAGCCATTCCTCCGCTGAGCTGGACTGTGTTAAATCCTCCTCCATTTCAGCCTCAAAAACATATTCCCAAAAGCCATCGGTACATAATAGAAAAGCGTCGCCTGAATGCAGGCTTATCGGGCTTTGCTCCAAATGTGGCTTAAAAGCCTCTTCACTGCCGATCGCCCGTAACAAACGGTTACGGTCTTCATGGAAACGAATCTCGGTAGCGTCAATTTCACCTGCGTTTGCCAGTAGCTGAGGTACACTATGGTCACTGGTTTGTTTCTGAAGGAAGTCTTCATGGAAATAATAAAGCCGTGTATCGCCAATATGGCCCCATAACGCCAGTACACGATGTACAATAAGCACTACTGCCGTCGTTTGCATATTCGCCAGCTTTAACGAGTGTTTTTGCGCCTCAATAACCGCCTCTTGTGCATTGTTGAACTGTAACTTGAGTGTTTCGGTTGCCAGTAAGGGGTTTTCCGCAAGCGTATTGACAATGGTTTCAACAGCTAATTTAGAGGCAACATCGCCACCACCATGTCCCCCAAGTCCATCTGCAACGACCCAGCACTTCAAATCATCCTCAAGCTCAACAGAGCCGTAATAATCTTCATTAGTGAATCGTCCTCCCTGCTGGCAGAGCGTTGCTGTCTGATATTTCATTCCACTAAACCCACTTTAAATTCATTTTTAAGGCTGTTTAAATAAAAATGCTCACCATGACTTAAGCGATGGAGTTGTCCCGAGGCGATGCGCTGGTTGTTAATGAAAGTGCCGTTAGTAGACCAATGGTCTTCCAGCCAGAAACAACGTTCCTCTGGATCAAACGACAAACTGCAATGCCGCCGACCAATCTCGCTCAGCATTGACGGCATGACCAATTGACATAAGTCAGGGTCGCGCCCAATACTCAGCGCATGGTCATTTAACTCAAGGTTATTACCGGCATAATGGCCGCTAAGACAATACAGCATGGCTCGTGGATTTGAATCTTTGCTATCAATCAACTGCTTATCATTTTTTGGGACTCGATGCTGGGTGTACTTTATCAATTCACCGATAACTTTGCCTTTTTGCCGGTACAGCAACCTGATCAGAATCAGGCTTATCAACATGACTATGATAAAAATAACCAGAATGAAAGGTTCGCGAAACCATAAGCGCGTAATAAAGTTAGAGGGTGAAGTATCAACCTCATAGGGGATATGCAGCCGATCCAGTTCTGGCAGCAGCTCATCGACCTGTATCGCCCAGCCAATACCCTCAGACAGCGGCAATCGTTGCAAAGAAATCGACGCATCCTGTTTAGTACCGGGAACGACAGTGGCCACTAACGCCAGAGATTTAGCGACATTAACCCCAATCACCCGGCCAAACTCATCAATCAATGGCCCGCCTGAATTTCCCGGATTAATAGCCGCCTCGGTTTGCAATAATCCCACGCCCCCACTGGAATGAATTTCGCGACTGATAATGCCTTTGCTAAGACTGGCTACACCAATTTCATCAAGGCTGGCAATCTCATCCGCGCCACCGGGAAAACCGGCAACCCAGACATCATCTCCGACTGCAACAGTTTTGCCGGAAGCAAATTTAACAGCGGAAAGATTGAGTGGGCTGGATAACTTCAGAATAGCTAAATCTTTATTTACCTGCTTGCTCAGAACCGACGCTCTAAATTGCGAACCATCTTGCAAATAAACAGACACTTCGCCGTTCTTTTTGGTGCAGTCAACAACATGCCAATTCGTAACAATATGGTCGGAATGACCGACCACAAAGCCTGAGCCCATTTGATACCGATCTGTTTTACAGAGAACCCTGACTGTACTCTGTAAGGCATGCTTTTGTGAGGTTCCTGCATAGAGTTGGGGGCATGATGAGCAAAAAATTACAAACAGAAAGGGTAACAGAATTGGCTTAATAAATTTGTTGCTTCCTTGACGTTTCATTGTCTGACACCTAAAACCATAATATGGCCTAACAGCTGCTTTATTATTTTGTTTAGCGGCATTTCGCTAGCAATGCGCTCCTGGAACTGGTCCATACAAAAAAATTTAAATGGTTAAAATGTTAAAAAGCCCGTACAGCCCGTACCCTAAAGGTACTACCCTTAGGGGTGTTGTTCTGGGAGCCATAGATAAAGCTTTGGTACCACGCGTTACTGCTGTCGAGCTCAGTAGAACTCCAATAGTATTCATCAGCAAATCCACCCACCACGTTCTTTTGAGGGTATAGAAGCCCCAACTCATCCTTTGTTGGCAAATGCCAACCAGATCCATTTTGACCAGGCAATAGACTCGCTGTATGCCAAGTCACAGCACCATACTCATCAGCGGGTTGTGCCGCTAACCCATGCTTGCCTGACGCATCGATATAAAACACAATACCGCCATCGGGTAACCTGTCGCCCAGCTTATAACTCGGCAATTTAACAGGTTCCGCTTTATCTGCTGGGTTTTCTGGTTGTATTTCAACGCTAGCACCCAAGCCCTTAAGTGCCCGAATTGCATCTTTATCGCCTTGCTTTGCTGCTTTGCGAAACCACTGCTCTGCTTGTTGGTAATCTTGTTGAACACCTTGACCGTTAGCGAACATCAAGCCCACTTTATATTGCGCAGCTGCATTACCTTGTTCAGCAGCCAAGCCAGTAAGTGCCCGAATCGCATCTTTATAGCCTTGTTTCGCAGCTTTGCGAAACCACTGCTCTGCTTGTTGATAATCTTGTTCGATACCTTGACCGTTATAGTACATCGTTCCCAAATTATATTCCGCATTTGCTAACCCTTGCTCAGCAGCCTTCCGATACCACTGTACCGCTTGTTGGTCATCTTTTTGGACACCTTGACCTTTATCGTACATCAAGCCTAACTCATCTTGAGCAATTGCTTCACCTTGATCAGCTGCTTTCCGATACCACACCACTGCTTTTTGATAGTCTATATTTACACCGTAGCCATTTTTATACATTCCTCCTAAGCTTTCTTGCCCCCCAGAATGCCCCTGTTCAGCGGCTTTGCGATACCATTGCAATGCTTGTTGATAATCCTGTTGGACACCTTGACCAATTTCATACAATGATCCTAAACGGTTTTGCCCCCAAACATGCCCCTGTTCAGCGGCTTTACGATACCATTCCACTGCTTTTTTATAGTCCTTACCCACGCCGTGGCCATTTATATACATGTCTCCTAAACTGTATTGTCCCCAAGCATGCCCCTGTTCAGCAGCCTTTCGGTACCATTGCACTGCTTGTTGATAATCTTTTGGGGCACCTTGACCTTTTTCGTACATCCAACCCAACTTAGTTTCCGCATCAGCAAACCCCTGATCAGCGGCTTTCCGATACCACTGCACCGCTAGTTGGTCATCTTGTTGGACACCTTGACCGTTAAAGTACATTACACCTAGATTATATTGCGATTCAGCAAACCCTTGCGCAGCTGACTTCCGATACCACAGTATCGCTTGTTGATAGTCTTTAGGGACCCCTTGACCGTTAACGTACATATTGCCTAGATTATATTGCGCCTTTGCAAACCCTTGCTCAGCAGCAGGCCTGAATATATTTAAGGCTTTATCATAATTTTCTTGATCATAAAATTTTATTGCTTCTTCTAAAGATGCCTGATGAGTTGCCTGTTGATTTGAGAGATAAATTGACTGGAAATAAAAAAAGGGGAATGAAATTATAACTAGAAAGCCAATACAAAGAGGCCGCCATCCATTGAGTTTCTGTTTTAATTCGTCCCAGATGGCGGATGAAACTATAACTAGAAAGCCAGTAAGAGTCCTCCCCCCATTGTCATGAGCATCCTTATTTTTTAACGCATCTACATTTACAGAATGATTGGGTTCTTCTTTAAGTGGTGGTTTGGCTAACTTTGTAGTAGCAGTAGGCATAGCCGTTACAGGTTCGGAATCCATTTTTTTCCATAACGCCTGCTGAAAACTTTCAATACTCTGAGTGCGATTTTCAGCCTTAACCGCAAGGGCAACCACCAGCGCTTCTTCAGCCTCTGCCGGTACCTGCACGCCTAATTCAGAAGGTCTGGCCAGCTCATCTTCGTCCAGTCGATCCAGGGCTTCAGGCGGGACAACACCGGTAATACAGCGGTACATGCTGGCAGCGACCGAATAAACATCCGTCCAGGCGCCTTGTTTGCCTTTAGCGCGGTATTGCTCTTCAGGCGCGTAACCGGGCTTGACTACCACAGAAAGCGATCGGCTGTGTCCGCCCAAGGCATAGCGGGCTGATCCAAAATCCAGTAATTTGATACGGTTGTCCTGACACAGATAAATATTGTCCGGACTGATGTCGCGGTGCAGTACGCCGTGTTTATGCACTTCCCTGAGGGCATCCATCACCGGCATGAACAGTTCGAGTGTTTGCTCCCAGGACAGTTTGCCTTCGTCGGCCAAATAATCCTTTAACGTGAGTCCATCCACATATTCCATCACCATATAACCGGTACCGTTGCCTTTAAAGAAATTGAGTACTGAAACAATACCGGCATGTTGTTGAAATTTGGCTAAAGTTCGCGCCTCCTCTAAAAACCGCTCCAGTCCAAAAGCAAAGTTTTCTTTTGCATCGCCTGCGAAGGTGGAAATTTCTGCATTTGTTGAATTGCGGGTAGCAAAATCCCGTGGCAAATATTCTTTAATGGCCAGCTTGATTTCAAGAAGGGTGTCCCAGGCCAGATAGGTAATGCCAAAGCCGCCATGGCCTAACATTCTGGCTATTTGGTACTGGTTATGCAGAATGGTCCCTGGGGATAAATAGAGTCCTGATTCACCGTGTTGCTCCGGCGACCAATCGCATTGCTGGCAGGGGTAAGGATAGAAACCCTGGGTTTCCCGTAAACAATTAATGCAATGCTGTAGATCACTCACAAAATATCCTTATAAATTCGTGTGGATAATAATTGGTAAAACATCCTGAGAAATAACCATCATTTATCTAATCACAGAACTCAGGATAATCCACTCTTAACTCAATTAAAGTAAAGGGTCGGGGCCGTACTTGTTGATTCCATCAGTTCCCTTGAGAAACCACAATTCAATTAACACCCATATATTGATTAGCGGTATCAAACTGATAAGAAGAAACCAACCTGTCCTGCCTCGGTCATGACACCTTTTTATACCCATCGTCAGGCTTGGAATAAGCCCCACTAATACAAAAATACCCGAAAAGGTACCGTACCCGATTGTTGGATCAAAGCTTCCAGTAACCATATCCAGCGGTGTCAAAACCACATAAATCACGGAATATGGCAGCATATACTTCAACCAATAGGTTGATCGAGATATACGACCGTCAAAAGACAAAAATAACTTAGAAAGACTGTCTGTTGCTTCAATGTTATTTTCCGGTTGAGGATTTTTATTGAGATCGAGTTTCATGCTACCTGGCGACTTGGCTTTTTGTGCCAGTTTTTCAACTTCAACGACCGGGGAATCATGATTGTAAAGATGCGTCGCTGTTAAAATTTCACTAACCGGAATGGTGATATTGCCAAACATCAATAGATCGTGCTTTGAAACTACTTGTTGTTTAATCTTTTCTTCATGCCCGCCCCGTATTACAAAAGTGCCTTGGCTACTGTGGCAATCAGTCAGTAACAGTCGGCCATTTTCTAGCAGTTCTAATTCGGCATGCTGTCGGCTTACAGTCAAATCAGCCAAGACAAGGTCACAATCTGTTGAGCGCCCGATGGTTATTTTACGATTATTCATTCAACTCATCCCTAAATTTGACTGGGCTGTATTGGAAAACTCCCTTTAACAGAGAATTGCTATACTTTTTATCGAAAAGTTAACATTATAGTTGAAAAACTAACGCGTTTAATTTCCAAATGCAATAGAAGGCAGTATCTAAGCCAGGGCAATCGCAGCTATGTCATCTGTAATGCAGTCACGCTAATAGCATCGTCTCTTGATTTAATTAGCTCAGTTTTAGCGCTAGACAGTTTTTCGTATGGAGCCTTCAGGAAGTCGTATTGCTTCTCTGCCGTTGCTGACATTTTAAACTGCGGTTTCTTCGCCTCATCACTCTTTAATTGTGTAAGCTCATTAGTCAATCGTCTATTTTCATGATCTGTTAAATCATGATGTGTGGCTTTGTCCTTAGCAGCTTCCATGTCTGCAGCCTGTTGAATCTCAATCGGTGAGCGTTCATCGGCATAACCATCAGTTAACGCCTTCTTCTGCAGCTCCGCTTCAGCGACCTTACTGACATTGGTCGGGTCAGTTGTGAACTGTAGGTCAGAGGCTAACTGATCCTTTCGAGCTTGAGCCGTACGACCTTCCTGCCGTTTAAACGCTTCTTCGATACGGCGTTCTTTATCGATCTGACCTTGATTGTCACGGGCTTCCTTTGCAAGCTTCTCGTTATTTTCAATTATCAGATCCGACCCCTCACGTAGACCTTTTCCAAATCCAGTCAATGCACCTGCTAATATGCCCATCACACACCCCCATTCGTTATGAACCGATAAGCCTCTTCAGGTGTCATCGTGCATTTACTATTGTTAGCCGTTGACCTACGTCGTGGCGGTGTTCGATTGATCAGTATCATGTATTGCTCCTGAGCACTAAGGCCTTCGGGCATTACCTCATCGATGTCGGTGCCGAATGTATCTTCCAGCCTGGCTATGCGTTGTTCAATGTTCATTTTGCTTGCTCCTCTAATTTTTCAATACGTGTAATAAGCTCTGTTGATTCGATAAGTTTTGACTGGCCTGCCAATGTAGTAAGGATCAGTGCCGCTGCATCCGGTTGCAATTCACCCCGGCTAACAGATTCAATGATACTCTGACCAACATTAGCCAGGCTGTCGTTGACTGCTATATCAAACCGGACCGGCTCTGCTTGTGGCTTCAATGCTGGCAATGCTCGTTCGAGTAATAACCGCGCCGCCATCACGTCACCACACATAGCTTGTGCGATCAGCGTCCTGATAATCTCAGGCAATGCATGGGCGATCTGATCACGCAAGGGTTGAATCTTGGCAGACCCTTTGGGCTTGCCTGCCGGATTCCCGGAGATACCTTTTTTAAATGCCATGTTGAAATTTCCTTGATATATCAATCATTTGTCACATTGCTTACATAGCCTATCAATACTATGACCATGCCAAACAGTAAATGCCGTACCTAAATAACGCTTAACTTCATGTTGCCAATCGTGTGTGAGAGCTTGATAAACTAACGGCGCGTAATCTTTAATGAACATCAACATGCTTGGCAGGTTGGCCATCACGGCATGTTCGACATTCACGCCATCAAGGCATAACTCAGAAAAATAACTGCCCGTACCGGTCACCTCGTACATACACAGCACGAGCGAACCATGGCCCAGATGTGTCACACATTCACCAATGCCGGCACGTGAGCGCCAGCTATCGAACGCTTCATCGTCTAGCCGGTCTGGTAGTGTGTCAGTTTTTAACCATTCACCACGGTTAAATGTAAATTCATTTTTCATTTTCATAGCCTCGTTTCAAATACTGTTTTTTCTGAAAAAGCCTATACCCCGAACCAGCTAAACCCGCTAAAGTATCAAAAAGGGGGTTTTGTCAGTTTTGTCAGTTCATGGTAGGCGTGTTTTCATAAAAAAAAGGGATTAATTAAGTATTCCGGCAAAGGGGGTTTTGTCGGTTCGTACTCTAAGCATTTTCAAATACTGTTTTTTCTGAAAAAGCCTATACCATGAACTGACAAAACTGACAAAAGTATCAAAAAGGGGGTTTTGTCGGTTCTGTCAGTGCAGGGTAGGCGAGTTTTCATAGAAAAATTGGGTTGATGTAATAATCTGGTAAAGGTGGCCGCCCTGTTGATGGCTTCGGTTTTCTCGTCATCATGAGCCAGTTCTCATCTATCAGGATATTACAGGCCGATTCAATTTCTTGTTTATCCTTCAGTCCGTGCCAACATTTACGTTCGACATCTCTTGTCGTAAACGGACTGGGCAAAGCCTTTGCTTTTATCTTATCAGCCAGCCTCACAGCGGCCTCGTGCTCTGGACTCTCAGCCATCGCATAAATACGCCTAGCGTGGCTTTCAAGGTATGAACACCATTCAACCGCCAGTCGTGCCGCCTTTTCTGATACATTGCCGCGCGCCTTACCGTCTGCAATTTCTATGCAATGAAATATCAACGCCAAACTAGGCATAAGTGAACGGAACTTGCCGAAATGTTCGGCCATCAAGGGGTTTTCTTCTCGTCGAATCTTCACGGTCTGTAACTCGATAATCCATTTATTGAAAACTGCTTGCCCGGCCTCATCGAATCGAAAATAAGGTCTGTCGTCATACTCACTTTGAGTAGCGCCGTATTGGATAAAATCCAGCTCCGCTAATCGCTTCACAATGTCATAAGCTCGTTGCTTGTCGGCCTTATTCGGTATCGTGTCGATTAGCTGCCAGTGTTCAGGCTCGTCCGGCCAGACCGCCAGCTGTAACCGTTGCATCATGCCGTCATTGTTGCCTTGTTGGGCTTGGTACAGATAACGCTTTAACTTGTCGGGCTGAATACCACCTAATAGGCTGATACAAATTTGTTTGGCATCGGTAACTCCACGACCTATTTTGCAGTCCGTATAAGAGCCGTTACCGTTCCAACCTTCAAGAAAATAGGCGCGTTCGTCCTGCCCGTCTTCTCTGTCCCATTTCACCAGCAAGCCTGTCAATTCATCCCTGAAAACCAGTATGCCGCGCGGGTTTTGGGTTTGTAACACCGTCATGCTTTGTATGCTGCTTTCGTTGGTTTTGAATAGTCTCCGGGTGGCTTCGTGTTCTGCGTTCTGGGTAAGCTCCAGGTAATCAGCCTTAAGCTTCTGCATGTCGTCAGGATTAACCGCTCTATCTTTGCCCGCGCCTTTAGCTGCTTTGGATAACTGCCCCTTCACATCGTCCAGCATGGCTTTATTCGCTAAGCTGTCGAACTCTGCCCCTGCTTTTTCCTGCTCGAACAATTCGCCAAACTCCGCTTGGAGGCGCTCCAGTAACTGCATAGGTTCTTTCATTGAAGGCGATTTAAGGACAACAGACGGTCGACCGATACACGCGCCCCATACGTTAGGAACCACCTCCCAATCATCATATCGCTTGGGCCTAATGCTGCAGCCAGCACCGATTAAAGAGCCAGCAATTACAATTGCGGATACTGCCGCGAAGTCCGGTGGTGTCTGCATCCGGTGGCTTACATCCGCCAGCCATGGCCTCAGGGGTTCAGGTATCAGCTCGGGCGTCAACGCGTCAACGGGGGGAACATTGCTTTCAATTTCGATCGGCCTTTCCCATTCGAACTCGATCAAAGCCTCAATCGGTGCAGCTTCGGACTGCACACAAAAACCTGAATCAAATTTTGGTAGTGCGCGTAAAAAATACTTGCCACCACCATGCGCCATCGAATTTACGACCGGCGTGCCATTGTTTGCGTAAAATTTCGACGTCGTTGCGCCGTAGTCTCGCCCCTCTACAGGATCAGCAAGCGCCTTGCCGTCATAAATGTCGGGCGCGGCAAGCACGTCAGCAACCGTTACAGGCCCGCTTGTAAATTCCAGAATGAAATTGTCATATAAATCCTTAAACCCACCCTCGACAGTGCTTTTTACAGTTGAGCGGGCAGCATCAACATTAACGCCCGCCAAAACCATCGCGTTAACACGAGCCTCCATCCAATCTGCTTGTTTCGCTAATGTTTGCGTTTTGATCGCTGAAGCGGCGCTGGCTTGCATTTGTTTGACAAGCAGTGCTTCACCACTAGATAAATCTGTCAATCGCATCGTGTCGAGCGCATTACCTTCGGTGTATTGGGGTGTTTGTGGAGTATAGGTCAAGCTTTCGCCCGATATGACGGGCTTGCCAACGAAATCGAGCCTTTCCGGATTAAACACTGCACTGTCGATTGGACTCCGGACCAGTGCAGCGCCATTGGCCGCGAGTGCAACAAACCCGTGGCCCGCGAGCCACAACCGATCGAACAGCGTTCGACCATACCGGGGAATGTCAGCAGCATTTTGAACCGGAATGTAGATGTGGAAGCCGCGACCGGGTTGTGGCAATTCACCCACCCGGTGAACGCCCGCCGACACGCTGCCTCGAACGACCCGGGCTGCGTTCCTGAGTTCGGGATGAATGGTCGCTAAGGCGTTAAGTAGCTCCTCTGGACTAAACGATTGACCGTATTCGCTCGGGTCATGATCCAACATCAGAATGCCAGGGCAGTTTTGATATTCAAAAAATCGCTTACTACGAGACACAACACCGTCAGCAGGTCGCTCCTTGCCTGAAACGGTGATTGCGAGTTTGCGCGGCAATGTTGCGCGGGCCCCGCCATATCCAAACGCCACGTTCGCAGGAACATCGCTGAGCGCCTTTGCGAACTCGGCAAACGGCATCGACACACACTTCGCTGCACCCGACGTCATTGTCGCCGCTGGATGTTTAACTATAGAACCGGAATCGTCGATGGTGTACTGTTTCGTCAATGCATTGGGGCTTTGGAATATGGTGAAATTAACGTTCACAACACACCTCCTGCAACGTCTTAAGACGCTCAATCAACCTAATTTGACGCTGCACGTTAGCTTCGAGAGCCCTAATAACGCATTGATAATCAGAGGCTTGTGTGTTAATCTTACTTTGCTTTTGAAATGTTGTTCTGCCCCCGTCCTGCTCGGCGGGGGCGATCTCATGCGGGCGACTCATCTTGCACCGCCATTTTGTGATTCAATCCACTTTAAAAATTTGAATTCGTCGATGAGGACTTTTCGCCCAATGCGAAGGACCGCGCCCGCCTTCGCCAACCCATTCGTGTGCTCATGAAAGATCAGTGAACGCAGGCCGCCGATAGTAAAGGCCGGATGCTTTTCTTGGAATTGTCTGACGGTGTGTATATTTGACATTTTTAATACTCCGAGTTAACCGCAAAAACGCGGTAGGAGTATTAAAAACCCGAATTTTTCCCGATTTCCACATTGGCTAATATGGAATGTTAGCGGGAAACTTACATGGAAATTTGCTCGATTTTAACGCTTGACAGGGGTTTGTTACGGTGACTTCTTGAATATGCTCACTTTTGACTGAATCGTTTTTTTTGTCATGTAGTTTGTAGCATTTCCGGTATTCCATCGAAGTCCAGCACCATTTTTCCCGGAAGTGTAGTGCTCAACAATAGGACTTCCAGATACATTGACGTATCGTCTCAACACATTAAAAAACCCTGTGCCACCCAACTTGCCTTCTTTGATCCAAGTTTCACGCAACCATTTAGTCAGGTTCCTTTCTTTGCGGTCAGGCTCCCCCACTAGCTTGGGTAATGGTTCCTCAATTGGTTCATGTTTGAACTCGCTCAATTTTTTATTGATTTGCTGTATCCGTGATTGTTTTAAATCGGAATATGCAACAGCCGACAGCTCGTCACGCTCGCGCTCAAGCATTTTTGTCCATATAACTTTGTAAAAACCTTGATTAAACGGATCATCATTAATTCCGGCTTTTACAAAAAGCGCCGGCACTGATGTTTCGAGTAGTTTGTCAACTGAGAATGTGTTTGCATCTTTCACAACACACCCCCGAATATCTTATCGTTCATGCTTGCAACCACGTTTGAAACATGACCGTCTGATAGGTGACTGTAGCGCTTAACCATGCTTAATGTTTTATGCCCTAACACTTCGGCTATTTCTGCCAAACTTGCGCCGTTCATGGCTAGATAACTAGCCGTACAGTGTCTCAGGTCATGCCATCGAAAGTTATCAACCTCAGCGCGTTTTAGGGCATTAATCCATGACTTCTTTAACTCTATTGGTTTTTGTGGTTGAGTAGGTGAAGGGAATACCAGTTGCGTATCTAATCGCCTAACCTTGCCTAGTTTTTGAAGTTCAATCAATGCTTGATTGGCTAACGGTACGCGCCGCCGGTCTCCGTTTTTAGTGGCGTGCAAGATTACGCATGACTCGGCTAGATTGACAACACCCCAAGCAGTTTCTGTTGGTGGGCTGCTGGGTTCCTTCCAATACAGGTTCATGGTCTCGGATAACCGCATTCCTGTTGAAAGGCTTAGGATAAATGCCGGATAAAGTAATTTGTTAGGAGATCCCTTGCAGGACGTTAAAAGTCTTTGTCGTTCATCATCATCAAGATAACGAACACGACCACGAGGCTCTGATGGTTTCTTAACTTTTCTCATGGGTGAGTCACTCAACCATTCCCATTCACTGACAGCAAGATTAAACGCTGGGCTTATTGCTGTCATGTATTGGACTATCGTAGCTGGGCTTCTTGGTTTACCTGTTTGTGTTATATCCGCACTCAATTCATCGCGGTATTGCGCCAATAAAGAAGGAGTTATGTCAGACAAAAGATACGCGCCTATCTTGTCTCGCCACCATGCTAGTTGATGCTTTCTGTCAGCGGATTTTTTTGGTTTGGTCGGTAAAACTTCAGCAACGTATCTATCAATTAAATCTGATACGGTGTGCTTTTTAGCTTCGGTGGTTTTAAAGTGTCGGCCTTCTTTTATCGCTGCTTCAGTCAGTTGCGCCCATTTTCGGGCATCAGTTAGCCTGTTAAAACTGGCTGTTTGCGGTGGATAACCTTTAAGCCTTATCTGTACAGTGTGATATGTTTTGCCACTCTTGTCTGTTCGAGTTCTGATGTTCGCCATAATTGCCCCTTGAGTTCAGGCATTGGCGTATAATAATGTTAGCCATTTGCTTAACCCGTCTGTTAAGTGAATCGGTGAGGGCTTGTTGGTGCTGGTAACACCTTCAGGCCCGCGTTGTTTCTAGGGTTCCATTATATCATACGTCACACTCACGTCACACTAAGCCATAAAAAATGGCAAATATTGGCAATAATGCACAATAGCACTAAATAACCAAACTATTGATTATGATGCTATTGTTTGTTGTGTGGTGTTGTGGAATTTTGGGTTTATCCCCTTGACATGGTGGGGGTCGTTGGTTCGAGTCCAATCGCGCCTACCATATATATCAAAGGCTTAGAATAATATCCAAGCCTTTTTTATTGACTTAGATATTTTTGGCGCACGTTCAAAAAACACTCGCAACAATTGCCGACATTCAGGCATAAAAAAGCCGCGTGGTTAGCGGCAATAGTTATTTTGCTTTATTGAAAACTCATTAAATCCAAAAAGCTTCATTGATGTTCTGTTGATTGATTGATCTGAGAACGCTGCAAAAAAAGCTGTTTTTCGTAAAAGGTGATAGCTTCACTTTTTGTACCAGCTACAACAAAACAACCACTCACTTCGGTTGCCTACCACCTTTTAACGTGATAGAGCAACTCGTTACGCCAATCTAAAACTATCTGATTGTTGTCGAGCGAAAAAAAGATAAAAACTCGCCTGAATTGGCCAATTTTCTTTTTTTTGTCTTTGCTAAAGCAATTTTTGCTTCTTCCTGCAGGCGTAAATCGGCTACTGAGGTTTTTGTGTTTAGAGGAACGGTAGCGGCTTTCTTGAAATATTTTTCAGCTTCATTGATTTCATTATTTGAAAGAAGAAAGTCGGCATAATAGTAATTTGAATCTATACCTTCAGGGTTTATTTTTAATGCGGTCTCGAGCATTTCCCGGGCTTTTGCATTATCTCCGAATGCAATTGGCCATTTTGGAACCATATAATAGAGTGTTCCCAGTGTGACATAAGCGGCCCCATTCATTGTTTCCGGGTTTATTGAAAGCGCTTTTATTAATAAATCTCGAGCTTCATGGATAGAGGTCAGTGCTGATATGGCATCCTGATGATCAGCATAGGAGGCTTTAATGACGGCTTCCCAAAATAATGGCTCCGAGTTATTTGGAAATTGAGTCGCTAAATTAATAGTTTTCGAAAGCAGTTGTGGATACGATGTAGTTTGTTTTGATTTGGGCATCGTATAGTAAATTGCAGCCCACTCCGACTCTATGTCAGCAAGAGATGTTTTTAAAGTCTCGGCGAAACACTGGGTTGTTAGTAGCAATAAAGCAACAAAAGTTGTTTTTTTCATACGACAACTATAGAGTAAAATGTCGTTGAATTCAATACTTTTTATTGTAATTTAGTCTGATTTCCAGTCAGAGTATGGGTGACGCACTAAGTTGTTGTTGTAATATCGCAAATCCTGCGTTACCTCATTGCCAAGCCAATGTGGCTTGATGAATTTCTGGTTTATTTCAGACAATTCAATTTCCGCTACAATGAGTCCTTCATTCGCGCCTTCAAATTCATCGATTTCCCATAAATTGTTGCCTATTGTGATGTAATGGCGTGTTTTCTCAATAATGGGTTTATTGCAGAGGTTATTGAGTATTTCATTTGCGTCGGATAGGGGGATCTGATATTCATATTCTTGGCGTTGAGTGCCTATGGTTGCGCTTTTTATATTCAACCACGCCTGGTTGTCGCTAATTCTGATCCTGATCGAGCTTGTGGCTACAGAGGACAAATACCCCTGTTTAAACTGGGCGGATTTAGTCACTTGCTGTCGCCAATCGTCATTTGCCAGTAGAAATTTATGTTCTATTTCGATAGCCATATTTCGCTGAATGTGAATACTAAAACAAACTTGATTTAAGGGTTATTGTGATTTACATCGCTAGCACAACGAATTGACCAAAATTATATGCAACTTAATGAAATAAAAAGACATTCCATAAAATGAAATGATGGAGTGGATTATTTTTTGGAAAGTAAGCGTGGCTCTAGCGGTTCGACAGACATTTCAAAATCAACTTTGATACGTTTTGCAACCGCTTTAACTTCAGATTTGCTCTTAAATGGTCCAGCTATTACTTGGTAAGAATCATCTTTTTTAACTTTTCTGGCCGGGATGGTAGGGCCTTGATGGTTGAGCATAGCGGCCATTTCCTGTGCTTTGTCCTCGTCATCGAACGTAGCCACTAAAATTGACCAGTCGCTTTCCTTCAACTCAGCAATTAGGGGTTGTTCAAATAATCGATCCGGATGTGCCATTTGCATTGCAGATTTCGAGATATCCACGATATCTGGGCTATTAACTAGAATGGGCGTGGGAATTCCATCAGAACGTTCAATGATCCGGTCCACTTTTTTCCAATCAATGGTAGAGTTTGTTTTGCTGCTAATTTTGTTTAGCTTTTTCAATAATTGCTTTTTTAGTTGCGCTTTATTTCGGATCCATTTTTCTAGTGGTTCGTGCGCTTCCAAAAAAAGCATATTGTTATCCCATGCTGTCAGGTAAGGCTGGTGAGTTATCCGTACCTCCATGCCCACGGTTGCTTTATCAAATAAATCCTTGATGTCTTCTGGATAAAGTTGAACACAGCCATGGCTGATTTGCATGCCTATTCCATAAGGTTTATTGGTGCCATGAATGAGATAGCCCGGAAAACCAAGGTGCATTGCATAGTAACCCAGCGGGTTGTCAGGACCTGCGCGAACTAATTTTGGTAATGGAGCGCCTTTTTCTGCATGTTCGCGCTGTATGGAGTCAGGCACGGTCCAGGTGGGGTTAGCTTTCTTGTCAGCGATACGAGTTAGTCCCATCGGTGTATTCCAACCTTGCCGACCAATCCCGATTGGATAAGTGAAGAGCTTGTCAGTTTTTTTTCTGGGGTAATAGAACATCCGCATATTGGCCAGATTCAATACAATTCCCTTGTGAGGGGCATCCGGAACTATAAAACGCAATGGGAGTAATACGCGGCTATTGTGTTTCGGAGTCCATGGTTCAATGCTGGGATTGGCAATCGTAATATCGTTGTATCCCAGGCCATAGTGTCTGGCTATATCAGACAATGTATCATTTTCACGGGTGTTGACTGCGGCCATGGTGCCGACCATTTCCTGGTCTTTGGAGAGCGTAAACTCGTGAGTAGCAATAGTTTGATGTTCGGTCGGGACTATTGCTGGAGTTACAGCAGTTTCTGTATGGTCAGGGAAAAAACCGGACATGGTTTGGCATCCGCTGAGAGCTAACAGTCCTGAAATTAAAACGAGCCTTAAAAAATTGGTTTTATAATTTGACATGCTAATAGTTGTATCAAAAGTATCTATTTGATATGTAATAATAAAGTTTTCGAATTAAAAGATTACTATACCCCTAAGTCGATTAAGGAAAGATTAAGGCGATTAACTTGAGTTTCAGCAAAAGCATATCGGGCTGAGTAAACGAGGTTTTCAATTAACTGAATTATATCGTTGCTTTTTATTAATTGTAAAACTTATATGTGTAGGTTTTACAGCAATAATCACTGTTTTTGGGTAGCTTCTAAAAGAGTTAAAGGGAGCAATTGTCGGCAGAAGTTTTCTGGCTGATTAATCCTCTCTCACGGTACATGTATTTAGAGCTTCTGAGTTGATTTTCCAACGACGGAGTCGAATTGCAGCGCCCTGCAATTAATGCAGTTCCCGATGGCGAATAATTACATTCAGGACTGGGCTTTTAAATTGTCTCGCTAAGGCATCGACCAGGAACACTGAACGGTGTTGTCCCCCTGTACATCCAATGGCGATAGTCAGATAACTCCGTCCTTCGGCCTCGAATCGAGGTATCCAACGCTCAAGAAAATCGGTGATGTCTCGATAAAATTCTGTGACGAGTGCGTGATCTTTGAGAAAATCCACGACCGGCTGGTCCTTTCCGGTTAATCCCCGAAGGTCAGGAATCCAGTAGGGATTGGGTAGGCTTCTTGCGTCAAAAACGAAATCGGCATCCAAGGGTATGCCATGTTTATAGCCGAATGACTGAAACTGTAAGGATATGTGTTTGAAATCTCGTTCACCAACCTGGTCTTTGATCAACTCCCTTAATTGATGATAGTGCGTTCGACTTGTGTCAATCATGACGCTGGCATGTTTGGCAACCGGAGTCAGCATTTCCTTTTCTATTTTAAGGGCTTCTTTTAATGCAATATTATAATCCGTCAGCGGATGTTTTCGGCGAGTTTCGCTATAACGTTTTAATAACGTAGCCTCTTCTGCTTCCATAAATATAATTTCGCAATCAATTCCTTTTTCGCGAATCATCTTTAGGTTGTCAGAAAAATTAACCAGACTTTCACTTTGATTTCTGGCATCAATACCTATCGCTGTTTTTGCGTAGGTTTTCTTATCAACCAGCATGACGTGATTGATAAAATCTTCAAGCAACTTAACCGGGAGATTATCAATACAGTAATAACCACAGTCCTCAAGTGTATCAAGGGCGATGGTTTTGCCTGATCCAGACAGTCCGCTTACGATGATAAGTTTCATGATTAATGGGGCTGGGTTAAGGTACAAGGTTGAAAATTTCACCCTGCACCTTACTGACAGATTAACGATGGCTTCCGGTTTTTTCTTTATGTTTGGTAATTTGACGATCTAATTTGTCGACCATGTTATCAATGGCGGAATACATATCTTCCTGATGATCTTCGGCAAACAGCTTGGCGCCGCTGAGTTGCAGTGTGGCTTCAGCTTTCTGAACCAGTTTTTCCACACTTAAAATGACGTGTACATCAGTAACATTATCAAAATGACGGGCTAATTTTTCAAATTTTGCATCAATATGCGCTTTTAAAGCGTCAGTTATTTCAAGATGATGACCTGTTACAATAACATGCATGGCATAAACTCCTTTATTTTGGTATGAATGATTTTTAATTATTAAGCGTTACAAGATACGCTTTCTGTCACTGGACGATGGTATAAGCATCGCTTCGCGGTATTTAGCTATAGTTCTTCTGGCTACATTAATGCCTTTTTCATTGAGTAAATCGGCTATTTTACTATCACTTAGCGGTCTTGCCAGATTTTCGTTGCCAATTAATTCTTTAATGAATGCTCTAATGGCTGTCGATGAGCATTCTCCGCCTCCTTCGGTTGATACATGACTTGAAAAAAAGTACTTGAACTCAAAGATCCCGTTGGGCGTATGCATGAATTTTTGTGTTGTTACTCGCGATATGGTCGATTCATGTAGCTCGAGTTCTTCGGCAACAACTTTCAGGCCCATCGGTTTCATGGCAATGGAGCCATGCTCAAGAAATCCTGTTTGCTTTTCCACGATACATTGCGCCACTCGCAGTAATGTATCGTTGCGGCTATGAAGACTTTTAATAAACCATTTTGCTTCCTGCAAGTGATTTTTCATGCTGGTATTGTCTTTGCTGTAGTCCGCACGTTTAACCATGTTAGAGTAAAAAGGATTGATACGCAATTTGGGCGCAATATCCGGATTCAGGTTAACTTGCCATTTATCGTTTTGTTTGGTTACATAGACATCCGGGATTAC
This sequence comes from Methylococcaceae bacterium, assembly GCA_013140705.1. Classification (GTDB taxonomy): domain Bacteria; phylum Pseudomonadota; class Gammaproteobacteria; order Methylococcales; family Methylomonadaceae; genus JABFSH01. The sequence goes on from JABFSH010000010.1 coordinate 50,695, forward strand.
ATACTCGGAGTCAGAATCCTGAATTTTTGAACCCGGCTTAGGGTCTAGTGAGCGTATCAAGACGATGACTTCATTCAGCTCTCTGGCAGTGATGCCTAAGCGACGTAAAAGTTTGGTTTGATCGTGAGAGGCCAATAATTCAAGATGGTGTGAGACGAGTTTTAAAGCGTCTTCTCTATAGAGTGTGTCTTCGGGTAGTTGCAATAGTTGTATTCTGAGGCAATCACTGAGATTAATTGCCGCCACACCCGCTGGATCAAATTGCTGGATTCTGTGTAATACGGCGTTTACTTCGTCCAGTTCCAAATCATCCAGTTGACTTTGCAGGCCTTGATATATGTCTTCAGGCGTATTTCTTAGATAGCCGTCATCATTGACAGAATCGATGATGGCAATGGCTATGGCATGATCGCGTTCAGAAAAGCGTGTTAATTCAAGTTGCCATAACAAATGATCCAGTAGCGTAGAAGATTTGCATTGTTGCGATTCAAATTCAACGGTATCTGTGTCGGCTAAATTGGTACTCGATTCCATGATGCTGTCGTAAACATCATCCCAGGATGAATCCAGGGGTAATTCATCTGGTATATCGGTTTGTGATCCTTCGCTGGTTTGAGAATCGGAAGTTTCAGTTTTTTTTTCAGCAGTGGCGTTCAGTCCCTGAAAGCTTGTTTCATCCTCATCAATCTCCAGCATCATATTGGATTCCAGCGCCTGCTGAATTTCTTGCTGCAAATCTAAAGTCGACAATTGCAACAACTTGATCGCTTGCTGCAATTGCGGCGTCATGCTGAGTTGTTGGCCTAGCCGAAGATGTAGGGATTGTTTCATTGGGTCATAATCTTTGAAAATACAATGGAATTAAAGACTAAAGTTTTTGCCTAGATAAACTTTTCGTACTTCTTCATTGGCAATGATTGCTTCTGCAACGCCTTCCGCGATTACCTTGCCTTCGTTAAGTATATACGCACGATCACAAATGCCTAGTGTTTCTCTGACATTGTGTTCGGTAATCAGAACTCCGATACCTCGATCTTTCAAATGCTCGATGATTCTTTTTATATCCTCCACTGATATGGGATCGACGCCGGCGAATGGTTCATCCAATAGAATGAATTGTGGATCAGTCGCTAACGCTCTGGCTATTTCGACACGTCGTCGTTCTCCGCCGGACAGACTCATGGAGATTTGATCGCGCAAATGTAAGATATGGAATTCTTGCAATAATTCTTCAATGACCAGTTCGATCTGGCCCGAGGTTAAATCCGAACGGATTTGTAAAACGGCACGTAAATTATCGGCGACGCTTAACTTACGGAAAACCGAGGGTTCCTGGGGCAAGTAACCAATACCCAGCTGTGCTCTTAGATGCATGGGGTCGTGTGTAATGATCCGCGAATCCAGCTTGATTTCACCTTCATCGGCCTTGATGAGGCCTACGATCATGTAAAAGCTGGTTGTTTTGCCAGCCCCGTTGGGTCCTAACAAGCCTACAATTTCACCGGTTTGTACTTGAAATGAGACTCCGTTTACAACATTACGATTGTTGTAGCGTTTTTTCAGTTGAGTCGCGGCAAGAGTGATCATTATTGTTTCACTTCTTTGGATTTTGGTTTGAGAATGACATGCACGCGTTTAGCATCCGATGATTTTTCTCCCGCTCTAACCAGCGAGCTTTTACTGTCATATTCAATTAATTTGCTGGAATACGTCGCGTTACCTTGCCAGACTGTGGCCTCATCAATCAGAACGAGCAGATTCTTTTTAGGATAATACTCGCCCGTTAATGCTTCTCCGGTAATATCGTCTTCGCCCTCGCTTGGGGTCTGTTTGAATTTTGCGCGCTTGCCAGTGAATACCAATTTATCGACATCGCCATTGATAAAGTAAACCACGAGTTTATCCGAGTTCACGCGAATACTGCCTTGAATGGAAACAACGTTGCCAGTGTACGTGCTGGTTTCTGTGGCATCATCATAGGTGGCCGTATTTGAATCTATGGTGATGGGTTGGCTGGCGTCACTGGCCAAACCGTAGGCATGGTTATTCATGCCACTGAATATTATTAGGATTATATAAATAAGATGTTGTTTTTTATTTTGTTTCATATTTTCCCTTTACATGGGCTAGTAAGTCCAGACGAATAGGCTGGGTATAAACCATTTTCATCCCGGTTCCCGTTGTTCTGTTGGGGGGGCTGATTAGCTCTGCCCACTCTTTTGTTTCAGCGTAACGGGTTGCAAGCTTCACTTTTAGATTCGATGTGTTGATGGTCAAAGGTTTGGTACCCGGTCCCTTGGCTCTGTCGATGATCACTTTGCCATTTAGCAGAAGATTATTACCATCGGCAGACAGGATTCCGGTTTCTGATTTAATAACCCAAGGAGGGTTTTTTTCATTATAAGAATACATCAATGGCTTGATCATATGTGTCGTTTGATCATCGCTGTAATGAATCATTTGATCTGCCAGTAATTGGCTCTTTAATTGCCCGCGATCATCCATTTCCCATTTGCTATAGCCGGTACTGAAATAATCAGCGCTGTGTAGGGGCGCATTCGAGCGGGTGATGGAATCCAAGCCGGTCAGTTTCACCAGCCACCAGCTTAGTAGTGCTAGTAAGGCTAAATACAGATAGTGTTTAAAATTCATTATTGCAGGTAAGTGTTGATAACATCGTCAAGATTGCCTTGAACCAGCATCAGAAAATCGCAGACTTCCCGAACAGCGCCTTGCCCGCCCGGCAATCTTGTACACCAATCGGCGTGTTGTTGGACGGCATAGTTCGCATCGTTTACTGCAATTGCCAAACCGACTCTCACCATTATGGGTAAATCCAGTAAGTCATCGCCTACGTGGGCGGTTTGTTCCGGTGTTACTCCGGCTTTTTCAATAATGTCCATAAACGCGGAACGCTTGTTCTCGTAGCCTTGATAAACCAGTTCAATACCCAGGTTTTTCATGCGCAATGCGACCATTTGCGATTTACGTCCGGAGATAACGGCGACCTCTACGCCCGTTTGTCGTAATAGTTTGATGCCATGGCCGTCGCGGGCATGAAACGATTTATATTCGTTGCCATCGTTGTCAAAAAACAGTCTGCCATCGGTTAGGACACCGTCCACATCGAGAATCAACAGTTTAATTTTTTTAGCTTTTTCTACAATAGCTTCCGATAATGTAGGCTCTGATTTTGTCGTTATCATCAGACGATTCCCGCTCGTATCAAATCGTGCATATTCATCGCGCCTATAGCATGCTGTTCTTCGTCAACGATGATGAGTGCATTGATTTTTTTTTGTTCCATTATCTGCATGGCCTCAGCAGCCAGAAGGGAGGGTGGAATTACCGTGCAGTTGGCCGTCATGACACTTGCGATGGCTGTTTGATGAATATCCAGATTTTTTGCCAGCATTCGCCTTAAATCGCCATCGGTAAATATTCCGACTACTGTATTGGATGGGTCGACAATGGCTGTCATTCCCAGTTTTTTTTCAGTCATTTCCAATAAGGCATAACTGATGAGTGCTGATTCCGGCACAGAAGGCAATTCATTGTCGACATGCATGATATCACTGACTCTTAGTAGTAAGCGTTTTCCCAAACTGCCGCCGGGATGTGATAAAGCAAAATCATCACGTGTAAAACCACGTGCTTCCAACAAGGATATTGCCAATGCATCACCCATCACCAAAGCGGCCGTGGTGCTGGATGTGGGCGCCAGACCCAAGGGACAGGCTTCTTGTTTGACGCTAACATCAATATGTGTGGTGGAAAATTTGGCCAGTGTTGAAGCAGGATTGCCTGTCAGAGCAATTAAAGGTACACCCAAACGTTTGATGATAGGTAAAATAGTTAAAACCTCATCGGTTTCGCCGGAATTTGATAAAGCCAGCACGACATCCTGTTTGGTAATCATACCCAGGTCGCCATGACTGGCTTCGCCTGAATGAACAAAAAAGGCAGGCGTTCCTGTACTCGCTAAAGTCGCCGCAATTTTACCAGCAATGTGTCCCGATTTACCCATGCCGGTCACTACAATGCGGCCAGTACATTTGAACATCAAATGACAAGCGGCTACAAAAGCATCATTTATTTGGTCGGCCAGAGCCGCTATGGCCTCAGTTTCTGTCTGGATGACAGCAAGCGCCAATTCGCGGAGTTTTTGATCATGTATGTGCATTAACTTTGTCCAACACCACGTCGCTCACAATGGGGTTACATAACTCATTGATAAAAAATAAATCATGCTCACACTGAGCATAGCCAAGGTTCATCTGCTGGTAATTGGGGGGGGTAAGCAGAGGACATCGAGAAAATAGGCTGGTCGGGGCCTCAGTGCAATGTAAAAGTGCTAAGTTCCACGGAATCAAATTCAAAAACCGAAATATCGTTGGTTGTCAGTATTATGAGTCCAGCAAGATTCAAATGGTTGTCGTGAAATCATCGTCGCTATTATGCCATGATTAAAGAAATCCTGTTCCTGTGATCGGTATTTAGTTAAGTTAATTTAAGGGAATTGCATGCATGAAAATACTATGGTTGCTGTTGTTTTGAACGTGAGAAATGCCGGATGGATGCGTTGAATTTTGATGTTTGTGTTAGGTTGAGCAGCACATTACATGTTGAGTTGGAAAATTAAATTTGGAGAGTCCCATGAAAAAAATATCCGTTCTAACCATCTGTTCACCCTTGATACTTATGTTCGCCTTAACAGCTCCCGTTAATGCGGGCTGGAGGGATGTGCTCAATTCAGCAACCAAGGCTGTTGCACCTACGCCGCTACCCGGACAAAACAGACAGACTTCCGGCAATGCTGGACAGGCATTGCAGAATAATCAACCAACACTCGGGGCCAGCGGAATCGTTCAATCCGGTGGTTTGGTTGATTTGTTGATGAAAAAAACAGGCGTTAGTCAAACACAAGCAGTAGGTGGTGCAGGTGCTCTGTTTCAAATGGCTAAAAGCAAAATGCCGTCTGAAACATTCTCCAGGCTTGAGCAGTCGGTTCCGGGCATACAGGAGTTATTAGGCGGAGTTCCTGTTGCTCAGCAACCCGACGCTCTGGGTGGCTTGTCAGGACGATTGTCCACAATTACGGGTGGAGCTGGTGAAACCGTTGGCAGTGCAGTTGCACTTGCATCGGCTTTTCAACAACAAGGGATGTCTCCGCAAATGGTACAACAATTCATCCCGATAGTGGTTGATTTTGTCAAAGAACGGGGTGGCGAGGTTGTAGCCAATTCGCTGGCTGCGATATTTGCAGGTCATTAAAGGGCAATGCCGTTTAGTTTAGCCGCCCGTGCCGATCCTGGCGAAGCTTCATCGAATAATTATTCGAGATTCCCTTAACCTGAACCCCCGAGATTGTTCCGAAAGCGTGAAATACATTAAGGCGTCAGCATGTTGTATTCCACGGCTATTCGTTCTTTGGGGGGGGCGATCTACTACTCGGTATATGTTCGTGTCATTTCTGTTTTTCATGGATCAAAAGATTTTTCTAGGGTCAACAGCAGCATGGGCCATCGAGAGCAGGCGAAATCAAAAATGGGTCAGTAATTAGTGCCTCGTATCAGAGGGCGGAGATATGCCATCAGACATCAGGTTTTTTATGTCGATAGCATCATAACTATAATGTTCCCTACAGAACTCACAGTCTACTTCGATGGTAGACTGCGTTTTAAGTATTTCATAGAGCTCAGATTTTCCCAAGGCTCGCAAGGTATCTTCAATTTTTTGTCGAGAGCAAGTGCACTTAAATTGAATGGGCTCAGGTTCAAATAAGCGAATTTTTTCTTCGTGAAACAAACGATGTAGAAGCTGCTCGCAATTCAGTTTGATCAATTCTTGATCGGTGACCGTATTAGCCAGCATCTCGATATGCTCCCAATCAGTTTGGTAACCGGTTTGTTCGGGAAGTTCCTGTATCAATAAGCCGGCGGCTTGATGCTCGCTGGCAAACAGCCATAATCGAGTATTAAGCTGCTCGGACTGTGTGAAGTAAGTTTCCAGAGCGGCGGCTAAATTATAACCTTGAAGTGCGGTGATACCTTGATAAGGATCGGCATTATCCGATTCTATCGTGATCACCAAACGTCCTCCTTGGCCGAACATGTCTTGCAGCGTGCCGGCGGGTACCGTTTCGTTACTTCTTAATAATCCCCTGATTTTTTTGTCATGCGTTGATTGTGCCACGACAGCTCTGATATCGCCCTGACCTTGAGCTTGAAGTATCATGGAGCCTTTAAATTTTACCGTAGCTGTCAGCATGACGACAGCTGCCAATGCTTGTCCCAATAACTGTTGGACATGGCCAGGACCCTGTTGGTGTCGGCAGGATGCCTGCAGGCTGGGCCCCAGTTTTACCCATTCTCCACGTATACCCGCTTCCTCAAAAACAAATCGGTATAGTAAATCTTCTTCGATCATGATGCTCCAGACATTTTCTTTAATGTATCCAATTGTAATATAATCGCAAATCTGAGTGATCTTTGCTATGAGTAGTGAACTTGTCTTAATCGTGGCTTTTTCTGCGAAGATAACGCCGATATATCATATAGATAGTCATTGAACCTCTCACATTCAAACACGTCCAACTGTTCCGTACTCTTTTGATAAAAAGTTGAATCATGATTTTTTCTGCAAAAAAGGCCATTCTACCCGATCCTGCACAGGCATTGCCGGGAAGAGATATGCCGGTTCGTGTAAGCAAAACACATTTTGTGACAGGACGCCCGATTGTGCCTCCCTTTCCTGAGCATTTACATCAGGCACTTTTTGCCTTGGGTTGTTTTTGGGGGGCCGAGCGTAAATTTTGGCAATATCCCAATGTGTTTAGTACGATGGTAGGCTATACAGGTGGTTTTTCAGTCAATCCAAGCTATGAAGAAGTATGTACGGGACTTACCGGGCATGCGGAAGCGGTCCGAGTACTTTTTGATCCGGAGCGCATTTTATACGGCGAATTACTGAAACTGTTCTGGGAATCTCATAATCCGACTATGGGGATGAGGCAAGGGAATGATATGGGTACCCAGTATCGATCCGGCATCTACACCTATAATCAAGAACAGTTGGATACGGCGTTTGAATCAAAAAAAATATACCAAGAGCGTTTGACACAGGCGGGATTTAATTCTATTACAACCGAAATTATGAATTCAGGTGAATTTTATTATGCAGAAGATTATCACCAGCAGTATCTTGCTAAAAATCCTCAAGGATACTGTGGATTGGGGGGGTGTGGTGTCAACTATGATTAATTTCGCAGTTTCGCGAGCAAAAAAAAAAAGCGGTTAAAAACCGCTTAAAAATTAGGAAGGATATAACGCAACTTTCAGCTAATAGGCTTCAAAAGTTAGTAACATAATAGCAACTGAACAGGCAAATAAAAATGTGACATATTGTCGCAGGTTAGCAAATTATTTTATTTTTAATATCAGCAGGTTACTTATGCTGCATTAGTTTAGTCTCAATTTAACAACACGGTATTGACCATAACTTCGACAATAATGCTTACACAAGTAACTCCCAAATCAGAAATTTCTGCCCGCCAAAACCTGAAATGGCTTTTTATTCTCAGAAACATGATGATAGTGGGCGAAACTTTACTCATCTTTTTGTCCATAAATGCGCTTAACATTCGGTTGCCGCAGCAACAACTTTGGATGGTGGTATTGTCACTCGGTGCCTTTAATGTTTTTACTTCCATGCGAATGCAAACGGAGGAACCCGTTACGGATGCAGAAATATTTTCTCAGCTGGCCGTCGATGTCCTGGCGATTGCTGCGTTACTCTATTTAACGGGCGGCGCGTCGAATCCCATCACTTGGGTGTTTTTATTGCCGCTAATGGTCACTGCGATCATGCTACCGCAAGCCTATGCGTGGTACATGGTGATTTTGACGACGGCCATTTACACGGCGTTGATCGCTTTTAATATTCCACTGCCTTCGATAGAGCCTCACGCGCCAGTTCCAGAAGTACCGCATTCGGATTTAGAGTACTATCGAATGATGCAACATGCGCATGTGATGAGCGATAAGAGCTATTTCAGCTTGCATATGTTTGGCATGTGGTTTGGTTTTGTGTTTAGTGCCGGTTTGGTCGCTTTTTTTGTTGCCAATTTGGCCAGAACCCTTAAGTTCAAGGAGCGGAGTCTGGCTGTAGCACGAGAAAATGCCTTAAGGGATGAACGGGTTATTGCCTTGGGCACCCTGGCTGCGAGTGCCGCTCATGATATGGGCACACCGTTGGGGACAATTGCCATTGTTGCGCATGAACTGGAACAGGACTACCCCATTCATCGATTCCCGGATTTGCACGAGAAAACGCTGATCATGCAGCAACAAATCAACCGCTGCAAGGAGGCATTGTCAGTGATGTCGGCATCGGCGGGCGAGATGCGGGCAGAGTCTGGCAGCATCATGCCGATGGCGGAATATATCGACAACGTCATCACGCAATGGCGTACCCACAAACCCGGTGTCAAGCTACGATTTTTTATTGACGTTGATGTCGCCGCTGACGCTCAAATCATTGCTGAACGTACCTTAACGCACTCTATTATTAACATTTTAAATAATGCGGCTGAAGCAACTACTATTGAACAAGGGATCGAGTTTCATGCTTCATGGACTCTAACGCATCTAATCATTAAGATTCGCGACTTTGGTCCGGGCCTTCCCCCTGATTTTTCCGAAATAGTTGGCAAGCAACCCCTGACCAGCAAGAAAGGTGGTCTGGGCGTAGGTCTATTTTTGACCTGCTCTACAATTCATCGCATTGGGGGTAAAATCCAATTTGAGAACATGGAATCCGGTGGGGCTTGTGTGGAAATAACCTTGCCACTTTTTAATCGTGAGGAGGGCAACGATGATGATGACGGTTCAGGAGATTGATAAACCCGGTTTATTGCTGGTTGATGATGATGAGACCTTTTGCAAGGTACTTAAGGCAGCATTGGAAAAAAGAAATTATGACGTGCTTATGGCTCATGATGTGGCTACTGGAATTAGCCTGGCGGAACAAAACTTACCCGAATATGCCGTAATTGACTTGCGAATAGGCCATGAGTCGGGTCTTGAACTTGTAAAAAAACTCATTTCGCTGGATGCCAATACTCAAATTGTCATGCTGACCGGTTTTGCCAGTATTGCAACAGCGGTTGAGTCCATTAAACTGGGCGCAATTCATTATTTGACCAAACCAGCCAATGCTGATGAGATTGTCAACGCACTTCATAAAAATGAAGGGGATGCTACAGTGATGATTAGCGAAAATCCGTTATCCGTTAAGCGATTGGAATGGGAGCATCTGCAAAAAATATTAATGCAGCATGATGGCAATATTTCAGCGGCTGCCAGAGCCTTAAATATGCATAGACGCACGTTGCAACGAAAGCTTGAAAAACGCCCGGTGCGGGATTAACAGGTTAGTTAAAATCTACGCACATAATAATTCCAAGAAATGGGTTCTTTGGCTTGATGCGATCCATGATTTACCCGTTGCACTCGAACACAATCAGATTTATCGTTGAATTGCTGCCGGTGCCTCGCTGGGATGTTTGCCACTCGTAGCCGATGCTGCGCCAAATCCGCCCCTACTCGCTTTGTCCCATCCGGATGCCCGGCTGTGTCAGTACGCCGGACCCATACTCGAAAATCGTTTGCCATATAGGCCAATTATCTGCTGTTGGCAACCCATCATTGATCCGAGTGGCTTATTCGGAAGTTATGATGACAGAAGCCTCGTCAATCGTTTTCTGTAACTGGTTGTGTAACATAGATGCGAAAGTTTGGCTGTCTGTCACTACTTTCCATAACTTTTCCAGCGTTACTTTACGCATCCAGTTGATTGGGGGGCTGTTGCTTTTGCAGCAAATAATCAAGCCACAGGTTGGAAAGCTTTTCCTGAACGGTATTTTGCCGGAGGCGCGCATTCAAATGCGGGAAATCGACTTTATCCAGGTCTTGATCCTGGTTATAACACGAATATACAAAGTATTCTTTCCCGGTCTCGGCATCTACGTGCTTACATAAGCACTGAGCGCAAATGCCTTTCATCATGCATTGCATCGGAGAATTAATGGAGCCGATGGCATGATGAACCTTGTTTAAATAAGGTTTCAAGATGTTGTAGCGGGCGTCCTTGACGGCTGCCATCATTCGATCGGAGCCGATCACAATCAAGTGATCGACATCGGCCAGGGAGATGGGCTGTTCGCCTAGCTCTCCTTTTGCGTAAGCCACCATACATTCAAGAATATTGCCGACAAAGGCAAGATCCTGGGGTCGTGTGGGTTGAATCGCTTCTACATCCGGTGTTTTATCGACTGACCAGATGATGATGTCCGATGCGGCCTCAATATCTTCAATTTTAAATATATCCTGCTTGTATTTATAACCGGCAAAATAGATCACTCGATTGCCGGCGGCCCTTAGGGCTTTTCCGATAGAGAACAGGACTGCGTTGCCCAGACCGCCACCGATCAGCATGACGGTTTGGCCGCTAGGGATGTCAGTCGGCGTGCCGGTTACGCCCATGATGACCAGAGGATCGCCGACCTTCCAGGTTGCGCAAAGCCGGGACGATGAGCCCATTTCCAGAGCAATCAAGGAAATTGTACCTTTTTCCTTGTCGACTTCCGCCCCGGTAAGCGCGAGGCCTTCTGAGGTTAATACCGTGCCTTCCCTGACAGGAGCAAAGGCCTCAAAATTTTGCACCCGGTAAAACTGCCCCGGATAAAACTTTTTTGCCGCCATTGGTGCCTTTACAACCACTTCGATGATGGTAGGTGTCAAGCGGTTAATGGCGACAATCGTTGCGTTAAAAGCTTCATCCAGCCGGGCAAATAAGTTTTTCAGTGCGGCATTACGTTCAGGTTGTTGGCTGGGACTCAATTTCGCCAATTCCTTTTCAAATAACTTGGCTATATACGGATAACCGTTTTTGGCACTTGCCATTGCTTTAACCACGTTACCGGCATACACAGGATGATTGTCGCCATAAAAGCTGATGTATTTTCCGTCTTTTTGATAGGATGTCAGTGGGGCCGGCTTGCCAAGTTTGGGTGCGGCTTCGTCATGCATCGGCACGAGTTCCAGAGTATCCTCTTTCCATTCGGGTTGATGGCGTTGAAAAAACTGCTTATCCATTTCGAAGGTATCGGGATATTCGCTTTGATAAATCGTATTGGGTGATGTTCCGGCCGCAATGTAAAGACTGCGGATAGGTACGGTGACGATTTTTCCGGAATTATTCCAGTGCTCGTTTTCCTGCTCCAGCTTTTCAAATTCCACGGCGCAAAGATGACCAAACTCATCGGACAAGGCCTTATAGGGGCTCATGCCTTCTGCCAAAGCGATGCCCTCCTGCAGTGCTTCATGAATTTCCTCATGATTTTGCCGATATGCGGGTGCATCCTTCATGCCTTTGCGATAGAAGAGGGTAACGCCGCCCCAATTTTCCACCAGCGCTTGAAAATTCGGGAGTTCGCCAGTGCTTTTGGCGCGTTGCCGCTCCGCCACTATGGCTTTTCCGTGTGCAAGGAACTCGTCAAGAATCAGTATTTCTTCCCTGTCGTAGCGGATGCGGACGGAATGTTCGCCATAAACACCTGCTAATGCTTCATAGCGGTGCAGTATTTTTTCTACCTGCACGGGATAATAGGCCATCAATTCGGTGGCTGTATCGATGGCGGTCAAGCCGCCGCCGATGACGCCGGCGGGTAAACGGACCTGTAAATTGGCGAGAGACGATGATTTGGCTGCGCCGGTTAACTGTAGGGCCATCAAAAAATCAGAGGCTTTGCGAATACCACGAATCAGATTATTCTTTAGGTTGATAATTGTAGGCTTACCGGCGCCGGAGGCGATGCAGATGTGGTCAAAACCCATGTCCCAGGCATCATCAATATTTAATGTGCCGCCAAAACGAACGCCACCGTAGGCGCGGAAAGTGCTACGTCTGAGGAGAGTCAGATAAATGACTTTGAGAAAGTTTTTATCCCAGCGCACGGTAATGCCGTATTCGGCAACACCGCCGAAGCCTGAAAGAATGCGCTTATCGAGATCTTCATAAAGTTCTTTGAAATCAACAATCGGCAACGGTAAATGTAGGTCATCTCCGGTCAGCGATACAGGCAAGGGTTCCAGTTTCAAGGCATCAATACCAGCGACTCCAAAGCCTTCATTCAGAAGATAATGACTCATGGTATAGCCTGCCGGACCGAGACCAACCACCAGTGCATTTTTACCGTTATAAGGCAGCATGTGGGGGCGATTGACATTTAATGGATTCCAGCGAGTCAGTAAGCTGTATATTTCAAAGCCATAAGGCATAAACAGTACATCCGTCAGGACATTGGTTTCAATCTGAGGAATATTGACCGGATCGGTTTTCTGGTAGATACAGCCCTTCATGCATTCATTACAGATTCGGTGTCCTGTGCCCGGGCACATGGGGTTATCGATGATAATGATTGCTAACGCGCCAATATTGTCGCCGTTGCGTTTAACCAGATGCATTTCCGAGATTTTCTCATCCAGAGGACAGCCGGTCGTCGTGACGCCAAGCGGATCTACCTTGAAGGTATTGGTCTTTTTATTACGCATGCCTTTGGAACACGAGTCAGTATCGCGTTCATGGCAGTAAATGCAGTGGTTTACTTCGGATAAGACCTGACGTTCGTTAAAGCGTGGATCGGTCAGCTTAAAGCCATCCCGGCGGCGGCGATGTTTCTGTTCGCCCATCCAGCTCGTAAATTCGCCCCGATCAATGACATCATGCTCGACCAGATGCTCAAAGTCGCGCTTTTCTGGAAACTTGAAACTCAGCCAGTTTTCAGTAATGTTTTCATCGTGTTGGGCGACGAAGCTCCAACGTTGCACGACCTCCATGAGGCCTTGAACAAATTCGGCCGAATCCGTAAGAGCCAGTAGGCCTTCAAATTCCTTTGCTGCCTGTGGATGTGTTGCCAGTTTGCTGCGCAGATCATGCGCAACGGTATCGGCTGTTTCGTAACCGCTGTCTTTGCCCTTGGCGATAAGTTTGTAATGGGCAGATAGCGATCCAATAGCCGCGCCGACAACAGCAACCCGGTGTTCAGGATCATTGTCTTGAAGGACAGAAGGGAAACCAGCTGTTTGTAATAAATTAAAACGCTGGTTAATACCCTGGATATCCCAGCCATCAATCGATTGGTCCTTGAACGTTACATTCAGTTTGGCGACGACTTCATCTTTGTAAGTAAAAATGGTGTTGATTTCATCTTTAATTTTGACACTTTGCGCATTATGTTGCTCGGTAACATTGAATAGCGTGGCGACAAATTGGCCGACAAAAGGTCCCATGCGCACCAATAGATCCGAAATGGCTTCCGGCGCCATGCCTTCGCCCTGGGTTTGGCGATAATCGGCAAATTCGCTATGCAGGTCCAGGTCATGCATTTTGACGGATGTATCGAAAACATCGAGCAAATCCTTAAGTCGGGCAGCGTCGTACAAATCCGGATAAGTAAAGCCAGGTATGCCAAGCACAAAGTTGTTTTGTTCCATAATTCCTATGTTCGATTAGCTCAAAGGGGGGAGTGCACATGTGTTCAAAGATTAATCAATGCGCTGATGACGTTAATTCACAGCCCTGTACTATTGCTCGCAGGCCATTCCGGCCATTGGGAACGATGCGGTATATCTTGTGGACTATGAATAAATTGACAGGTAACAAGATCAATTCGTATGAAAATTGCTCTATAACAGCGCATTATAATAAAACGTCATTTTTTTCGCTAGAGATTATCTTTTGCCCTGATGTTCGCATGAAATTGTCTTCAACTGCTCAATCCGGGAATGAGGCTGCGTTGTAGGATTTGAATTACGCCTGTCTGATTTGGAGGGAACGCATGATTTACATGCCGTTCAATTCAGCATAGGATACACATTATTTTCTTAATTTTTACTGAAATCCGGATATCGTTGCCATGGTTGAAAGCTTGAGTTCCAATGCGATTTCATGTCGAAAAGCGGTTCAGTCTCTTATTGCGATTGTCATGATCCTCATTGTTGGTAAGGTTGTTGTCAGTATTCCGCTGTTTTCCAATACAGAAATATTCGCATCACTGACATCGGCCAAATTAGTCAACTTTGTGACAACAATGGCTATTTTGGCATTTGTTTTTATTTTTACTAAACACACCCTCAATGCACTCGAAGGAACGGGGCATGGCGTGTCATTTTTACGCGGGATTACCATTCCAGTCGCATCCTTAATCATTGTTACGGTTGCGCAGAACAGCGTCAGAGAACTATTGAATCCGTTTGTTGGAGACACAGGCAATACCTTGTTGACCTTGTTTTCTTCACTGGTCGTCTTTGTGGCAGCTGTATGGGTGGTTTTTGCAGGGTACCAGCATTCACTGCTCTTGTTTGATTGGTTTATATCTGTTGGCAGGTTGATTCGCGCGCGTTTCGCAAATTATCCGAGTGGCAGAATCTGTCCCAATTGTGCCGCATCAGCTGATGCACTGGCAAAGTTTTGTCCAGACTGCGGCACAGGCTTTGAAACCAGGTATTGTAATAACTGTCATACGGAACTCAGTTCTGCGGGAAAATATTGTGGTCAATGTGGATGCATTACTGAAGGCTAAAGTTTTTGAATAGGCTTGTGTTTTTTTGCGCCGACCTCATATTTAAGTTTAAATACCCGTGTTGTAAGAAAACACCCTTCGGCTAAATAATGGCCTCTCTATTGACAATCTACTGTTAACGGAGCGAATTTAGGGTTGCAGGTATCCTTGACGTTCACTTAATTTCAAAACAAAACAGTTATAAATGAAAACAAATACGATAGGTTTTATCGGCGGCGGTAATATGGCATCAAGTCTGCTCAGCGGATTGATAGCCAGCGGCCATTCGCCAAAGCAACTTTGGGTCTCGGATATTAATCAAGAGACTTTGTCATCCTTAGCCGCCAATTTACAGGTTAATATTACGTCTTCGAATGATGAGGTGATCAATCATTCGGACGTGGTCGTTTTGGCTGTTAAACCGCAAGCTCTCCAGTTGGTGGCGAAGAATGCTGCAGCCCTTATAAAGCAAAGACAACCGCTGGTTGTTTCTATCGCTGCGGGTATAACTCAAAACAGCCTGATCGAGTGGTTAGGTAATGATACGGCGATCGTCCGCTGTATGCCCAATACACCGGCATTAGTGTTAACCGGAGCAACAGCATTGCATGCCAATGATAGAGTGACCGCTGAACAGCGCGATTTGGCTGAAAATATCCTGCGTTCTGTGGGAATAGCCCTCTGGGTAGAGCTTGAATCCGAGTTGGATACCGTGACAGCAGTTTCCGGTAGTGGCCCGGCGTATTATTTTTTACTGATGGAAGCAATGGAAAAGGTTGCCGTAGAATTGGGCTTGAGTGAAGCGACAGCACGTTTACTTGTGCAGCAAACGGCGCTTGGAGCTGCAAAAATTGCACTGGAATCATCAGAATCACCGGAGCAACTGCGTAAACGCGTAACCTCTCCGGGAGGCACTACGCAGCAAGCGATTGAGACTTTTCAGCAAGGGGGATTTGCTGAGTTGGTTGCAAAAGCCATTCATGCGGCACGAGACCGATCAATTGAAATGTCCAAACATACGGGGAACAGCTGATGGCTTCCAACTATCTGATAGATCCAGTCATTTTCTTAATCGATACTTTATTTTCGCTTTATATTCTGGCGATTGTTTTGCGCTTTTTACTTCAGTGGTGCGGCGCAGACTATTACAATCCCATTGCTCAATTTCTGGTAAAGGCGACACATCCGCCACTGCGATTTTTACGTCGATTTGTTCCAGCCATTGGCAAAATTGATACATCGTCCATCATTCTGGCGCTCGGATTGCAATTTATTGCGGATTTTTCCATATTAATGTTGAAAGGATTTTCGGTTAACGTGGGTGCGTTAACCATCCTGTCGATTACCCAGCTGGTTTCCTTGTTGATTAATGTCTTTATTTTTGCAGTATTCGCCAGAGCGCTGCTCAGTTGGCTGAATCCAGGGACGTTTAGTGCTGCATCGTCGGTTTTGTATAGCTTGACAGAGCCATTGTTAAATACTTGTCGTAAGTTTCTTCCCGATCTGGGTGGCGTCGATTTTTCGCCGTTAGCGGTGCTGCTGTTTTTGCAATTGGCAAAAATGGTCATTTTACCGCCGCTGCATGAGCTGGCTGGCTTTTTAGGTTAAACGTTATTTGCTTTTGCATGTGGCTTTTTGAGTCTTTACGAGGCGCATACAACCCAGGCGCAACATTTTTAATCTCTGCTATCTTTGAGTACTATCACATTTTGAGTAAAAAATCTTGAAACCCATGAAAATCCGGATTTTTCCAGCCTTTATGATTGTTACCAGTTTTTTCAGTTTGTTCATTAGCCAGACTGTATTTGCAAAGAACATGTATCGCTGGATCGACGATAAAGGCAGGATTCACTACTCTGAGACCGTGTTGCCAAAAGATATTAATTATCGCCGCGAGTCATTGAATAAAGCCGCATCGGTCAAGGAAGTCGTCGAGGAAGCCAAGACAAAAGAAGAGCAAGAGATGGAGAAACGGCTAGTTCGTCTCCGGCGGGATCAGGAAAAAATTATCACCAGACAAAAGGTTTATGATAATGCACTTTTAAACACATATCACTCCAAAGCGGACTTGATGATGGCCATAAAATCGAAAATGGATGCATTCGAAACCCAGAATCAGGTAGTTGAAGGGAATTTGATTCGACTTAAACAGGAACTGGAAGCACAACAAAAAAACGCGGCAGAAATGGACCGCAACGCTCAGAAAGTACCGAAAAAACTGCTGGATGGTATCAAGTCGACGCAAAAACAGATTCAGGAGTTACATATTGCCATCAATGAACAAAAAGAAAAACAAAGCCAGATCAAAAGAGAAGATGAGGCTGACATTGCGAGATTTTTATTTTTAACGCAATCTCTGACCGAGAAAAGGAAAGGGACGTCAATTCCAAGTATCAAGGAAGCCAATGAACTCGGACTTTTTTATTGTGAGAATGATCGTCAGTGCAACAAGGCTTGGGAAATCGCGCGTACTTTTGTTGAATACTACTCAACGACTCCCCCTGATGTTTATAACGATAAGTTAATCATGAATCGCCCGCCAGCAACGGATACCGATATTAGTCTATCGTTGTCGAAAATCCCTTTGACTGACGACGAATCGCAGTTATTCCTGGATGTTCATTGCCGTGAGTCCTCGTTAGGAAAGGATTTATGTGTGAGTCAAAAAGTCAAGGACATAAGAGCCACATTTATTCCTTACGTTAATGATGCCTTATCGCGGACGGCTCAATAACAAAGTTCCTACGCCCTGATTGGTAAAAAGCTCCAGTAACACCGCGTGATCAACGCGACCATCGATGATGTGAACGCTGTTGACGCCACCCTTTAACGCATCGGTCGCGCAACGCGTCTTGGGTATCATGCCACCTGATATGGTGCCATCCGCAATCAGGTTATCGATGTCCTTCAGGGTTAAACCCGTCAACAGATTGCCTTGTTGATCCAAAATACCGGCGGTATTGGTGAGCAGGATCAATTTTTCTGCTTTCAGCACTTCGGCAATTTTGCCTGCCACCAGATCCGCATTGATATTGTAGGAATGACCGTCATCTCCAACTCCAATTGGGGCAATAACCGGAATAAAATCGCTGCGTCCCAGCATGTCTACAACGGCGGGATCAATACTGCTCACTTCACCCACATGTCCCAAATCAATGATTTCTGGCGCTGACTTTGTTAGCGCCAGGCTGTCGACAGTATTCAGCAGTAATTTTTTGGCACGGATGAAATCGCCATCCTTACCGGTTAATCCCACCGCTTTACCACCGTGTCGATTGATTAAATTGACAATTTCCTTATTGACCAAGCCACCTAGTACCATTTCGACGACATCCATGGTTTCACTATCGGTGATTCGCATGCCGTCGACAAAGCCCGTGGTTTTACCCAGTTTTTGCAATAACTGGCCAATTTGTGGGCCGCCGCCGTGAACAACAATCGGATTGATGCCGACTAGTTTCATCAAAACAATGTCCTGAGCAAAACAGTGCTTAAGATCTTCATCAACCATGGCATTGCCGCCGAATTTTACAACGACAGTCCTGCCTTTAAAACGCTGGATATAAGGCAAGGCCTCGATGAGTACCTCGGCGATCTGGAGAGCTGACTTTTTTTGAATCATGTGCTGGTATTCCTATGTGCCTGGAGTGACGTGATGTGTGATGAATTGAATAATAAATCGCCTGCCACAGCATGATCCTTTGACGGCGAATTATCTGGGGTGGATTTTAGCAGATTGTCTTCAATATCTGACAGAGAGGTAACACTGTTTACAGATCATGAAGTAAATTGTGGTATGTAGCGCTTCTGGTTGTTAGCGCTTGAAATGACATATTTCGCCGCCAGCCTTTATGACTCTTATTTGCAATTTGTGTGGGTCGGCATGGCCGCTAATTGATGATTCAGTCACTGTGCATCCTAATTTGCCCTAAATCCGACCTTCCATAAAGATACTTTTGAAACCCCACAAACAGCTTAATGATTTCATCGACACCGCCCAGCGCCTCTGCCGCATCGGTCATGGAGTGGTATTTTAATTCAATCAGGTTTGGCAATCGGGATTGGTCTAATTCTTCAAAGCCAGTATCGATGTATTTAAACAAAACGAATTCAAGAAAGCCTTTGTGTGCCGGACTTAAACCATCAAGAATAATAGGCTTTGCCTGTTAATACCCTTGTTTCTCTGGTCAGCGGCTGGATGTTGTAAGCGATATATTCCAGTACATCAAACAAATCACTCTTCTCGGTATCAACCAGTTTCTGCAATTCAGTGAGTTCTGAATGACCGTAACCTGATTCAGCCAGCTTTTCCAGCAAGGCTTTTCGGGTCGTTGGGTTTGACCAAATCTGCCGTAATTCTTCCTCATTCTGGAAGAAGGACGGCAAAGCGCCGTAAAGATTTTGCAGGAATTCTTCAACAGAAATGGGTTGACCATCAGCCCCCCAGAACGACGTGGAGATCATGTGTTGAATTTCACGCTCTTTGCCGTGACGCAGTTTGATTTTGACTTTCTTCTTGCAGACGAAACACAACCGGGGCTCTTTTATCGTATTGCACTCACAGGGGCGTTGACCACAGATAGAACAGGGCTCTACTAGTTTCTTCTTGCAGATGCACGGGTCTTGCCCGCACTTACTGCAAACTTCCGGTTCCAGCGGTTCACCACCCCACTCAGGATCAGCAAAGTGATGATAGGCGTCAACAAAATCAAAAATCGTAAAGTAGTCCTTGCCATCAAATAGCCGTGTGCCACGCCCGACAATCTGCTTGAACTCAATCATCGAGTTCACAGACCGCATCAAGACAATATTTCTGACATTGCGGGCATTAACACCAGTGGACAGCTTTTGTGAGGTCGTCAGTATGGTAGGAATAAATTTTTCGTTATCCTGAAATTCCCGAAGAAACTGCTCACCGATTTCACTATCGTTGGCTGTCACTCGCACACAGTAGTTCGGGTCTTTACTCTGGGAATGCTGGTTGATCAAATCCCGCACTGCCGCTGCATGATCCTGAGTGGCACAGAAGACAATGGTTTTTTCCTTCTGGTTTATTTCATCCAGAAAAACTTTCACTCGTTTGGCTTCCCGCTCTTTGATAACAATGATGCGATTAAAGTCAGGCTCTTCGTAAAGCTTGCCTTCTTCCACTTCACCCTCAATGATCTGATCATCGGAGGTATAGATATAATCATCCAGTGTGGTCTGAATACGCTTGACCTTAAACGGTGTTGGAAAGCCATCGTTGATGCCTTCTTTCAATGAATAGCTATAAACCGGTTCACCGAAATACTTGTAGGTGTCCATGTTTTCAAGTCGCTTGGGTGTAGCGGTCAAACCCAGTTGCACGGCAGGAGCAAAATAATCCAGAATGCCCCGCCAGTTGCTTTCATCATTGGCTCCGCCACGGTGACATTCATCAATGATAATTAAATCAAAATAGTCAGCAGGGTATTCACCGAAGTAGAAAGCACGATCTTGGCCTGGCTGTGGTTCGACAGGCTCACCACGAACGGAATCTGGACTCAGCTCAACGAACGGCAGCTGTATTCCGATCAACACGAATACTGCGTGAATTCATCTCAGCGCGAACGGCGTTCTCTGAATCTACCCGTTCCGTTCGGGGTGAGCTTGTCGAACCCCCACTCATAAAGGTCTGAAAAATCGTAAAGAACACGCTGCCATTAGTCGGCACACAGCCTTTCTTGCTGATTTCTTTTGGCGTAATCCTTACCAGTGCATCTTCAGGGAATGCTGAAAAATCATTGTAAGCCTGGTTTGCCAGAATGTTTCTGTCAGCCAAAAACAGAACTCTGGGGCGACGACTGCCATCCCGTTTTAAGTTCCAGCGGGTTTGAAACAGCTTCCAGGCAATCTGAAAAGCGATAAAGGTTTTACCGGTGCCGGTCGCCAGCGTCAGCAGAATACGTTGTTTTTCTTCGGCGATGGCGTTCAGCGCTTTGGCGACAGCAATTTCCTGATAGTAGCGAACGCCTTTGGTGCCATCCACACTTTCAAAGGGCACCGCATCAAATTTGTCTTTCCAGTCATTCTGGTCGGAGAAGGTTTTTAGCCACAGTTCATCCGGTGTAGGAAAAGCCGATACCAGACTTTCACTGCCAGAAGACATGGAAATTTCATAGATGTCTTTGCCGTTGCTGGCATACGTGTAATCAATGCTCAGCTTTTCAGCGTAGGTCTTGGCTTGTGCGACACCTTCACCGACTTGCTGTTGATCACTCTTGGCTTCAATCACGCCGATCTTGCGGTTCTTATAGACCAGAATGTAATCGGCAATCATCGGTTTGGCCCGTTGGCCACCGGTCTGGATTTTGCCAGCGGTCATGTGAAACTCGCGTAAAACCTTGGAGCCTGCCACAACACCCCAGCCACTGGCGGTCAGTTTGGGGTCGATCAGTTCGGCTCTGGTTTCGGCTTCATTCATTGAGCAAGCCCTTTAGGCTCGTACCGTTTAAAATCATTGCCGTCTCGCGTTAGCAACTGCATCAACTTTGGGTGAATAAAAACTTTTTCCTTGGTCACAGGTGCTTCAATCAATACGCCTATTTCAACTAACTGCTTTAAATAGTGTGAAGCTGCCTGACGTTTTGCAATACCAGCATCAGCCAAGTTGCTAATACGGCAATAAGGCAGTTCAAAAATTAAACTGACCAGTTCATAACTGTAAACTTTAGGTAATTGGTGACGAATATAGTCTGCCGTATGCTCCGATAATGCCTTGATTGCGGCAATTTTAGCCGTCGTCCAAGTGGCTGTTTCTTCAACCCCTTTTAACACATAAATAATCCAGCTTTCCCAATCCTGTTCCCGCGTCACTTGCAATAACAAGCGGTAATAATCAGCTTTGTGCTGAATAATGTAACGGCTCAAATATAAAATCGGCAACGTCAGCAAGCCCTCCTGTATCAAAAACAGGCTATTGACTACGCGCCCCGTTCTGCCATTGCCATCGGTAAACGGGTGGATCGCCTCAAACTGATAATGCCCAACCGCCATACGGATCAAAGGATCTATATCAACCGCATTGTGTAAAAACCGCTCCCAATCGGCCAGCATATCTCTCAATACGGCTTCGCCAAAGGGCGGTGTGTAGATGATTTCCCCTGTGGCATCATTGCTTAATGCAGTGTCTGATGTGTGACGAACAGTCATCTGCACACCCTTTATTTGCGTACAAATATCTTCCGCCGTGTGAGTATTCAATGGATGTTGATTAAGTGCCTGATAGCCTTCAAATAAAGCGCGGCTGTAACGCAAAGCCTCTTTAGTGGCTAAGTCTGCCTGCTCTTCATTACGCACATGCCGAAATAGCTTATCGGTCGTGGTGACAATATTTTCAATTTCAGAACTGGCGCCTGCCTCTAACAAGGGCAGTGTATTAATGAGTACCGACTGGTTAGGTATTAATTCTGCTGCCTGTTTTAGCTCAGCCAGCGCCGCGCGCGCTGTAATACACTGTTTTAATATCGCTTTTGTTTCAATGTCCACCGTGGGTGGCAAGGGCGGTAAAGCAAGATAAGGCTGGTCAGGTTGCCAGTGTTGCAGAGTCATGTTTAAGTTTTACAGTTTTATCGACATATATTAACTATATGTCGATAGCATCGACACGTCAATGATTTGTGTCGACGTTTTTGATTTTTATCGACACATAGTTAAGGTATGTCGATGACATCGACATAAGCCGAACAAGTATAGAAAATCGCATTTTCTTATCACGTCATGATGAATAGGATAAGAAAAGTGGGTTTTCTTTACAGTTTATTGAGTTTCGGCTTC
The DNA here is from genome assembly GCA_013140705.1 of Methylococcaceae bacterium. Lineage (GTDB taxonomy): Bacteria > Pseudomonadota > Gammaproteobacteria > Methylococcales > Methylomonadaceae > JABFSH01. Next base: position 73,115 of record JABFSH010000010.1, read on the forward strand.
GGTCATGGTCGTATTGGCACGCTACAAACGTGGTGAGAATTCCGGTAACTGCAAGGCATCGGCTGGAGAAATAATCCGCACGCCAGAAGACATTAGATCTTCGGACAAAACCAGCAAATCTTTATCGCCGGTAACCAGCCATTCAGCGCCAGACGCCAATGCCGCATGAATAAATTTGTCATCCTCCGCATCGCGGCAGAAAGCCTGCGCCGAGATCGTCTGTGTGACCTCAACCCAAAAAGCCAGCGCATCAATATCGTGCAAGAGCTGCTTTCGATCCTCCATTGTCACATAGCGGTCAAACTTGGGCAGCCACAACCGCTGCTTGAGTTCTGTAAATGTCTCCACAGTTAATACCGGCTGGCCATGCCGAATCACTAGTCGTGATAGCAGAGCTGGCGCGCCAGACTTCACGAGGATGCCGCTAATCCAGACGTTGGTGTCGATAACAACACTGGGCCCGCGAGCATTCAAAGCTTATTCAACTCTCATCCGCCAACAATTCAGCCAGTTTTTCAGGCGTTAATCCAGCTCTCGCAGCGGCTTCGGCGGTATTGTCCATCGTTTTCAACAATCGATCGGCATAAAAAACCCGCATCGCTTCGTAATCCTGGGCGCTCACCATCACCCCGACCACCCGATCATGACGCATTACTTGAACCGGTTCCCGTTGAACCCGGTCAAGAAATTCACCAAAGCGGGTTTTAGCCTCATTGGCAGTATAAGTTTGCATGTCTGTCTCCTCTAGTCAGTCACATAAGATCAATCTAATCGAATCGTTCGATTTAGTCAAATTGCACGAAGTGGCTTCGGTTTCGTTCATTGCTAAACTCTAATGTAATTGACCGGTGAAAGCTTGATGGAGGATGGATTTTTTAAGCTCAGCAAGTGCGGTCAGTTTTTGCTGGTAGATGGCTTCCAGTTTTTTGGTTTCTGTCGAGAGCTCATCCAGCTTGGCGACGATGCGTTGTTGTTCGGGGAGGGGTGGGATTTTCACCCTAATTGAATAAACTTCATTTCTGTTTATTCCGGGCTTAACTCCCTTTGCCAATTCTAGTGTTTGTAGAAGGTTATAAAGGAACTTTAAGTTAAGCTCATTTTCGTTAAATTCTACAAAATAGGTAACGTCGAGAGGCCAGAATTTCCCCGCTGTAAGATTTATTTCTCCTGCTGAACCTTTCCGGCCGACTATGATACTGGGTTTGTCGTGGTAGAACTCATCAGTTCTATGCTTTTCACCATTTGCACCATAAACCGGATATTTCCCATCGGCCTTTCTCCTTTCATCTGGCAAGGGCTTACCATATTCCAGTCTAATAAGTTCACCAAGTGTTTTTGTCACCCATCCTGCTTTCATACCAATGTCTCACGCTCAAAAATTACCACCCCCACTCGCTCTATATGTGCTTTCAGCCCTTCATGTTTTAGGCTGTCGTAATGGGTTACATCAAACAAATAGGGAGTGGGTAGGTTATCGAGGGCTTCGAGCAAATCCGCCGAGCAGTCGGTGGGACTGCTGAAGGCGATATCAATATCCGAGCCGCGCTGGTAAGTACCCTTGGCGCGTGAGCCATAAACTTTGGCCCAGACAATGTCCGGAAACTGCCGCAGGCAGGTGGTGATTGCCGCCAGAACTTCTGCACTAAGGCCAAACATCAGGGCAGCCTTGCGAGTAGATATTGATACAGATCATTCAATCCTGCTATGTAGTATTGACAAATATGGTTCACGGCTTTGATGGCTCGCGCTTCGTCGTAGGTGTGCGCCATCAGGTTACGGTCTTCGAGCATGTCTATCCATAGTTGGCCATTAACGATGATGTCATTGGCAAATGCCTGTTTAATCACTTCTCGCGGCAGTTTTACGTCGATGCCGTTGTAGTTGAGGTAGTCCTTCATGGTTTTCCAGGACAGTTCAAACGTCATTTCAAATGCCTTGATTAGCGCCATTTGAATCAGGTCATTGTTAGGCGTTTTCTCATTAACCTGAATGGCGTGCTGTAAGCGTTGATAAGCCGATTGCAGATTATCAAAGCGCTGTTTCCAACGGATGTCTTGCATCGTCATACTCTCCTTTATAACAAGGTTCTTATTTTAGCCAACACGGCGGCACTCTCCGCATCCAGTTTGGCAATTTCCGCCATAATGTCCTGTGGATGCCGATGTTGCACTTCTTTATTACGGTTCGGATTTTTCACCGATAGATCAAAGGTTGCCTGGTCAATATTGGTTACATCTACCGACCATGAGTTTGCAGAATCGGCTTTGGTCTTTTGCAGTTCCACAAAATCGGCAAGGTCGGCTTCATTGAGCGGATTGGTTTTACCCAGATTGCGGTCAAGATTGAGCTGATTGAACCAGACCTTTCTGGTGGCCGAGCCTTTCTCAAAAAATAGCACCACGGTTTTTACGCCTGCGCCGGTAAAGGTGCCGCCGGGCATATCCAGCACAGTGTGAAGGTTACAGTTTTCCAGCAACAATTTGCGCAGGCTGACCGAGGCGTTATCAGAGTTCGACAGAAAGGTGTTCTTGATGACCACGCCTGCTTTTCCACCGGCTTTCAATATCTTGATGAAGTGTTGCAGAAACAGAAAGGCTGTTTCACCGGTTTTAATCGGGAAGTTTTGTTGCACTTCCGCCCGTTCTTTACCGCCGAACGGCGGATTGGCCAGCACGATGTCGTAACGGTCTTTTTCCTGAATGTCGGCAAGGTTTTCGGCTAGGGTATTGGCATGCACAATGTTAGGCGCTTCAATGCCGTGCAAAATCATGTTCATGGTGCCGATAATGTAAGCCAGCCCTTTCTTCTCTTTGCCGTAGAAGGTGGATTTTTGCAGAACTTCCACATCACGGGTCGTTAGTTCCCGACTGGTTTTCAGGTATTCAAACGCTTCAGCTAAGAATCCAGCCGAACCGACAGCACCATCATAAATTTTATTGCCGATTTCTGGGGCGACGACCTTGATAATGGTCTTGATGAGTGGCCGAGGTGTGTAATATTCACCACCATTGCGCCCCGCATTGCCCATATTTTTGATTTTATCTTCGTAGAGATGCGACAGCTCGTGCTTTTCTTCTTTGGATCGAAACCGTAGGTTATCAATCAGATTCAGGACTTCCCGCAGGGTGTAACCGCTTTGAATCTTGTTTTTAAGTTCGCTGAATATCTCGCCTATTTTATATTCAATAGTATCCGGACTGGTGGCATCGGCCTTGAACTGTTTGAGGTAGGGAAACAGTTTGTGGTCAACGAAGTCTTTAAGATCATCACCGCTAAGCGCCTGATGATGGTCAATCTTGCCATCCTCGGTTCTAGGGACTGCCCAGATGTGCCATTTGTAGGGTTCCTCAATGATTGGCTCATAGCTTCTGCCTGAAAGCAAAGCAGCGGTGTATTTGTCCCGCTCCAAATCTTCAAGGTATTTGAGGAACAATATCCATGAGGTTTGTTCAACGTAATCCAGTTCGCTTCCGCAGCCTGCATCTTTGTGGAGAATGTCGTCTATGTTCTTGAAGGTTTGTTCAAACATGCAGTTCCACTTTTATTATCTTGATATCCAGGGTCAACAAGGGGATTGATTGAGAATTATACACACTCTCGATTTGACGTAATCATAGCCGTATAAATTACCGGAATTCTATAAGGCCGATGGAATGGTAACGAGGGAAGCGATGGCCAGTAAAGCCAAGATTAGGCTTAAGTTTCTTTGAGAACAGTGGAAGATTCTACCAAGATAAAACTAAAGATGTTAAAACTTCAGGAATAGTTTAGGTACAAGTTGAAACAGTGAAAAAACAGCTGGTTTTTCGAAGGTCAAATAAGACGGGTAAAATTCAAGCCGGTGAGAAAATATTTTTCGAGTGGCCTGTTAACATTTGAAAGCTGTTAGGATTTGGAACCCGCTATTTCTGGGCTTTGTGATAAATGGCGGAGAAGCAGGGATTCGAACCCTGGGAGGGGATAAACCCTCAACGGTTTTCAAGACCGCCGCTTTCGACCGCTCAGCCACCTCTCCGCAATCTGGATATGATAACTTAACAGCGATAAAAATCAATTTTTTCTCCAAATATCAAAAATCTTTAAGCCTGACTAATGTCGCGTTAGGATGGCTGGGCGTCATAAATCTATCGCGAATCAAGCCCAAGTTAGGCTGCGGATGGCGATGTGATAAGATTCTTTGGTTTTAATCATCATCCACTGCGATGTTCAATCGTTTATTGCGATATCTTTTTTTATTGGCTTTTTGTTATCCGGCTTACGCGCATAAGGCCAGCGATAGCTATTTAACGCTGAAAGTGTCGGGTGCGACGATTGAAGGTCGTTGGGATATCGCGTTACGCGATCTGGACTATGCAATCAGTCTCGATACCAATAACGATAACGCGATAACGTGGGGCGAGCTTCGTAGCAAGCAAGAAATTGTCAGTGCTTATGTATTTTCTCATTTGCTTATTCATGGCAAGGGTCTGGAGTCCTGTGCGCTAAAGCCGACGCAATTTTTGGTCGATACTCATACTGACGGCGCCTATTCGGTACTGCAATTCAAAGGGATCTGTCCCAGCCCCATCCTATCGATCGAGATTAAGTACACCTTATTTTTTGACTTCGATCCTCAGCATAGAGGCTTGTTGCGCATTGAATATCAAAACACCACTCAGACAGCGATCTTAAGTCCAACTCAAAACAAACAGCGTATCGAACTGGCTGAAGTTAAATCGGAGAGGGCATTTCTGCAATATTTGCAGGAAGGGCTGTGGCATATCGGTACGGGTTACGATCATATGCTGTTCTTGTTGAGTTTATTACTGCCCGCCGTTTATGTTCGCCAGGCCAGGCAATGGCATCCTGCCAGGCAGTTTCGGCCCGTGTTGATTGCTGTGATTAAAATAGTGACAGCGTTCACGATTGCTCACTCGATTACGTTAACCCTTGCCACACTGGATGTGATTGCCTTGCCTTCTCGATGGGTTGAGTCAGCGATTGCAGCATCAGTGGTGCTGGCGGCATTCAATAATCTGTATCCCGTCATTATTAAAAGATTGTGGCTTGTGGCTTTTGTTTTCGGTTTAGTGCATGGACTCGGTTTTGCGAATGTTCTGAAAGATCTGGGGTTGCCGCAAAATCTGCTGATAGTGACACTGCTGGCATTTAATCTGGGAGTGGAAATAGGGCAACTGGGCATTGTCAGTGTATTTTTACCGCTGGCTTACTGGAGTAGACAGTCGACGCCATACCGTATCGTTTGCTTTAAGTTGGGTTCTGGCTTGATTGTCTTGATTGCCGGGATTTGGTTTCTGGAGCGCGCGTTAAACCTCAAAGGGGTATTATTTTGAAGCGCCAAACATTCTGCATGACACGCCTTTGGAATCGATGTTTAATGCCAACAACACTCAGTGCTCTTTTGTTTTGTGGGCACCTAATAGCCGCGCCATTTATTCCCAGCAGCGATGATCAGATTCTTGAGCAGTTGCCGATTATCTCCAATAGTGTCAGAAGCGACTTAGGTGTTTTGCGGCAGCGACTGAGTAGCAATCCGGAGCAAATCGATACGGCCATCACCTTGGCCCAGAACTATATCGCGATTGGAAAGGCAGAAGCAGATCCCCGTTATTACGGCTATGCGCAAGGTGTTTTGCAATCCTGGTGGAATGAAACTGATCCGCCCTCCGCAATTTTATTGCTGCGAGCCACTATTCTGCAAAATCGTCATGAGTTTGAAAATGCCTTACGGGATCTGGATACACTTTTGCAGCGGAATCCGCAAACTATCGATGCTCGATTGGCGCAAGCGGTGATTTTGATCGTACAAGCCCGTTATGATGAAGCAAAGCAAAGTTGTTTGAAATTAATCGAATTTAAAGACGCACTGCCGGCAATGACTTGCCTAGGCCATGTTGGCAGCTTGACAGGTAAAGCCAGCGAAAGCTTCGCATTGCTAAGTGATGGCTTGAATAATGCGATAGCCGCTTCCGAAGACCAACGCCTATGGAGTCTAACGGTACTGGCGGAAATGGCGGTTCGAATGGGAAAGCCTGAAGACGCCCAGCGTTATTTTAGTGATGCGCTCAAGATTCGACAAAATGATGTTTACCTGTTGACTGCCTACGCCGATTTTTTACTGGATCAAAAGCGACCGTCGGAGGTTGTAGCGTTACTATCGGAAAAAACGCGCATCGATGCGTTATTGCTGCGTTTTGCATTGGCCAAGCAACAATTGGGCAGCAAGGACTTGCCCAGTCTTATTGATACACTGAAAGCGCGCTTCGCAGCCAGCCTTTTGCGTGGTCAGAGTTTGCATCAGGGCGATGAGGCGCGGTTGATGTTGTTTTTGTTCAATCTGCCAAAGGAAGCTTTAACTTTGGCTAAAGCTAATTGGCAGGCACAGCGTGAACCGCGCGATGCGAGGATTTTGCTTGAAGCAGCGCTGGCTGCGCAGCAACCTGAGGCAGCGCAGCCGGTTATTGATCTGATGAATTCTTCCGGCATGGAAGATAATACACTTAAGCCATTGGCGGCCAGTGTTCAGGCACTTAAGGGAACCTCTAAAAATTATCCGATCATGCTTCGACAGGCTCAGCACGAACGGATAAGTAACTGATTTAACAAAGCACCCGTTCGCACTGAGCAAAATAAGCTTCGGAGGCATGGCGTTACATGAAACAGTCGCTGTTCGACGTACTTTTTTGTGTTTTCATATCTTTGCAAGTCATTGATTTTACAAATACAAAAAAGCTGTTTCTTGAGAGCTTGTCGAAGTGCAATTTTTAGAGGTTCCTTTAAAACTAAACCGTAGCGCTATTGCTCGCGCTGAATGATTTCAATCGCATTGCCGTCCAGATCCCGGCAAAACAAGGCTTTTCTTCCCGAGATACTCATTGTGTAAACAAAGCCGGCGGCATTCAGTGCTTCCTTGACCGGTTCAATATCAGATACAGTCATGGCGACGTGACGATCCCGTCCCCCGTGTGCCGGGCGTCCGGTTGTAGGGTCAGGGTTATTCAATTCCAGCAAATGAATTTGTTGATTCCCCACCTTCAACCAGGCACCCGGAAAGCCAAGATCAGGCCTATCCATGAGTTCCAAGCCCAATATGCCACTGTAAAACTGCAGCGACGCCTGAGTGTTGGTAACAATCAAACTGGCATGATGTAGAACAAAATCAAACTTAGGCATGGTACGGGGACACACGTTGTTTAGGGACTCTAATAGTATCACACTTGCTGAACAGGCTTCATCGAGAAGGCATGGCTTGATAGGTCTGAAATGTATGGCAGCACGATAGCCGAGGTTATCGACAGTCGAATGTGGTTTTCTGGCGATCATTATCGCCCTTCAAGCACGTGCAGTATTCATAAATGGTACAATTTAGTTGTTCATGCAATTTTATTTGGCAGCCAGTTATGTTTAGTAAATCCTCCGACTATCGGCTTATTGAAGAGTCTTATGGCGGACCGGGTCAGTATCGGCTTAAGCGTCCGCGCAGACTACTCCTTTTTTCGGTGGTATTTCTGCCCTTGTTGGCGCTGACGCAAGCGTTAATATTTCTTCAACCGGCGGTTTATCAGAGCAAAGCGACAGTTCTAACCGTTGCGCCGACCGACATCGATCAATCAAGTGCGACTACCGATATGCAACATGTCATTATTCAGAAACAAATTCTGATTGGCCAGTCGCTACTCGAACAAACGGTGGCGACGCTGGAACAAAAAAAGGATGCTGTGCATTTGACGGTCGATGACTTGAAAGCCATGTTGTCGGTAGAGCCCATGACGCAAACCAATCTTGTGCAGTTGCTTGCCGAAGGGCGACAGCCTCGAACGCTACAACAGGTTGTTAATGCCTGGATTGATGTGTACTTGAAAGCGCGTGCAGACTATATAGCCGAAATAACCGAGAAAGTAACGGCTGCCATTAACAAGGAAATTCTGCTGATTGCCAGTCAGGTCGAAACGAAGCGCATGGAGCTGAAGACCTTTCGGTTGGCTCACGATATTTTGTCCGAGGAAAGTTCCGATAATCAGGCGCATGCCAGATTGCAAGGCTTAAACCAGACATTGAATACAGCCCTGGAAGAAGAGGTCAAAACCAAAGCCAAGCTGGACATGGTGCGCGCTGCCGTCGCGGAAGGCAAAGCCGTTGTGCCTGAAAATGACTCCCAATCACTGGCGGACATGATGTATCGAGCACAACTACTCCGGGAAAAAGTGGTTGAATTTCAGGTTCAATATACTCCGGAATACATAAAATTGAACCCCAATCTGCATGCGGTAGTGAAAGAACTGGAAGAACTCGAAAAAAAAATTGCCGAAAAAGTAAAGACCGGACGTAGCTATGCAACCCAGGAAGCGGAAAATAATTATGCGGCCGCGCGTGGGGCGGTTCGGGCAATAAAATTGCAAATGGAACAGCATAAACAGCAGATTTCTGAATACACCAGTCAGTTCGCAAAATATAAGGCCTTGCAGGAAGAGTTGCTAAAACTGGAAGAATTGCAGCAGAAAACCCAGCAGCGTCTTGTCGAAATTGAAGTCAAACAGCGGGAACAATATCCTCAAGTCGATGTGGTTGAATGGGCATCATTGCCCGAAAAACCCATTCGGCCCGATTATTGGCTGGAATCAGCCCTTGCCTTTGCAGCTTGCTTGAGTTTGGGATTATTCGCAGTCTGGATGGCTGACTATTTGAATCAAGAACAGAGCACTCAACATCCTGTCATGCTAACGGGTATTCACTTGCATCATAATGGTGCCAGGCCGGATGTGCTGGATGGAGACGAGCGCCGGAAAGCGATGGCTTATGATCCGGCCAAACTGTTGCCGCAGGATGTGCCAGGTGAGTTGCTGCAAGCCGAAGTGGCTGCGCTTTTTAGGGCCGCTGACCGACAAGCGATTGAGATTTTGTGCCTGTTGTTCAACGGTTTATCCGCTGATGAAATCGTGAATCTGACGGTCGATTGCTTTGATCTGGAAAACCGGCAGATCAACGTGCCTTTGCGGGGACGAAGGGTCCCCATGAATCGATTATCAATCGAGTTGTTCACGGGGTTGTCTTTAGAAAGCTGGCGGCAAACAGCCGCTTTAACGTTACAGGACATTGATGCTTTACTGACTTGTGCGGCTATCGATGGTCGATTGGCTAGTCCTGAGCATATGAATACGGAGATTATCCGATTTTCCTATATGCTGTATCTCGTTCGGCAGGGCATCAAATTATCGGATTTAGCCAAGGTTTTCGGCCCGATTGCATCGACTCGACTGGTTGAGTTAGGGCGCCATTCTCCTGAACGGGCCGGGATTCCTTTTGAAAGCGTTAATCTGGATTATCCTGTGGGTGATTAGCCAACCCATAAAGACATTGGTTTACCGATATTATTTTGTATAATCAACCGCTTTTACCGGATGTAATTCAGTAATGCCAACCCCATTCAAGACAATAGGTGTCATAGGCAAAGCCAGTGATCCCCGTATTGCTGAGACTTTATCATTGCTTTACGGGTATTTAAAGCAACAGCGCTATGAAGTGATAATCGCCAGAGATAGTGCTGGATTAATTGAGGATGTCTCGGTTGAGTCGTGCGATATGGATGCGCTTGGAGCCCGGTGCGATCTGATCATTGCCATCGGTGGTGATGGCACCTTTTTATCGGCGGCTCGCGCAATGGCCGAGTACGATAAGCCTTTGATTGGCATCAACCTGGGTCGTTTGGGATTTTTGGTGGATATTTCACCGAACGAACTTCCCGAAAAACTGCATGCCATTCTGCAGGGGCGTCATAAGGAAGAAAAGCGATATTTGCTGCGCACAAAAATTGTCCGTGCCGGACAGGTTATTCATGAGGAAACCGCCGCCAACGAAGTGGTCATTCACCGATGGGTCACGCCCAGCATGATCGAAATCGTCACCAAAATCGATAATGTTTTTTTAAACTCACAGCGTTCCGATGGCTTGATTGTTTCAACTCCCACTGGATCGACGGCTTACTCTTTGTCTGCGGGCGGCCCGATACTTTACCCGTCTTTGAATGCCCTGGTATTGGTGCCTTTGAATCCTCATACCTTGTCGAATCGACCGATTGTGATACACGATTCGGCCGAAATTGAAATTACTTTTTGTCAAACCAAGCAAATCAATGCCTTGGTGACGTGTGACCAGATTGAAATTCCTGAAGTGCTGATCAGTGACAAGATCTTGATAAAAAAAGATCCCAAGCCGATTAGAATTTTGCATCCGGAAGACCATGAGTATTTCCAGATTTTGAGAAAAAAACTGAACTGGAGCAGCGGCTACCCTTCTCAAGACTATGTTATTGAATCTTAATATATCCGATCTCGCTGTCGTTAAGTCGCTGGATCTCGACCTGGAACAGGGTATGTCGGTTCTCACCGGCGAAACGGGAGCCGGTAAATCCATTTTATTGACCGCCTTAGGTCTTGCACTGGGCGATAGGGCCGATTCCGGGTTTATTCGGCCCGGTTGCAACCGCGCAGAAGTGAATCTCGAATTCGACCTGTCAGATGCGCCGGATGCGCTGCTCTGGCTGGAAGAACACGAACTGGATGACGAATCGCATTGTTTCATTCGGCGTACCGTCAATCCGGATGGCCGCTCCAAAGCCTTTATCAACAACCGTCCAGTAACGTTGCAAGCTTTACAGGAACTCAGCGAAAAACTGGTCGAAATTCATGGACAACATGCGCATCTGCATTTGCTCAACAACGATGAACAGCGTCGATTGCTGGATGAATTTGGCAAGCATCAAGCCTTGCTGGACAATGTGAATGATTGCTATCGGCAATGGCAGTCAGCCCATAAGGAACTTTCCAGTCTGATTAAAACCAGTACTGATCAGAGCCAGCGTGAAGACTTACTGCGTTACCAACTGGAAGAATTACAGCAACTGGATCTTGCCAATTTCGATTATGCAGCCTTATCCGAGGAACACAGTAAACTGGCCAATCTGGGACAGATTTTAAGCACAGGGCAGGCGCAGGTGGATGTTCTTTATGAAAATGATCAACAATCCGTCAACCAGATGCTTAGTCATTGCCTCAGCGAATTGACGCATCTTGCCCGCTTTGCGCCGGAAATCAATGGAATCTGTACCTTACTTTCCGAAGCCCAGATTCAAACGGAAGAAGCTGCCCTGCAACTACGCCGCTTTTTGAAGTCCCAGGAAGCCGACCCCCGGCGCATGGAAGTCCTGGAAAATCAGATTGGCACGATTCAGAGTTTGAGCCGCAAGCATCATGTTGCCCCTGACGGGTTGCCGGAACTGGTGGGAAAATTGGAGCAGGAGTTACACGGCATCACGCATAGCAGCGAACGGATCGAAACCTTGCAGGCCACCACAGCACAGTTATTGAAGCGCTATCAGCAATTTGCAGTACAGTTATCCGAGCAGCGCCGGCAAAGTGCCGGTCATCTGCAACAACAGATTTCGGCGATGATAAAGGAGTTGGGCATGCCGCAAGGTGAATTTCTGGTCGATATTGCAGACTCAGAGAGTGATACGCCCAAATTACAGGGCCAGGATAAAATCAATTTTCTGGTTAGCGCCAATCCCGGCTTACCGGCCAAGCCGCTGGCTAAAGTGGCCTCTGGCGGTGAGTTGTCGCGCATCAGTCTGGCGATTCAGGTTACTACATCAACTGATAAATCGACTCCCACCATGATTTTCGATGAAGTGGATTCCGGTATCGGTGGCGGGATTGCCGAAATTGTCGGGCAAAAACTGCGTGCCTTAAGCCATAACCGGCAGGTGATGTGCGTCACGCACTTACCGCAAGTGGCTTCGCAAGCGCATCATCACCTGTACGTTGAAAAAAATAACAAAACCGATATGACATCCTCGACGGTAAGATTACTGAACGAAGACGAACGAGTTGAAGAAATTGCCCGAATGTTGGGTGGTGTAAATATTACCGCCAATACGCTGGCGCATGCTAAAGAAATGTTAACAACAGGAAACCATAGATAATGATCCGATTTCCAGCAGAATGGGAAAAACAGTCTGCCGTATTAATTGCCTGGCCCCATAAAACGGGTGATTTTAGTAACCGCTTGAAGGCTGTTGAAAAAACCTATCAATTTATAGCCGATACGATTAGTCGTTTTCAACGTCTGGTGATTGTTTGCCGGGATTACAGTCATCAACAGCATATTCAAGGATTATTGAATAACATCCGCAATATTGATTTCATTCTCGCCAAGGTAAATGATATCTGGGTCAGAGATACGGCTTTCCTCAGTGTTGAAACGCAGGGGCATTTACAGTTACTGAATTTTCGTTTCAATGGCTGGGGCGAAAAATATCCGTATCAGGACGACAATGCGTTGAATCTCGCGTTAGTGAATCACAACCCCTTTAAAAGCGTGGACTGTTTGGATATTGACTTTATTCTGGAAGGCGGTAGTGTTGAAAGTGACGGTGTTGATACCATTATGACGACCCGGCAGTGCCTGTTAAATCCAAACAGAAATAAAGGACTGACACAGCAGGATATCGAACTGCAACTACAGAAAAATTTTGGCGCCAAAAGAGTTTTGTGGATTGATCAAGAAAACCTGTCCGGTGATGATACTGATGCGCATATCGATACGCTGGCGCGCTTTTGTTCGGCCAAGACGATAGCCTATACCAGTTGCGAGGATGTTAACGATAAGCACTATGCTGGTTTAAAGCGTATGGAGTCTCAGTTGCAGGCTTTTCGTACGCAAGCGAATGAAGCCTATCAGCTCATTCCATTACCCATGCCGCAACCGATTTATGACGAAGACGGACAACGCTTGCCAGCGAATTATGCCAATTTCTTGATCATCAACAATGCCGTGATGGTGCCGGTCTATGATGACCCAATGGATGACATTGCCCTGCAACGGCTGGCCGCTTGCTTTCCTCACCATAAAATGATTGCTACGCCCTGCCGAACCCTGGTTCATCAATATGGCAGTTTGCATTGTATGACGATGCAGTTTCCGGCCCTACTGTTACATAATTAATCGATGAGGGGCTTGTGTTAAGAGGTTAAGTGCTAGACAATCCGTTCTGAACAGTTCATTAAATCAACTATAAAGAGGTCAACGATGAAACGTCAAAGCGCCTGCTGTTTTTTATCTGAATGACCATCTGTAGCAATGTTTGGGCATACGGTGGTGGCAGTAGGACCAAAGCCTGTAATAAGCCCAGGTTTTCTGAATTGACTCCGGTCAATAATGCTCAGGTGACAGCCAATTCTCCCTTTTCCTTTGTGGCATCGGCATCAACTTACCCGGACAGTATCAAAGTAACTATTAAAGACCAATCCATTCCGGTCAGCATTACACCTAAAAACTCGGGATTTGAGGTAAGCGTTGTGGTACCTGAATCCGTTAATGGAACTTATGCAAGAATCAATATTTCGGCTGAAGGTCCAAATAAATGCAAAGGCAGCGGAGGATGTTTGCTGAAAGTGAACGAATAGCCACAACTGCGTCAGTTCGTTAAGCGGATTGATCGGGGCAAGTCTCAGATTAGAATCTCGAACAAGTTCGGGTTCAGTGATTAGAAATGCTGTCAGTAACACGATAGCGCAAAGCCCAATTTATAAAACTAAGGAGCCTGTAATGCATAAGCTACGACTATTATTTCTTGCTTTCTTCCTGGTCTATTTTTCACCCGCCAGTAAAGCATCTGACCATGCCGATCCCTTTTTTATTAGCACTGAGGAACAAGCAGCCAATTTAACAGGCTTGTTTTTTTTTCCAAAAGGTGACCAATACATCCTGATTCTGGACGTTCGACGTTCATTAACCGCAGCACCTCCTTATATTCTTGATCCCTTCGAGTTTGATATCAATATCGATACACACAGCGAGGTGACTTTCAATAACGCTGAAGACAAGGCGCGTTATGGCGGCACCCTGGTCAATCCGGAAGGAATTTCGCCGGATATCAACATTAGAATTCGACTCAACAATGATGTTACGGTCAAAGAAAAATTTTTTAAAGGCTTGAAAAATCCAGAGAAAATCGTTCTGTACACAGGCGTTCGAGACGATCCCTTTATCTTCCCAAAATTTTTTAATGTCAATGTCATCACCATGGTGATGAGTATTCCAAAATCATCATTTTCGGAAACGCAGAAAAACATGCTGTTATGGGCCACTTCGATGCGAATCGACAGCGGCAAGCAGTTTGATCATGTCGGTCGTTCCAATCGCACGCAGTTGGGACGTTTTGAAATACTGAATACGATACCACCCAGTCAACATGTCGGCGCCATCAAAAAGCGCGGTGACTCGATTGCTAAACTGCAAAAATTCCTGCAAGCCTGTTTGCCTCCCTTGGCCAACTTGAATCAACTGAGTGGTTTATTGATCAGGCATTATGATTATGCACCCGATGTCATGGTCTTTAGCACGCAGTTTCCCCCTGGATTTCCTAACGGTCGACGTTTGGAGGACGATGTGGCCTTGTTGACCTGCAATCAAGGGGATTGCCCCTTACAGGAAAATGCATTTATTGATACAAAACAATGGCCGCGTGCCACGGTCAATGACAAGCCACTGTTGGCGGACTTTCCGTTTCTGGCCGAGCCATGGCCGGCTAAAGAGCAGGCACGGACACCTACCTGCTGGCCATACATCATGAAATATGTGATTATGCCGCTAATTATCGTGGTTGCTCTTATCATCGGCCTGGTTATTTGGAATCGCAGTAAATGTGGAGGACGCTCTCATCACTGTGATCATGACCATCATTGATCAATATTTATCGCGATAGTCCCTGGATTTTAAGTTACCCGTAGGTTCCAGGCTCAGTCGTTTGCCTTTGCTTGAGTGTCAACAATTCAACCTCAAATCATCATGAATTCCCAAGCTTGCCCATCGTCCCTCGATCAGCTCAATTTCGACAATCGTTTCGTGCATGAACTGCCAGGTGATCCTGTAACGCGCAATTATTGTCGCCAGATAAAAATGGCCTGCTATTCCAGAGTACTACCGACGCCGGTGCTTGAGCCTAAGCTAGTGGGCTACTCTCGGGAAGTTGCTGCGCTTCTGGATATCACTGAAGAAACGTGCAACTCCGAGACTTTTGAACAGATCTTTGCCGGAAATCGTCTGGCGACAGGTATGGATCCTTATGCCACTTGTTATGGGGGGCATCAATTTGGCCATTGGGCCGGTCAACTGGGTGATGGTCGTGCAATAAATCTGGGCGAAGTCATCAACAATCATGGTCAGCGTTGGGCCTTACAGTTAAAAGGTGCCGGCTTGACGCCGTATTCCCGCAATGCCGATGGTCTGGCGGTCCTGCGCTCATCGGTGCGCGAGTTTTTATGTAGCGAAGCCATGTTTCATCTGGGTGTGCCGACTACTCGCGCCTTAAGCCTGGTGTTAACCGGTGAAGAGGTGATTCGAGATATGTTCTACAACGGCAATCCAAAAGCTGAACCGGGAGCCATTGTATGTCGTGTGGCGCCGTCATTTACCCGATTTGGCCATTTTCAGATTTTAGCGGCACGCCGTGAAATCGATTTATTACGCAAATTGGTAGATTATACGATTCGTACTGATTTTCCGCATCTGGGTGAACCTTCCAGTCAGGTATATCTCACCTGGTTTGAAGAGGTCTGTCGCCGTACAGCCGAGATGATTGTTGATTGGCAACGCGTCGGATTTGTACACGGTGTCATGAATACCGATAACATGTCGATTTTAGGGCTGACGATTGATTATGGTCCCTATGGCTGGCTGGAAAATTATGATCCCGACTGGACTCCCAACACCACGGACAAGGTTGATCGACGTTATCGTTTTGGCTATCAGCCGCAAATTGCCTATTGGAATCTTGGACAACTGGGCAATGCGATTTATCCGCTGATCGGCGAGGTTGAGCCCTTGCAACAGGCGCTGGCGGTTTATAGTGTCGCCTTTGAGCAAGGCTGGCAATCAATGATGGCGGATAAATTGGGCTTTGAGTCCTTCAATCTGGCAACGGATGATGACTTAATTACCGAATTGTTAACGTTGTTGCAGTTGGTTGAAACCGATATGACCCTATTCTATCGCCAGCTTGCCAAGCTGGAGATGGCGAAAAGTAATGATATAGAAGCACTTTTTTTATCGGCCTACTATGTCCCCGAACAAATAACCCGGGAGTATCAGGCCCGCTTTGAAATCTGGCTGGATCGTTACCTGAAACGACTCGCTCAGGATGGGAAACCAGATGCCGTAAGACGAGCAAAAATGAACGCCGTCAACCCCAAATACGTATTACGCAACTATCTGGCGCAGCTCGCCATCGACAAAGCCGAACAGGGCGACTTCTCGATGATTAATGAATTACTGGACGTATTGCGCCACCCGTATGACGAGCAACCCGACAAGGAAATCTTCGCGGCCAAACGCCCCGACTGGGCGCGCCAACGGCCGGGCTGCTCGATGCTGTCGTGTAGTTCTTAATCGAGTGTTTGTTGGCTTCCTGAAATCATCGGCCAGCAGAGGGTATAGATGTAGAGCCCAATATTTGAGTCAGGCGCTGCATTGCTCCTTCATGCCAGCGACAAGCGCATGGGAACCATCTTCGATGCGACAAACCCTTGCTTTTCATAAAAACGTTGCGCGGCTTCATTTTTTTGGTCAGTGAGCAATGTGATGCGTTTGCAGCCATGGGAGCGTGCGAAGGAAATGGCTTCGGTCAAAAGCTGCGTACCGATGCCTGCTCCGCAGGCCTGCGAAAAAACAACCATGTCTTCAAGCAAAGCGACCCGATCACCAAGTGCGGTGGAAACCGTGAACAGCAGATTCACCATGCCAACGATTTGACCACCTCGTCTTGCTAGCAAAACGGCACCTGCTTCAGGGTTACTGATGACTTGAGTCAGACCCCTGGACTGAGCTTCAGGATTTTGTGTGAATTCTTCCTCCTGCGAGAACAATACCGACAATAGTTCGCTGAGAGCCGGGATATCGGCGGATGTTGCTATTTCGATGTGCATGAGCAGATGATTGTACCTGAATTGACTGACGTTCAAAATAACCGGCCTGCGTGGCTAAGGGCAGGTTTGCAACTTAGAGAAAAGACGGCCAAACAATTCTGTGCAAAGCGCCAAACAAAACCGGGCAAGAGTTCGCCGGTTTATTCGTAAAGTTCTTCCACCACGAAAGTTAAATCAACCGATTCCAGCGTAACGCTCTCTATGCCGGAGAAACTTTCACGTTGCCATTCGGTTCGGCGGCGATAAATTTCCAGGTAAGGCGACTCCTGCGACAGCAGCACATACTCTTGTAAACGCTCAATCATTTGATAGGCAAGGCGCTTTTCGGTGCGGTCAATGCGCTGGGTCGATTCTGACAAGACCTCGACGATCAGGCAGGGGTGCTCGTTATAATAGCGATCAAGTTCTTCCTCGCAGCTGACTTGCACGTCAGGGTAATAGAAGCGTACATCATCACCCCGCTGAATTTTAACCTTCATGGCCGACTGAAACGGCTCGCAACGAGTGCCTTTCAGATGCCCTAACAATCGTGCATACAGACGTCCGCTGACACGGTTATGATCACGACTCGCTCCTGTCATTGCATAGATGAGTCCCCCGACATACTCATGGCGGATGCCAGTGTTGTTGTCATTTTCCTGTAGAAGATAGGTTTCGGGCGTGAATAGCTGTTCAGGGTAAATACTTGCTGGATGAGCCATATTAACTCCTTCGATAACGAGAATTTACGTAGTGCCTTGAATAATACACGTTTCTTTAGGGAGTTGTCTATTTTACGAGTCTTCGGTGAAGCTGCTAACTTTATACTAAAGCCAAGAACAGACGGTGAGTTAAAACAGCGTATTCCATATCTGATCCACCTTTTTAATCACGGCATCCGACATCACGATTGGCCGGCCCCATTCGCGATTGGTTTCGCCCGGCCACTTGTTGGTGGCATCGAATCCGACTTTGGAACCCAGGCCTGAGACGGGTGATGCGAAATCCAGGTAGTCAATCGGTGTATTTTCCAGAATGGTTAAATCCCGGGCCGGATCCATCCGAGTTGTGATAGCCCAGATGACATCCTGCCAATTGCGGACATTGACATCGTCATCGACAACAATAACAAACTTGGTATACATGAACTGCCGCAGAAATGACCAGGTGCCCAGCATGACCCGTTTGGCGTGGCCGGCATATTGTTTTTTCATGCTGATGACAGCCATACGGTAAGAGCAACCTTCCGGCGGCAGGTAAAAGTCGATAATTTCCGGAAACTGCTTTTGTAATATCGGTACGAACACTTCATTGAGCGCCACGCCCAGAATCGCTGGTTCATCCGGCGGCCTACCGGTATAGGTGCTGTGATAAATGGGGGCCTGACGTTGGGTAATCCGTTCGATGGTAAAAACGGGGAATTCGTCGACTTCATTGTAATAGCCGGTGTGATCGCCGAACGGACCTTCCGCAGCGGTTTCGCCTGGATAAATAAAGCCTTCCAGGACAATTTCGGCGCTGGCCGGGACTTGCAAGTCATTGCTCAGGCAGTTGGCCAGTTCGGTTTTACTGCCGCGTAACAAGCCGGCAAATGCATATTCCGATAAGGGATCGGGGATCGGCGTTACGGCGGCCAATAGGGTGGCAGGATCTGCACCCAAGGCAACTGAAACCGGGAACGGTTTGCCAGGATTGACCTGTTGCCACTCCTTGAAATCCAGGGCGCCGCCACGATGCGCCAGCCAGCGCATGATGACTTTGTTCTTGCCGATGACTTGCTGACGATAAATGCCCAGATTCTGGCGCTCCTTGTTGGGGCCTTTGGTAATGACCAAGGGCCAGGTGATCAAGGGGCCAGCATCGTCAGGCCAGCAGGTTTGAATTGGGTAGTCGCTCAAATCAATTTCATCGCCTTGGCGGACGATTTCCTGGCACGGAGGGTCTTTAACCAGTTTCGGCGCCATATTGAGCACTTGCCTGTATACGGGAAATTTTTCCCACGCATCTTTCATGCCTTTGGGCGGTTCCGGTTCCTTTAAAGCGGCCAGTAATTCACCAATGCCGCGCAATTCCGAAACCGATTCGGCCCCCATGCCCATTGCAACGCGACGAGGCGTTCCAAATAAATTGCCCAGGACAGGAATATTGGAATTTACCGGATTTTCAAACAACAAAGCAGGGCCACCTTGTTTTAAAGTACGGTCGCAGATTTCCGTCATTTCCAGGTAAGGATCAATGGCGGCGGTAATGCGTTTGAGTTCGCCCTGTTTTTCCAGTTGCTTGATAAAATCGCGCAAATCCCGATAATTCATGCCGCGATGCCGTTATGTCTAAGCAGCGCATCAATGGTGGGTTTACGGCCGCGGAATTTGACAAATAAATCCATCGCATTACGGCTGCCGCCTTGCTCGAGTACGTTCGTTAAAAAAGCCATGCCGCTGTCCTGGTCGAAGATGCCTTTTTCTTCAAACAGGGAGAAGGCATCGCTGGATAATACTTCAGCCCATTTGTAACTGTAATAACCAGCGGCATAACCGCCAGCAAATATATGTGAGAATCCGTGCGCAAAACGATTGAATGATGGCGGTGTAACGACCGCGACTTGCGCCCGAACCTGATTCAAAATTTCGTAAATTCGGCCGCCTTTGGCCGGGTTGTAGTCGCGGTGGATTTTGAAATCAAACAGGCTGAATTCAAGCTGCCTGACCATCATCATGCCGGCCTGAAAATTTTTCGCTGCCAGCATTTTGTTAAAAAGTTCATCGGGCAATTTGGCGCCGGTTTGATAATGACCGGAAATCAGCTCAAGCGCTTCTTTTTCCCAGCACCAGTTTTCCATGAACTGGCTGGGCAATTCGACGGCATCCCATTCCACGCCATTAATGCCGGAAACCCCAAGATGGTCGACTTGAGTCAGCATATGATGCAGGCCGTGACCGAATTCATGGAAGAGTGTAATGACTTCATCATGCGTCAACAGTGCAGTATATTCAGCGCTCGGCGGCACGGGATCCCGACCCGCTGCCGTAATCCCACCATCCAAGGCGGTCGGTGGTGTAAAGTTACAGGTCAGATAAGCCACGGGGATTTGAATAGCATCATTAAATTTTTTGCGGCCCACACAATCATCCATCCAGGCACCACCGCGTTTTTTAGGGCGGGCATAAAGATCAGTATAAAAGCGTCCGCGAATCAGGTCATTTTTATCGCGTATTTCAAAAAAACGCACATCCGGATGCCAGCTATCAAAGTCCTTGATTTCTGTGATGGCAAGTCCATACAGTTTGTTGACGACGGCAAACAAACCCGGCAACACCCGGGTAATTGGAAAATACGTTTTCACTTCTTCTTGCGAGAGTTGGTAGAAGTGCTGGCGCATTTTTTCTGAGGCATAGCCAATATCCCAGGATTGCAGGTCATCGATGCCGCAGTATTTCTTGGCAAAATCCCGTAATTCCGTTAAATCCTTGCGGGCTTGGCGCCAGGATCGATCGGCTAGATCTTCCAGGAAACGGGTGACATCATCGGGCGTTTCGGCCATTTTTCTAAACACAGAGAGTTCTGCGTAGTTGTTGAAACCCAGTAGCTGGGCTTTCTCATGCCGAAGCGCTAGAATTTTATCCATAATCTCGGTATTATCGAAGCGGGCGGCATCCGGCCCCTTGTCGGAGGCGCGCGTGGAGTAGGCCTGATAGTGTTCCTTGCGCAAGTCCCTGTTATCAGCAAAGGTCATGACCGCATTATACGAAGGAAATTGCAATGTGATCATCCAGCCCGGCTGATTTTGACTTCCGGCCGTCTGCTTGGCTTGCGCCAGAGCAGATTCAGGTAGCCCCGCCAATTCCTGTACATCGGTGATTAACTTGCTCCAGTTGTTGGTAGCATCCATCAGATTTTCTTCATACTGGCTGGCAAGGCGCGACAATTCCTGGTTGATGTCTTTAAAACGTTGCTTTTTTTCGGCATCCAGGTCAATACCGGACAGCCGGAAGTCGCGCAACGCATTCTGGATTATTTTTTGTTGAGCAACATCCAGTGATGCAAATTCAGCGCTTTCGGCAATAAAACGATAGGCGTTATATAAAGGTTCATTTTGGCCCATTTCAGTCGAATAGGCGCTAAGTTTTGGCAGGCAGGCGTTATAAGCTTCCCGTAATGCATCGCTGTTGACGACGGAGTTCATGTGACTGACCGGCGACCACGCCTTATTCAGTTTATCATCGATGTTTTCCAGGGGCTCAACCAGATTTTTCCAGCTGTAGTCTTGAGTTGCTTCCAGATGTGCGGCAACAGCAGCGCGGGCTTCCTGTAGTAATTGATCAATCGCAGGCTCGACATGTTCGGGTTTGATTTTTGAAAATAAGGGTAATTCGGTGTTTGCTAATAAGGGATTAGTCATAGTGATAACAGAAAATAAGTGAGGTAGATTAGTTGTACTGCAAGACCGGACGGTGTCAAATTTATTTTTTTGAGTCGTCGAAAAAAAGGGCGGTTCCGGAAAGGCTATCGTGCCAGCTGCGATGATTTTTATCGATCAAAATCCAAAGAAAGCCAAGTCCGCCGGTTCCCCACGAAACAATGGCGGCGACATAGCGTAGCAGCGCCTGTTTCCAACTGATGGGTTGTCGATCAGGCGTAAGAACTTTGAGATTCCAGGCGCGGAGCCCCAAAGTTTGTCCTCCGTGAGTCCAGAACCAGGCGTAAAACAGAAAGCTTATAACGAACAGATAAACTGGATAGAGAATTTGTTGCTCTGTGAAAGCGACGCCTGAGTTTAAAGGGAGGACCAGCGCTGTTGCAACAAACAGAACGGCAAGCAGTAAAAATAAATCGTAAATAACAGCAGCCAAGTGTCTCAAAAGACCCGGTGCAAAAGCTGGTCGTTGCCGTTTATTTTTGAAAGAAAAGAACAACTAGTCTTTAAATAAAGCTAACTTTTGACCAAAATACATACACATTACTGTTAGTCCTCCCAGCATCAGCAGAGAAAACAGGAAAGGTGGCCTATGAAACAGCAGTATGAAGAAATCTGTCGCAAAAAGGCTAGTCAATAGAGGATGGTCAATGAAGCCGTCAAGAATCTTTTTGAGCATAACAATCCCGATTAATACGCAAATTTCAATTGCGAAAGTTTAAAAAATGGTTTGCTGACTTATTTGCCAGAATTGTGGTTCAAGCAGCAGGGCTTGTAATTATCAGCGTCAAGATTTTACTATATTCAAAAGGGGAATGTAAAAGAAAAGAAGTCTACTGATTGGGCTAGAGATCATTGAAATGGTATGATTACAGTAAATAGAATAACAACCAGGGTATAAAGACCATTTTAAACTTTTTTAAAAAAATAATCAGTTCAGTCAAACAGCGCGCTGAACCGGATCCGATAGAAACGCAAGCCAGAATTTACACGCGATCAGAACATACTATTTCCAGATCACACATCAGTGAGAATGCTTTAAAGGTATTGTATCGGCTGCAAAAGGAGGGTTTTGAAGCCTATCTTGTCGGCGGTTGTGTGCGTGATTTATTGCTTGGCCGAGAGCCGAAAGATTTCGATGTGGCAACCAACGCAGATCCTGAACAAGTGAGAAAGGTATTTCGCAATTGTCGCTTGATTGGTCGAAGGTTTCGCCTTGCGCATGTGCATTTCGGAAGAGAAGTGATCGAAGTCGCTACCTTTCGCGGTGCTGCGGAACAGCAAAACGACATGCAGGTTTTAAACAAGGATGGGCGTTTATTGCGCGATAACGTTTATGGCACTATTGAAGAAGATGTCTGGCGTCGCGACTTTACCGTCAATGCTCTTTATTACAATATCAAAAATTTTTCGGTAGTGGATTATGTTGGAGGCATGGATGACCATAAAGCCGGAACGTTAAGATTAATTGGTGATCCTGAAACGCGTTTTCGTGAAGATCCGGTGCGGATGCTCAGAGCCGTACGTTTTGCTGTCAAGCTGGGTTTTAAATTGCATGGAGATTGCGCGCAGTCGATTCATACATCGGCCGAGTTACTGTATAGCATCCCGCCAGCGCGGCTTTATGATGAGGTTCTGAAATTGTTTTTATCCGGTTATGCGCTGCAAACATTTGAAGCGCTTAGGCATTATGGTCTTTTTCAGATTCTGTTTCCCGACACAGAGAAAAGTTTGGCCACAGAAGATAACGGTTTTCCCAGGTTATTACTGATCAAAGCTCTGGAGAATTCCGATAACCGCATAGCTGAAGGTAAAACGGTGACGGCGTATTTTTTATTATCTGCGTTTTTATGGGAACCTTATCAATTAAGAGCCAAGGAATTGATGTCGAAAGGACAGGCAGAATATGTCGCTTATCAGGAAGCAGCCAATGATGTCCTTGCCAGGCAGGTCAAAAGCACCGCCTTGCCAAGGCACATCAGCTTGGCCATCCGGGAAGTTTGGGGTTTACAACCCAAGTTTAATTATTGTTTTGGTCCCAGACCCGGCCGATTATTAACGCATCCACGCTTTAGGGCTGCGTTTGATTTTCTTTTGCTTCGAGCAGACACCGGCGGTGCTGAGGCTGAATTAGCGAATTGGTGGACGCGTTTTCAGTTTGCCGACGAAGCCGAGCAACTGAAGATGACAAAACCGCCGCGTAAACGAGCCAATGCCAAGTCGGGGCGTAAAAGAACCTATCGTAAGAAAAGCACCGACAAGGATGCTTGACGTTTGTTACATATGATATCTATCAAACATGCTGAAACCGAGTTGGTGCTTGCATTCATTGGTTTGGGCAGCAACCTTGAAAACCCGGAAGCGCAAATCCAGTCGGCGCATAGAGCCATAGCAGACTTGGATGGCGTCGAAGAACTCGCTTTTTCAGGTCTTTATCAAAGCGTTCCGATGGGGCCTAAAGATCAGCCCGATTATATTAATGCCGTCATGGCTGTAAAAACAAGTTTGCCCCCCCAAGTGTTTCTGCGTTGTTTGCAATCGATTGAACATCAACAGGGTCGGGTTCGTGATGGTCAGCGCTGGGGCGCCAGGACGCTGGATCTGGATTTGCTGATCTACGGTGATCAACAGATTCAAACACCGGATTTGACTGTGCCTCATCCAGGCATTGCTGAACGTGCCTTTGTTTTGTATCCCTTGCATGAATTGACGTCACAAATACAGGTGCCCGGTATGGGTAAAATTACGGATTTGCTTGAAAAGTGTCCGGCATCGGGATTAAAGCGGTTAAATTGACATGAATCATCCGGAAGCGGTTAGCCGCTTAAAGCCTTTGTCGGTCAATGATTTGATTGCAATGAAACGGCGCGGCGAAAAAATTGCCTGTTTAACGGCCTACGACGCCAGTTTTGGCGCGATGATCGATAAAGCAGGTATTGATATCATGCTGGTCGGCGATTCCTTAGGCATGGTGATTCAGGGACAGCAAACAACAGTGCCGGTTACCGTCGACGACATGGTTTATCATACGCGTTGCGTGAGCCGTGCCAGGAGGCGTTCATTTGTTATCGCAGATTTGCCGTTTTTAAGTTATACCACGTCGGTTGTTGCTGCCAAAAATGCCGCCAAATTGATGCAGCAGGGCGGTGCACAAATGGTCAAGCTGGAAGGTGCGCGAATCGAAATCGTCAGTTTTTTGGTTGACCAGGGTGTTCCTGTTTGCGGGCATTTGGGGTTATTGCCGCAGTCCATCAATTATGTGGGTGAATATACGGTACAGGGTAAGGAACGGGCGGCTGCGGAAAAAATTATCGAGGATGCACATAAAATCGAACTTGCAGGGGCTCAGCTTCTCGTTTTGGAATGTGTGCCGGCGCATTTGGCCAAACAAATCAGTACGGAATTAACGATTCCAACCATCGGTATCGGGGCTGGCGTCGATTGCGACGGACAAGTGCTGGTTTTGTATGACATGCTGGCTATCGGCACGGCCAAGCGGCCGCGGTTTTCCAAAAATTTTATGCACGATGCCGAGAGTATAGAAGCCGCTATTTCCAATTATCACCAGTCCGTTAAAGATGGTCAATTCCCCGCGCTGGAACACAGTTTTTAATAATGCAATTTGTCGATAGCGTTTTTCAATTACGCGAAACACTAAAGGGCTGGCGCTCAGCCGGATTGACTATCGCCTTTGTGCCGACAATGGGCAATCTGCACGCCGGTCATTTGAAACTGGTCGAAGAAGCCCGGGAAAATGCCGATAAAGTCGTGGTCAGCATTTTTGTTAACCCGATGCAGTTTGGGGTCGGGGAGGATTTCGAGACCTACCCACGAACAGAACTGGAAGATAACCAAAAGCTTCGTCAGACCGGTGCCGATTTGCTATTTCAGCCGACCGTGACTGAAGTTTATGCCAGCGACGCTAAAACGGTCGTCACGGTAAGCGGTCTTTCTGATATGCACTGCGGCCTTTCAAGGCCGGGTCATTTTAGCGGCGTTGCGACGGTTGTCTGTAAATTATTCAATATGGTGCAGCCTGATATTGCCCTGTTTGGCACCAAGGATTTTCAGCAACTGGCTGTCATTAAAACTATGGTTAGAGATCTGAATATCCCTGTTGGCGTGATCGGTGTGGAAACTGTCAGAGAAGCCAGCGGCCTGGCGATGAGTTCCAGAAACGGTTATTTGACAAACGAAGAAAAACAGATTGCGCCCAGCCTTTATCAAGCGCTATGCCAGGCAAAAGCGGCTGTTCAGATGACTGATCAGCCATACTCATCCATTGAACAGGCCGCAATGACGGCTTTAACTGAGGCCGGTTTTCAACCGGTTTATTTCTCAATTTGTCGAGCCGAGGATTTAAGTAAAGCAACGCCGACCGATAATAATCTGGTTATTCTTGCCGCCGCCAAATTGGGTAAAACGCGCTTGATTGATAATCTGGCTTTTTCGCTGAATTAATCGGTCGCCCGGTTTACATGCAGCAACTTCGCGCCAGCTGCTGAACCAATGCCCACTGGATGTGTTCTTTCACCAGATCTGATGAATGGCTGAGTTTTGCAGTTAAAGCTTCAACAATTCGCGCTGAATAAGGCGCATTGCCCAAAGCCACCGCAATGTTTCTGAGCCAGCGCTGATGACCGATGCGCCGAATGGCCGAGCCTTCTGTTTTTGTTAAAAACGCCGTTTCATCCCAGGAAAAAACTTCTAGCAATTGCTGCGAATCAAGCCGATGGCGCGGGTTGAAATCCTTTTCGCCGGTCAGTCTGGCATAACGGTTCCACGGACAAACGATCTGGCAGTCATCGCAGCCATAGATTCGGTTACCGATCAGCGGTCTTAAGGCGTCGGGGATGGAACCATGCAACTCGATCGTCAGATACGAAACACAGCGTCGGGCATCAACCTGGTAAGGAGCAACAATGGCCTGAGTCGGGCAGATAGCCAGACAGGCACTGCAGGAGCCGCAATGATTGCTGGTGGCAGTATCAACCGGTAAATCCAGATCGGTAAAAATTTCGCCCAGAAAAAACCACGAGCCCGCTTTGCGGTTAATCAGATTGGAATGCTTGCCAATCCAGCCTAAGCCAGCATTCTCTGCCAGCGCTTTTTCCAACACCGGCGCGCTGTCAACAAACGCCCGGTAGCCAAAATCACCCACTTCCGCCTGGATTTTATCGGCCAGTTTTTGCAAACGGTTGCGCATCAGTTTGTGATAATCGCGTCCCAAGGCATAACGTGAAATATAGGCAGCAGACGGATTTGCCAATGCGTCATTGCTTGCCGCTGCAGGTTCCGGAAGATAATCCATGCGAACGGAAATGATTCGTGTCGTGCCGGGGAGTAAAAGCGCTGGGCGGCTGCGTTTCTCACCCTGTCGCTGCATGTAATCCATCTCGCCGTGAAAATCTTTGCCGAGCCAGTTTTGCAAATGCGCTTCGGCTTCCGATAAATCCGTATCGGTAATACCCACCTGCTGAAAGCCCAGTTCCTGACCCCATTGCTTGATTTGTAAAGCCAGCTTTATCACAAGCGCGGCGTCCAGCGATTTCATAGTGATTTACTAAAGGCAGTCTTCAACGAGTTGTTCCGGTATGAAGCGATGGCTTGATAAAAGCGTTATCTCATTTCTTGTAACGGCATTGTAACACCGGTGCAGTATAAATTGTCCCGCGTATCCTCAGAGGATATTGAATACCTTTTTGGCCGGGTAAAGCCTAAAAGGTTATGAGGGAGGTGCGCTTTCATCTGTGTTCGATAGATTTTTTTAACTATAAGAGGTAGAAAATGAACAATCAATTAGTGCATACCAAGCTCGCAACAGCTATTGGCTTGTTGCTGGCCGCTTCATCTGTTTTTGCGGAGGTTGAAGAGCCAAGATTTCAAGACTTTACACCGCTGGCAAGCTCTGCCGGTCCAACGGCTGACGAAGCAATCCCACTTACGCTTTCTAATCCGCTGTTTATCCAAAAGTCTGTTGCCGATCGTCATACGGAATTAGCGGCTGAAGAACCTAATACTGGCAATTGGGATATGAATACCCTGAACGAGACCGGCAAACAAAATGGCCGCTATTTGTTTACGGTTTATGAAACGGGTGCTGCCGGTGTTCAACGTCTTGACGTAAAGACAGGTAAAGTTGATACCATTTGGGCAAGCCTAAGTTCTTCATTTCCGACTAATTATGTTGCCTTTGATGCGTCATTCTGGACGCCGTGGGGCACTTTGATTACGGCCGAAGAAAGCTGGTCAACAGTGGCTAACGGTTCAAACAGTCCTTATGGCCGCCTGTTTGAGTTGAAGAATCCCTTGACTGCACCCGGAATCACTAATCCTCTGACGGTAGCCAGTAACGATGGCGCCGATTTCGTGCATCAAAATGTAATTCCAAGAACCTCGCATGAGGGTATTCAGTTCGATAAAGCCGGCAACATGTATTTTATTGACGAATTGAACGGCGGCGGCATCTATAAATACACACCGAAAGCCTCAATGCAGAAAGTTACGACGGGTAAAGCCGATTATTTTGCAGCGGGTACAACCTATGTGCTTCGCGTGGGTGACGGTGCAACTCCCAATGCCACCGGTGCTTATGAATGGGTTCCGTTTACTGATGAAAATGGTCTGGCTTTGGCTGGTGCATTGACAATCACCGATGTCAATAATGTGGTGTCTGTTGATGCCCGTAATACTACTGACTTGCCGGCTTTCAAAGGCACTGACTACCAACGTCCTGAAGATTTGCAGATTCAGAAAATCGCAGGCAAAGAATACCTCTATGTTGCGACAACGACGACCAATGAAGTCTACCGTCTTGATTTGGCAAGCAAGACCATTTCTGTGTTTGCCAATAGAAACACCATTGATCTTGCAACCGGCGCAGCGGTTAGCAGCGGTTTGACGAGCCCTGACAACCTGGCTATCGATCATAATGGCAACATTTATATTGTCGAAGACCGTAATGGCGGTGTTGATGATGATATCTGGTTTGCCAGAGATTTAAACAAAGACGGTGATCTGACCGATCCCGGCGAAGGTTTGGGACGTTGGGCCTCTAACGGTACGATCGGATCAGAGCTTTCTGGCTTGTATTTCGATCCGAAAAATAAACGTCGCGCCTGGGTCAATATCCAGCATCCAAACAGTGGCAATGATCGTACGATCGAAATCACAATCCCTGATGACGATAGCCAATCATAATTGAGTTTACCGAAAGGTGTAACTGTCTAATTATCGATTGCTGTTCAGCCATCGGTATCTAATAGATAGGCTTCAGCTTGCTGGAGCCTATCGCTTCTTGGCCCTGTGCCTTTTGCTATTCCAAATCAATCCAGGGTTATTTAAAAACCATCTTTGCCAAATGGCACGCTCATTGTTGTAGATGATAACTCACAATCCGTTCAACCTCGTTCTTCGAGCCCAATATCACCGGCACGCGCTGATGAATGCCGGTCGGTTTGATGTCGAGAATGCGTTCACGACCGGTTGAGCAGGCGCCTCCGGCTTGTTCGATGATAAAAGCCATCGGGTTGGCCTCATAGAGTAGGCGCAATTTATTGGGTTTGTTGGGGTCGCGTAAGTCATAGGGGTATAGGAACACCCCGCCGCGCGTCAAGATTCTGTAGACATCGGCAACCAGTGAGGCGATCCAGCGCATGTTGAAGTTTTTG
The DNA here is from genome assembly GCA_013140705.1 of Methylococcaceae bacterium. Taxonomy (GTDB): domain Bacteria; phylum Pseudomonadota; class Gammaproteobacteria; order Methylococcales; family Methylomonadaceae; genus JABFSH01. The sequence continues at coordinate 102,157 of JABFSH010000010.1, forward strand.
CCGCGTGGTCCATCTTTGCCCTGAACACATTCCTCGATATAGCGCTGGACCGGTTCTTCCCAAAAGCGCTGGTTGGACATGTTGATGGCAAATTCGCTGGTTTCTTCCGGAATTTTCATGTTGGGGTGAGTCAGGATGAATTCCCCAATGTCCTGATCCAGCGTAAAGGCATTGACGCCGTGCCCGGTTGTCAGCACCATCATTGTTGATGGGCCATACAAGACAAAACCGGCGCAGACTTGTTCCGTACCTTTGCGCAAAAAATCATCCAGCTCGGCATCAACGCCTTCGCGGCAACGTAAAATCGAAAAAATGGTGCCAACCGCGAGATTAACGTCAATGTTGGACGAGCCATCCAGAGGATCGAACAGAACCAGATATTTACCTTTGGGATATTGTTCCGGAATTGCGATGAAGCCGTCAATTTCTTCGGAGGCCATCCCGGCGAGGTGCCCGGTCCAGTTAAGCGCCTCAATCATGATGTCATTGGTGATGATATCCAGTTTTTTCTGCACTTCGCCCTGAATGTTTTCTGAATCGGCGCTGCCGAGTACGCCAATCAGGTTGCCTCGATTCACCTTGTGAGAAATTTGCTTGCAGGCGGTAACAATATTGTTCAGTAACATGCTGAACGTGCCGGACGCATCTTTTAATCCGCGTTGTTGTTCGATGATAAACTGGGTTAAAGTGACGTGATTAGCCATTCTTAAAGGTCTCCGTGATCAGTTTATGGATTGAGAGTGAGGGGTATTCATTTCACGCCTTATTTTTTACCGATGAGTGTATGGTAAATTTTAAAGGAAAGTATCGGTGCAGCTAAGACAAAAGTAATTGCATTGGCAAAGATGATGGCATTGTCCTTAAGATAAAAACCGTAGATCAGCCAGCACAGAACACCGGTAGTGAATAAACTGTACATGGATAGTGAAAGTGATTGGGTATCCCTGGTTTTGACGGTCATTACGGCTTGCGGCAAAAATGAACTGGTTGTCAGCGTTGCGGCCAGATAGCCGATGATTTCTGGTGTTATCGTCATGGGTCGATCGGTGTATGTCTGCAAATGGATGGTCATTATAATCACTGCGCTAAAAAGTCGGCAGTTTTCTTCGGCCGCGTATCCTCATTCAATGATCTCAATCTGACATTGGAGTTATTCACAAAAGCTGTGGATAACTTTGTGGATTGACTGTTTTATCATGCGCTTAATAGCGGTTTATATTACAGTTTTGTTAAATTGACTAAAAACCATTCAATACATTTATTATATAAATATCAATATTTTGAGTTTTAATTTTGCTTGTATAAGTGCTAAATGACAAGCGATCTAACACATTAGCTCTGTCTGTGCACAAATAGTATTGAATCAAAATGATATTTAAAGAAATAGGTTTTCAATTTTGGCATGTATTAACCTCTCTCATCCCAGGCCTTGTCCATGCGTTTGGCGGAAATCGGATAGGCGGTTTTCAGTTGCTGGGCAAATAGCGAAACTCTAAATTCTTCAAGCGCCCAACGAAAGGGATCTTGTTCAGGAATGACGATATTTTTTTTGGCTTTTCTCTCTACTTCCTGCCAGAACCGCGTAGAGTAACGGCTTATCTCCCCCATCTTTTGCTGGTCATTGGAGAGTTTATCGAGGCGATATTGTATGGCTTTCAGATAGCGGGGAATGGCTTTGAAATGTTGGTAAGGCGTTTGGCGAATGAAGCCGGCATAGATAAGCAAGTCCAGCTGTTGATTGACATCTTTGCAGAGGGGAACATTGGCATTGAAACGATTGATTGCGGTTTTTATGGCAGAATAAAGCGTCATAATGTCCATTGCCGCTTTGCCTGCTTCGTTCGCCGTATTCATCAGATTGGCCTTGTTTTGCTGCAGGCTTTGTTCAAAAGAGGATTGGCTTCTTAAGTTTCGGCCTTCAACAAAAACACTATTCAGGATCAGATACAACATGTCGTCTTTGAAATTGGCAGATACCGACTCATTGATGATGGCGTGTTTGGGCAAACGGTTATAGGCTAACTCGATGGTCGCCGATTGCGGCATATTTTTCTGGATGTAGGTGCATTCCTTGCGTAAAGCCAGTTGAAACAGACGTATCAAACCCGCCTGGTGATGAAAGATGGCCTTGGCTTCCGTGTCAAAAATACGCACGCCCACGGTATCGCCTTCATCAATAATGGCGGGAAAACCGGCGAAACTTTGGCCTTTTTGAATAAATTGATAGGTGACAGGCAAATCATCGAACGCCCATTGAATACAACCGGTATGATTGAGTTCATCGGCGGCAATTTGATCAAAGCTTTGACCGGCTTCCGACGTGTATTTCAGCTGTAGTTTTTTTAAATCACGCCCATAATCCAGCAATCTATCCTGATCGTCGATGACTCTGAAATTCATTTTCAGGTGATCAGTGACAGCATCCATAGCCCAATCATTTAAAGGAATGGCCTCGCCGGTCAGTTTTCGCAGACGATTGCCTAGCCATTCCTGCAAAGTACCTTTGAAATCCGGTTCAATTTCAAGACATTGTTTGGCAGTTTGCGGCACCGGCACAAAATGTTTTCTCAAATGCTTGGGCAGGGCTTTTATCAGTGCAATACACTTTTCTTCGAGCAGCCCCGGCACCAGCCAGTCAAAAGGCGCTTGCGATAGCTGATTCAGTTGATGAACAGGAATGATGGCCGTGACGCCATCTTCATCATGACCGGGTTCAAACCGGTATTGGAGAGCAATTGTCAGATTGCCGATTTTTTTGTGGTCGGGAAAATCCCATTCGTTGACAAAATCTTCCTGCTCGCGGGTTAAGTCTTCTTTGGTGAGAAACAGGATTTTAGAATTGGCTTTCTCTGCCGTTTTGCGCCATTTATCCAGCGTAATGCCATTGACGACTTCGGCAGGTAGTTTGTTATCATAAAATTGGTATAGCCATTGTTCGTCTTCGACCAAATCGACGCGACGACCTTTGTGTTGAATGATACCGACTTCTTCCAGGAGTTTTTGATTGGCGACATAGAAAGGCGCGTTACTGTGATAATCGTGATCGACCAATGCGGATTGGATGAAAATTTGCCGGGCGGCCTTGGCATCCACGTGTTCATAAGGGATTTTTCGACCGGCTTGCAAGGTCAGGCCATACAAAAGAGTGCGTTCGTGCACGGCGCAGCGGGCAGCTTTTTTCTCCCAGTGTGGATCGTAGTAGTTATGTTTGACCAGATGCGGTGCGGCCTGTTCTATCCATTCCGGCTCGATTTTCGCTACGGTGCGGGCGTAAACCTTGCTGGTTTCGACCTGTTCCGCCGCCATGATCCACTTTGGCCGGGCTTTGTGCTGGCCGGAGCCGGGAAAAATAAAGAACTTTAATCCGCGTGCGCCAAGGTATTCATATTGTTCATGTCGGAAGCCGATGTTGGATAACAGGCCGGGTAACAAGGCACGATGAATTTCTTCGTAACTTGCATCGACTATATTGGGCTTCATTTTCAGATCGCCTTTAATGACCTGCATGATTTGCGCATGGATGTCGAACCATTCGCGCATGCGGATGTAGGACATAAAATGATCCGTGCAATATTTGCGCAACTTGCTATTGGACAGATGTTTTTTCTGTTCTTCAAATTGATTCCAGATATTCAAAAGCGTTAGAAAATCGGAATCCTCTTTTCGAAATACGGCATGCTTGGCTTCAGCCTGGGGCATTTTGTCAGCCGGTTTGTCACGAGGATCCTGAATGCTGAGAGCAGCGACGATGATCGCCACTTCGGTCAGACAGTGCTGCTGTTCGGCTGCAATCAGCATGCGTGCCAGTTTGGGATCGGTCGGGAATTTGGCGAGTTGCTTGCCTATCTCTGTGAGTTTGCCCTGTTTATCAAGGGCATTGACCTCATGTAAGGCATTTTTGCCGTCCCGAATCATTTTTTCTTCAGGAGGCTCCAAGAAAGGAAAGTCTTCGATGTCACCCAGATTTAAAGACGTCATTTGCAAAATGACCGCCGATAAATTGGTGCGCATGATTTCCGGTTCGGTAAATTCCGACCTGGCTAAATAGTCATCATGCGAATACAGCCGAATGCAGATGCCCTCTGCGACCCGTCCGCAACGCCCGGCTCTTTGGTTGGCGCTGGATTGGGAAATGCGCTCAATCGGCAGGCGCTGGATTTTGCTGCGATGGCTGTAACGGCTGATGCGGGCGTGGCCGGTGTCGATGACGCAGCGAATACCCGGCACCGTTAATGACGTTTCCGCGACATTGGTGGCCAACACGATGCGCAGCTTGCCACCTTTGGGATTAAAAACGCGTTCCTGCTCGCTGACACTAAGTTTTGAATACAAAGGCAGAATTTCATACTGCGTGGGGTGATGTTTCTTTAATGAATCGGTGGTTTCCCGGATTTCCCGCTCACCGCTCAGAAAAATCAGAATATCGCCGCGCAGATCTCGATAGAGTTCGTCAACCGCATCCAGAATGGCGCGTTGCAGATCATCACTCGTTTCATCACTTTCCTCGTCATCTTTTTCGGTACTGATCGGACGATAACGGGTGTCAACCGGATAGGTTCGACCTGAAACCTCAATGATGGGGGCATTATTAAAATGCGTGGAAAATCGTTGTTGATCGATGGTGGCCGAGGTAATGATCAGTTTCAGATCGGGGCGTTTCGGCAACAGCCACCTCATATAGCCCAATAGAAAGTCAATATTGAGGCTGCGTTCGTGCGCTTCATCGATAATGATGGTGTCGTATTGATTCAGGTAGGGATCGTTCTGAGATTCAGCCAGTAATATCCCGTCGGTCATCAGTTTAACGAGCGAGTCAGCATGGGTTTTGTCATTAAAGCGGATCTTATAACCGACCGACTTGCCGATGGATTCGCCCAATTCTTCGGCGATGCGGTCGGCAACGGTGCGTGCGGCAATGCGTCTCGGCTGGGTATGGCCTATAAAACCGGAAGCCCCCAAGCCAAGCGACAAACAAATTTTAGGTAACTGCGTGGTTTTGCCGGAACCGGTTTCGCCGCACACAATCAAGACCTGATGATCTTTAATCAGTTGAGCGATGTCATCCTTTTTGCCGGTAACCGGTAAGTCTGGAAAATTCAAAGGGGGAATGCTGGCCAGACGCCGGTTTCGTGATGAAACAGATTTTTCAATTCGGCAGGCTAGGGCATTGAGTTGCTCTTCTGGCGTTTTCGTTTTGCTGTTCTTATCGCGATTGGGCTGCGAGCGTTCGTGACGAAGTCTATCTAACTGTCGCTTGAATGCCGGTTTATCCTGACTAAGACAAAACGCGATCTGGTTAGAAAGTTGTTTAATTTGATCGGAGGAAGACATTAAAACAGCAAGGGTAAATACGTTATTATACGTGACCGGCACTGATTGAGTAGAATCGTGTGCTGATTCTTTATGCAGCAAGGATTAATTTTTATATAAAACGATGTCAATCAAGCAAGACCGGAATTTTGATAGTCTTATCGAACGTTTTGAGCAGAAAGTCTACGACACTAAAAAAGGCGATTGGCGCCTAAAGTTGCTAAAAGAAGATCTCAGTGATTTTTATCAGCGCGCTCAGCCTTTGGCAATCTGGGATGCCGGTTGCGGTCTGGCGCAAATGAGCGTTTGGCTGGCGGAACAGGGTCATCGACTGACGTTGTGTGACATCTCTCAGCAAATGCTGCTCCGCGCTCAGCAGCAATTTGAGCAATCCGGACTTCAAGCGGAGTTTTTACATGAAGCCGCACAAACGCTGGCTCCCCGTTTGCCGCAATTTGATTTGGTCTTATTGCACGCGGTACTGGAATGGCTGGCTCAACCGATGTCGGTGCTGGAGGCGGTTGCCAAGCAAGTAAAGCCGGGTGGTTTTTTGTCACTGATGTTTTACAACCGCAATGCCATGATTTATACCAATATCTTAAAAGGCGGCTGGCGCTGGAAGCATTTGCTGGATGGCAGCTATCTCGGCAAAGGCAAACGCCTGACGCCACCGAATCCTCAATATCCTCACGAAGTTATCAGTCAATTGGAAAACTGGGGTTTTACCATCACAACACACACCGGCATTCGGGTCTTCCATGATTATCTGGCCAAGGATATTCTTGAAAACAGTGATGAGGCTGAGCTATTTGAGCTGGAGTACCGTTATTGCAGAATGCCCACCTATCGGGATATGGGACGCTATGTTCATGTATTGGCGCGGCGCTCTCAGTAAGTTTTTCAGCTCTACATTGGCATATAATAAAATTTCAACGGAGTTTTTAGGAAATCTGGCCAGCAAAAGCTGTCATTTGAAATTTCATAAGTATTGTGGTTTTTCGACCCAAAAGAGACCTTCAGAACAAATCCTGAAAATAGCCAGTTTATCCTGTGATTTTTAAAAAGCCGGTACTATAACTTGTTTCTTTAAACGAAAATGCTTTGACTAGAACAATTAACGCATCTACAATTATTGCCATGAGTAAAAAATTTACTTGGCAGGAAAGCAAACGGCAAACAAACTTGGATAAGCACAAGCTTGATTTCATTGATGCGGATTGGGTACTTGAAAGCCCTTATCGCATGGATATAGATACCGAACGCAGCGGTGAACGCCGCCAACAATCCTTTGCCTATGTGTTCGATCTGCTGATGGTGTTGACCGTAGTGTATCTGCATGGCGCAATCCCACATATCATCAGCTTCCGCCCGGCTAAACGTAGCGAAAGAGAGGCTTACCATGACTGGCTTGAAAATGACTATGATGACGATTGAAGAAATGCGCTCTGCCCGCGAGCGAGGCGAATCAAAAACAGATGTAGCGCTTTTGCGCCAAAACAAGTTGGCCGATGTCGAACCCGAAGACGACGAGGATTCACCGGACGCGACCGAGCTCATGCGAGAGGTTATCGCCCGGCGCCGTGCCGGGCGTCCGGCAGGCAGCGGCAATAAAGAACAGGTTGCCATCCGTTTCGACAAGGATGTGCTAAATGCCTTTCGTGCCACAGGCCGTGGCTGGCAAACGCGGATGAACGACGCCCTGAAGGCGTGGCTTAAAGAACACGCACCGGGATAACAGCCAGTAGCACCGTGCGTAACTCAATCGAGAAGTAAATGGTTTCGGTAAGTTTCAAAAATTTTACGGATACGATTGTCGTTTGATGCTCTGGCGAAGTCAGCAATGGAAACACCTTCATAGTCTTTCTCGTCCAAGTTTGGTTTCCACCGTAGCATAGACTCAATGGCTTTGATGTCTTTTCTTCGAATTGCAGCGCGCAGATTCCGAGTTGCACTCAGTCGCATTCTAATTGCGCGATTTTCTTTAGCTATTTCGTCCTTGTGGCGAAGATAGCCGGTCTTCACTAAGGCCTGATGTAGTCGATAATTTGCAGCGCTAATCTCAAGAGCAACTTCAATAAGTTCAGGGTAAATTGCAGCAGATATACCGAGAGTTCTAACTAGAGTTTCAAGCAAAGATGGGTTCTTGCTGCTTAAGGCAGTTCCGATACAAACATCTGCCCACTTTTCACGAGTCGTTGCTTTGCACGGAACATTTGCTATCAAATAGAAAAATACATGGTCAAGAAAAATAACGCTTTCACTGGCTTCAATTAACCACGACTGAAGAATACTGTCCCAATCTATTGTAAACCGGAAATCATATGCTGTAATTCGCAACGCATCTGCCCATGAGTGGTATTCTAGTAGTTCAGACGGATGTGTTTTCCGTAAGTCATTCCCAAGCAATTCAATCTCTGTGAGTGCTGCACGGAAATCTCTGGCACTGCAAGTCGTGCAGAATGGTTGGACACACCAATTATTCTTTTCTGCCTTGGCTAAAAGATCAAGAAACGATTCCACTGAGGAAGCCACGCTAATATGATATGTGTTGAATACTAAGTCTTACAAGAGGGGTATTGAGTAGAAATTCAGAGTAGTGAACCACTTGCTCATTAGTATTTTCACCATTCAGAAGATTCATTTTCATGTTTTCCACCCATAATTACAGTTAACTAACACCTATCACAACCTAAAATTGGATGTTTTTATTATAATGGTTCATAGCCAATTATACTTTAATTCAATAGGTTATATGCTACAGTTGCTTTTGCAGCCCAAAGTGATGAAAAACAGGAAAGCTGCAGCATTTTTTTCTTCAGATAGGACTTTGACCAGGAACTCTAATTATTTTAAAAATATTCTCGGCACAAAATGAGAAAGGCTGCTTATCACCATTTGCTTGCAGGCTAAATTAATGAATACCTTCGACCTTCGGTTTTTCGTCGAGCAACACACCCAGGAACAAATTGACTATGGCGAGGGAACAGCGCTGGTCTATCAAAAAATCTGGATCGATGGCCAGCATCTTGATGAACCCTACTCCGTTTGTTTGAACGATCTAACGCGAAGTCTGTTCTACCCCGGTGAATTCAAGATATTCACTTGCGGTTGCGGGTATGCGGGCTGTGCATCAATTTTTGATGGGATCTTCGTGCGGCATGAACCCGGACTGATTCGTTGGCGTTTTCGACGCCCTGTCAGCTGTCGTGAATTTGGCACTGCCGATGATGACGGTTACGATGACTGGATTCAAAAGGCGCTCTGGTCAGAGTATGCTTTTGACCGGAATCAGATGCTCACCAACATTGCCAACGCGTTAAATGACATCCGAATTCAAACAGACATTGACGCCAGTTATTGCCCCTATGGCTTTGAGCGCACCGATCTCGATGCGTTAAATCCGCACGGACAACTAGCAGATATACCCTTTGAAGAAAGGACGGGGCAAAGTCTATTTTTTCTCGCTGACGAAGAAAATCAATTCCTGCTTGATGGTCGCTTCGTAACGATGGACTGCCTCAATTTAACAAAATCATTTCAGCGCCGCTTTCAAGACTGGCTTCAGATAATACATTCAAGTCGACTCGATCCTGAGAACAGAAAGGAATTGGTGGAGGATGCCATCACATTCCTGACCGATGCTTACCACAACGGATTATCTACCGATACAACGCTTTGGATGATTACCCGTCGCTTAACCGATTGTACGCTTGATCCATGGAATCAAGAAAAACATCCCGTGAAAAGGGAATGACAGCGCAACAAGATAAAAGAGTCATTGTTCATCAAAAATAACTCAAAGGGTGCGCTGGTTAGTGGATAATTTGAAGGCATAATACCTTATGCTGCAATTGCGACAATATAACACTCTCAGCATAAGGAATACACACATGGGGATAATTGACAAACTCTCGATCACACTAACATGCAGTAGGTGCGGAGCCACGGAAGAATCCTCAATACTGGATACCGGGTCTCGCTGGAGTAGCTCAAACTGGAGCTGCCCCAGACCCTTCACTCAGTTCGACGTCATATATAAAGGCGGCGGAAAGGACGAACCTAGCGTGGATTCTGCCCAATGTAAGGTATGTGGCAATGCTGCTTCGGTTAAAACGACATACTGATGGATATCTAAGTGAGTTTTAGTATTGGATTGGATTGGAAGTTTAGCTGTCGTTCCAGTGTACTGGAACAATACGCGTAACTTCTTTACGATTACAATGCTCAACATAAATCGGAATTACCGCCAGCCCTGTTGCTTTAGCGGCAGCATAGCGATGGTGCCCTCCCTGAACTCTGACCTCGTAATTGTTCCCTGGCTCTGGCATCACAAGTGGGGGAGTGATAGGCAAGCCATTTGCAAGGTAAGCAATAACGTATGCCAACTTCAATTTGGAACCAAGCTCCCAGAGTTCCTGTATTCCTTCACGGCGGCTGAAGTGGCAAAGCTTGTCATCGAATTCTTTAAGGTCTACCCAGCCGAGAATAAAGCCTTCCGGGTATCTAAGCTGAAAGTTTGGCAACTTAACCCCGTTCCCATCGAGCGAGAATCGCTGTGATTCAGCAGACAAATCCCAATTAAAAGTCAATTGAGGCCAGTCAGCAGGCTGCAAGTCAATGTAGTGCTTTGCTTCAAGACTGAGTCGTGTACATTGCTCCACGTTAAAGCGATATGTTTCCAAGTCTTCGCCCCTAAGGAAAGCAAGAGTCTCTTCGATAATCTCTTCCAAGGCCTTCTGTTTAGGCTGTAACATTGTCATGTTTGACGACATTTAACCTCGCCTTAATCGGGCCAAGAACCCACGCCAACGAGATCGAAGGTTAGGGTGTATGTAAAATGTAATATCCCTATGCGAATGGGTAAACCCGAAGCGCCCTGCACCATATAACCTTACGGTTAAATTGCTCTTTTCCGTCCTCGTCGTAAATTCGTTTCGTAGCACGATACATAGCCAAGTTTTGGTCTTCTTTTTTCCAGGCCCATTCTTGTAGGCTACCGCGTTTCCCTAATTCCCATGGATCATTGAAATTCTCACTGTCATAAACAATAAGTAAATCTATAGAAGGCTGGCGAAAGCGCTTATCGTTGGTAAGCGATTCTAGAATAACCTGTGAACCGAATGCTAATAGATCCCAATCTGAATCTGCGCGTTCAGTATAGTTTGCGCGAGAGCCGAATAGCCAAACACACTCTATTTGCGGGTAAGCTTTAACAAGTTCTTCAACGTATTTTTTTACGCTTGGTTCCAGCATAACCCCCCCTTTAGTGCATAATTTTTGAATATGGCGTAAACGGATCAAAGCGATCACGTAATCAAAAAATAGCATTGGCATTTCGGCGTTGACGAATCATTTCCAGTTCAATTTTCCGTTCGGAAATTTGTTGCATAATTTGCCTAGCTAAATCGCCTAAAGGGTCGCCGCCCATAGCTTTAGTTTCAGTGACGGTGATGATCAGTTCGTATAATTCACCGGCTTTCTGGGTAGCAATTTCTTGATGGGCTTCGTTTACTCGGCGGCGTAATTGGGCAATACGGCGAATCGTTTTAACCAGACGCGCGGCAATATCTTCACCGGTAATGGCTTCGGGGTCTTGGCCGAACTCAATGATCAGCTTTTCGATAGCTGTCCTGTCGCCTTTCTCATAGGCAACATTGACTTGCGCCATGATCGCGGTTCGACGACTGCGTTCGGCATCGGTGCTGGCACGATCCGGGTGCATCAGTTTAGCCGCTTGCCGGAAGGCTTGCTTTAATTCAGGGGTTATTTCTGGCGGTGGTGGCGGTTGTTTTTCTGCCATGCCGATTTCTTCGGCGGATTTTTGAGACTGCTGTTCTGCGGCCTCGGCCTGTGCTTGCGCTTCGGCATTATCAGGGTCTAGTCCTGCTTCCGCCCTGGCTATTCGTGCAATCAGCCGATCCAGCTCCACATAAAGCTTACCAACGGTTTGAAAATATTGATGCTGGAATTGTGCAATTTCTACCTTGAGGGTTTCCAGTGTCAATTCGGCATTGGCAACCTGATCTTCCAGCGTTGCTTGTTCGCTTTCCAGGCGGTTAAGCTCTTGTTCTTCGGGGAGCATTATGCGTCCTTCCATTTAATGCCAAGGTTTTCAAGTGCTTTTTGAGCTTTCCTTCTCGGTTTTTTGTTGAGGGATTGAGAAGCCTTTCGATACCAAAATACAGCTTGATCTTTGTCTTGTTCAACACCAATTCCATTTTCATACCTCCACCCGAGCATATTTTGTGCTTCCGCATAGCCGCTCCCAGCTGATTTTCGACACCAAAGCACAGCTTGCTCGTAATCTTGTTCTATGTCCCAACCACCTTGATACATCTCAGATAAACTGAATTGAGCCCACGCACAGTAATCAGCCACTCGGCGATACAAAAAAACTGCTTGTATGTAGTCTTGCTCCACTCCAAGGCCATTGGCGTACATTCTACCTAAACGCCATTGAGCGCTTTCATAACCCTGCTCTGCTGCTTTTTTAAACCAAAACATTGATTTTTTATAGTCTTGTTCTTCATGTAGGTCAAGTAGGTATATTTCGCCTAAATCACATTGTGCTCTGGCATAACCTTGTTTAGCCGCAATATGAAGCCAATTCAAAGTTTGTTCTTTATCTTTAAATTGCCCGTATCGTGCGGAACCTCTGTTCATGTCGCTCAACTGCGTATAGCCAAACATGTTTCCTTGTTCTGCGGCTTTGAGATACCAAAAGGCCGCTTTCTCTTTATCCGATTCTCCATTAAATCCGCAATCGTAAAACCAACCTAAAGTAGTTTGTGCATCGCCATTACCGTGTTCAGCTGCTTTGCTGCACCAGAAGACATACTGCTCATTGTCGGGAGTTAAAACGCCACGCCCATTGCGGTAAATCCGCCCTAAATCATTCCATAGTTCTGGGTCATTCAATGCTTGATTTGCAAAACACCAGTCGAATGCCAAGCGATAGTAATAACCAGCTTTTTCAGAATTTTTGCTTGTTCCTTGTCCGCCTTGGTAAATGAATGAAAGCGGAAAATACGCTTTGCCATAACCTTGATCGGCCAACTGTTGAAACTCCGCAAAAATGCCTGCCAATTGTTGAATTCGATTAAAAAGTGGTTGTAACTGTTGCAACTGGAAATCTTCAAACATATCAGATTGACAACTGGTTTCAGGCATCGCCTCAATTTTGAAGCCATCTTCACGACCGTAATCAGTTATCCGATTATAAATATCCCGCGCCTGCCGGTAACGTGTATCCAGATCGGTCTTAGTAATACCGGTTTCCTTGCGCTGAATAGCATTTAAGCCACGACCGATCAAGGTGGTCGATGATGTTGCCGTAATAATTACTGCGCGGTTTCCACTAATAATCGGCAGTTTATCTGTCATGTTAAATTGCCGTCAGGTTTTGCATTTGTACGATGTGTTGGCCAAGCGCGTGGGGCATGGAAGGGCTAGGTATCTGATTCATAAACGGGTAGATCCCTTAACGAAACGAAATCTGGTTCCTTTACCCCACACGCTTCATAATAGCATTTATCAGTATCTCGACATTTCAGGTCAAAGCTGTTGTTAGATATGAATATATCGTAAAACTTGATCGGCATCCCTGTGAACAGTTTGATGATGCTGGTTTTGATGGATACATCACAACGAAAACCAAAATATATTGCACTGATTTTGAAGGGTGCCGAATTAACGCCGGACTTATCGATGTCGCGCCACTCTTTCTCGTAGTCCCATTGTTGTGCCTTTGAATAGAAGAACGTATTTAAGATGACGTTTTCGGCTTCATTAGAACCCTTTTTCCATTTGATTATCTCGCTGACTTTTATGCTTCTAGGTTGCTTATAGTCTACTGCTTTGATGTTCTTGCAGTCATGGTCCGTCATGTCGTATTCGATACATAGACCGCGGTGTTCGTCTGCGTAGTGGCTCCACATAAGTGGGCAATTCCATTTTTCGGACAAGGACAACACGCCTTTCTTACCAATCTCTTCGTAAAGTATATTCTGGATAACGCTAATCAAGCGATGCTTGTAGTATTCTTCCCCATCGTGATTGTCGTCATATTTTCCATACTCTGTTGCAGAGTAACGATGGTCTATTATTTTTTTACGGGCGTATTCCTTGCCGTTATCTGATTCAGGCAACTTGCTATTATCAATTTTAAGCATTTCATTGTACGCATCATGTGCAGCTACAATTATTTTATCATGAGCTTCTTTTAGCATTTTGAAACAAAGTTTCTCCAATGCTTTCCTATCCGTGTCTTTTTCTATAGTAGGTTTGCAATCCAGCGGATCATTCAACTTTTCTGGGGAAGCGTAGTAGGCTTCTGATTCGGTAAGCAATCGGAGAGTGTTGACATTAAATACACGATACTTGTAGAGCTTTTCAGGCGGTTTTGATTTTGTCATAGTATATGGTAGATTTTTAACAAGTTATTTCTATAACGCTGAAGGCGTATTAGGTTGTAGTTTATCTACCATGTCAGGTTGATGTTTGGCCTTGCATCTGCAAGATGAGTTTACCAAGCTCTTTATTGCCAATCAGTCGCACATTGGAAGTTCGACGGCATTTGCTGTGTAGTTCCCAGTGGAGACGACCCACGCACTTTGGCAGCGATAGTAAGCCATGCCTGATAAGGCTTCTTGCACGGCAACTACGCCGACACTGCCGGTATAGCATTTAGCCTGCACGGCGATGCGCTGCTGGTCTTTATGCAAGATCAGGTCAGCACCATAGTCGCCGGTTATTGGCGTTTTTTCGGATAGATAACCTTGGGTTTTAAATAGCTTGGCCAGGTAATCCTCAAATTCTGTGCCACTGAGCTTTTTAAGTTCGTCAATGTGCAGCGAACCATAGTGATGTTGCCAACGCTCATGTTCATTCTGTTTATGTCGTAACTCTTTGCGCTGTTGCTTGGCAAAGGCCAGAGTATTACGCAAATATTAGGCTTGCGGATCTTCCTTGGGTGGCTGTGGCTTAGGTTGGGAATGCGGCATCTCTTGCTTGGCAGCCGCTTCATTACCGAATATCAAGTGTTTTAGCCAGTTCATTAGATGTGAATGATGGTTGCTGATTTTATGAATTATAAATAATTTCCATAAGACTTAGTTTAGTTTCTCATTTCGGGTTTACGAAAAAATATCCTTCTTGTAGTTTCTTGATCTTTTGGCAAAGGCAGAACAAAAAAATTGGTGTGCCCAACCATTCTGCACGACTTGTAGGGCTGGAGATTTCCGTACAGCGCTCTCAGAGATTGGGTTTCTTTGGTATGTCTTATGCAAATCTTCCCCTCTGAACAACTGGAACAACACTCATGGGCCGATGCGTTGCGAGTACAGCATATGATTCCGGTTTACTATAGTCCGGGGGAGAGGCCTTCCCGTTTGCATCCACACCGAGTAATTGAAAAACATTTTTTGCAATGTCAAAGTCGATTGCTGTAATATTTTCATGGCGGATTCCTATTCATCTGTTAAGTGGTGGTTTACCCTTCCACTCTGGCACGCCACGATGCCGTTGGGAAAGGGAGGAGTCCATACCATAGGCTTTTAATTCGAGTCTGACCCTTTGATTCAATTCGATTGCTTAACCATGAACCAATTGTCCGAAGTTGCCGCATCATTGATGGAACACTGCTCTGCCGATGGCTGTGTTTGTCCCAGAGGGGACAAGTGGCAAGAGCTTTGGAAAATGCTGCCCGAAGACTTAACCAAGGTCGGACGGGAAAGGACACCACCCATGCCCTTGATTCTCGCCGCTATCGAATGCAAACCTTGGGAAAAACGGATGAGGGTTAAAGATCATATCGCATGGGCGGATGCCCAAGGGATTATAGGGCAAGTCAACTCATTTCTTCGAGGCTTATCTTTTGAAGAATGGGAGCGAGAACCGAGCAATTGCATCAAAGACAATTTCTACGATCATTTTTCGTTTCAGGGTTGCATCGTTGATGATGACGTCGAGGGCATGAAAAGATACCTATCAGAAGGCATTGACCCTAATGATGATTATGCAGAGTATTCAAATGGCGATGCATTGGCCTGCGCTGTTGAAGCAGAAGCAATCAACGCAGTAGCGTACTTGTTGACTATCGACATCGAGCTAGACCGTGCATCGGCGTGCAGGATTGCTGCCAATAGGCGTATCGATATTCTTGAACTGCTACTTGATGCAGGAGTAGTTCCAGACGCTGATGCGCTTTGCCTTGCTAGCAAAGCTCAAGCGGTTGAGCTGCTGTTACGGGCTGATGCGCCAATAAATGATCTATGCAGTTGGGGATGGAGCGCACTTCACAATGCAATAGCAGAAGGCAGGACAGAGATTGTGGAACTGTTATTGAGAAGCGGGGCAAATCCCAATGTAACTAGTAAGGATGGAGAAACACCATTGATGTTCGCGACTAGCGGCGGGGATGTTGCAATTGTCGAGTTGCTGTTGAAATGTGGCGCCGATCCTGCCCAGAAATGAGCTTGGGGAAGACGCGCCTTGACCAGACGCAAGAAAGCCAAGTGGACATATGCTGTTCTTGTCCGTGCCGAACAAATGCAGTGCTGTCAAATGGTGGGCAGAAAAGGGGTGCGATTCAAACTGAGGCGGTCCTTCAAGCGGCTTTCCTCGCTTGATTCCAATAGCTGTCCCATTGCCGGTTAGCCCGATTCAGGCGCAGTGCAAGCATGTACTCGGCGTTGGTGGCGCACCACCAGGATCCCGGGAGCTTGAGCCGTTTTTGGACGATGTACTCACAGGGCATAAATAGCGATGCGCGCTCTCAATTTCCCCTGAGCCAATCGGCAAGTTGTTCGTCAATGCGTCCGGGTAGTCGAGCTGATCCATGCGGCGGCTCAAATAGCGGTGGCAAGACCGTACCGACGCTTTGCTATCAGGCACGTCATCGGCCTCAAGATGCTCCCGCAGAAACTCGATGGCTTCCGCACACTATCCGGCTTTGAGGGCAGCCTTCTGCTGGCTGAACCACGCGTTAGCAGCTTCTACATCAGAATGGATCACCGTGGCAGCGGCGCTCAGGTAATCGCAGACATGATAGAAATCGACCAGATACCGGCCTTGAGTGCCGAACCGCTCATCTACTTGCAGCGCAATCCATTCGGCACCATCCCCGACAGCATGAACCCGACTCGCCTTGCCGAAACCCGCGCTTCTGGCGCAGCCAAACAGCTGCTTTCCCGCTTCCTCAACATCGCCTTGTAGTGTCCCACCATAGCTCAAGGCTTTGCTGCCCGCCTCATGCGCCAGGCAGAGTTTAGCTTCTTTCCAAAGCAATGTCTTGCCTTTGCGTCGATCTTTTTGCCCCGCATCCGCTTCGACAATTGGTACCATGCCACCGTCCATTTCAACGACTACCCTTCGGCATCCCGCTTTATCCGGCCAAGTCTCATCAACCTGTGTCGTCGTGTAGATGTTTTGTGAGTGCGATTGGTCACCCGCCGTATCGTGCTCTCGGGCAGGAGGACCCCTTAAAAATATGTTGGGTTTGCGTCAATTTTTTATTGGATCTGAGTGTCGGTTTTTGGTATCGTGAAAGTCCGAATTTGGCAACCGTCAACGCCTGCAATTGGCCGAGTACCACCGTTAAGGGGTTGAGCAACTAGCTATGGGTTACCGAACGGCGCGATCCAGATTTTGTTAGTGACGCAGGGGATACGCTCACTACTCAGATTTTCCTCAGTGTTGTCACCACGGGTAATGCCCCCAATTTTTTTTCATTTTCAAAGGTAAAAAGGGTAGTCGCCCCTTCATTTTGAGCACGTCGCGCAATCAGGCAATCGGATAATTCAACAGCGTTATATTCAATATAATCAAGTAGTGCGTTATTCAATGCCGACCAGTCATCAAATTGAAACTTTGAATTGCTTGCTAACTCATGGATCACTGAATAGATTTCCTGGCGATTACAATCAAAAACACTTTCTAAAACCCACTCGGTTTCGGCTATCACGATAGAGGAAATAAAAACCTTGTCAGCCGAATTAATCAAGGCTTCGGCAGCATCAACTTGCCATTTCGGATTTTTGACATCAACCGGCTTAAACAAAAATCGAAGCAGAACATTTGTATCAATTGCAATCATCAGCTAGAAACTTCTTTGCAGCGTGTTTTTTTCTCGTGTTTTTGATTTCTTCAGCGGACGGAAATTCTTTGTCCTTGATCAGATAATTAAACTTACCCTCTAGGTTATCGGAATTCATCTTGACGATATGCGCTACGCCGTCACGCGCAAACACCTCAACGTAATCGCCGGGCTGTAAGGCCATTGCATTGCAGACAGCTTGTGGTAGCGTTACTTGCCTTTTCGTGGTTATTTTATGCATTTTATATCTCTATAGTATTACTAATGGCAAATAGTAATACCTAGTATATTATCAGGTCAACCTTACGTCACTTTAAAATACAAAATACTCAGAATTTAAAAAATATGACACGGTTAAAATTTTGACTTGAATGTCTCTTATTGCAATCTTGAAGGCTCTTTAAATGCCAGCCGTCAAGGTCGGGTTTTGGCCGAAACCTGCAAGCCGATTCAATTTTTCAATGACTGTTTTCAGCATGCAAATTCATTACCTGACGACATCTCTCTCTACATCAGTTGTCTGCAATCGGCTTAACGACCGGCACACGCCGTTTGCCGATATTTTTCTTGTCCCTGTCGCGGATTTTCACTTTTATCGGTGTGGGCTTTTTAGCGTCAGCTTTCTGTTTGCTGCCGACCGCTTTGCCTGATGATTTCAGTTTTTTCGGCCCCTGATAACTACCGGCGAGTTCTTTAATGGAACGGCGAATGAAGTTTTGCCGTAAAAAGCGTTCAATGCTCGACATCAAGTTCCATTCGGTATGTTTTACCAGAGCGATGGTAAGTCCTTGTGCGTCCGCCCGTCCTGTTCTCCCGATACGATGAATGTAGTCGATGCCGTTTCTTGGGATATCAAAATTAACGACCAGATTAATACCCTGAACATCCAGGCCTCTGGCAGCGAGGTCGGTAGCAATCAAGATATTGATAACGCCTTCACGGTATAAAGCCATAATCCGGTTGCGATCTTTTTGATCCATATTGCCATGCAGGACGCCGACGCGAAGTTTTTGCCCTCGCAATGGGCCTTGCAGGCTGTCAGCGCTGAGTCGGGTATTCGTGAATATTAGGGCCTTGTCATAAGTTTCGTTACCAAGTAGCCAGGCTAACAGTTTAATTTTGTGATCGTTGTCATCGGCCAGCACGATTTGTTGTTCAATATTGTCGTAGCTGTCGTGACGCGTATTCAAGGCGAGCGTTTTATAATTTTTTAAAATTTTATCAGCTATTTTGATGACCCCATAATTCATCAGGGTGGCAGAAAATAGCAGCGTTTGTTTGTTTTGATTGCAGTGCTCGGCAATCGTCAGCACATCCTCACTGAAGCCCATATCGAGCATACGGTCCGCTTCGTCCAATACCAAAAACTCTATTTGATTCAGCGAGTGAGGATTCTGATCCAGATGTTCTAGCAACCGTCCCGGCGTTGCAATGATGATGTCACTGGTTTTTTTTAACCGTGTTTGCTGCTGTTTAAAGTCTGCGCCACCGGTGATAAGGCCCACATTCAAATCCGTGAACTCGATTAACGCCTGACAGCACTCGTTAATTTGGGCGGCCAGTTCGCGCGTAGGTGCCAGAATTAAGGCGCGGACACCGGTGTTTGCCTGGGGCTGGCTAATTATTTGTTGCAAGACCGATAATAGAAAAGCGACTGTTTTGCCGCTGCCGGTTTCGGCGCTGACCAGCAAATCCCGATTGTCCAGTGCAACAGGAATGGCTTGAAGCTGAACCGGTTTAGGCTGTGTATAGCCTAGCTTTTCGATGGCCTCAAGCAGCGGTTCAGAAATTGACAGCGAGGCAAATGTAGACGGATGAATAATTGGGGAAGACGTCATGAGTCGGTAAGAGTTGGGGTGCTCGCACAATGAGTACGTACATTATTAGAAGTATGAGTTAGTTGCTAAAACCTTGTATGTGGTTCGACAGGCTCACCACGAACGGGAAAAGTGAATAAATTCAACATAACCACCGATCACCTGCCCTTAGACCCGTACTAATAGTGGAGTCTGTTGAAGGGCAATTACCAGGAGTTTTGCAAGTGTCTCGTATTATAAACACTTTGGATGGGCTAAATGATTAAATTACCGGCATTGCGAACTTGTTTTAAGCTGTTATGCTTAGTTCGTCGGGTAACGCGAGTTCTAAAGGCTGAACTATTTCAGCCAGCACATTACTAATTGATAACTTCAATAGATTACAGGTAAAACAAATGATACCCATCAGAGATACGGCGCCTTGTTATTCAAAACCGGTGATGACGTGGATCATCATGGCTGTGTGCATCAGTGTTTTTCTGATCATGAAAATACTGCCCGACCCCGTTAGTATCCGACTGTTAAACGTCTATGGAATGGTGCCGATCCGTTATTCCAATCCGGAATGGGCACATAATTATGGACTGCCTCAAGATGCTTATTTATCTTTTCTGACCAGTTTGTTTTTGCATGGTGGCTGGATGCATCTGATCATGAATATGTGGTTCATGTGGATTTTTGGCGACAATGTTGAAGACAGAATGGGGCGGGTGCCGTTTTTGATCTTTTATTTATCGTGCGGACTGATTGCCACGGCTTTACAGTGGTTATACAATCCCTCGCTGGTGATACCGGTTGTCGGCGCATCCGGTGCCATCGCGGGCGTGCTGGGTGCTTATTTTGTTCTGTATCCCATGGAACGCGTTGTACTGTGGTTGCCAGTCCTTTTTTTACCGGTCATTATTCATATCCCCGCCATTGCCTTTTTGGGGCTATGGGTCATTATTCAGCTGGATAGTGCCACTTCGGCTATTTTGACCGGCGGTGTTGCCAATGTGGCTTGGTGGGCGCACTTGGGTGGTTTTGTAGCTGGTGTTCTTCTGTATCGTTTTTTCATTCAGCCCAGAAAAGACGATGTACCTACGTGGACGAGCTGATTTTAATGTCCCGGAATTAACTCAAAGCTACGAGATGCCGGGGCGCTTTGTCCGGCTTGCAGAATCCTGATTATTATCTTGTGTAGAGATCCAGGCTCATTCACGTAATTTGGCATTAATCAGGATAGTCCGGTAATTTTTTCAGTTACCGGCTACTTTGAGGGCTTGCTTCCAGTCACTAACCGACGTAAGCTTAAGCGCCTTAGTCAGGGCAAAGGTCACTTCGCTTTCTAAATCTTCAGATGCTGGATGCAAGCTGTCACATGTTCGGACTTCTGTTGTTTGGAGCTCCTTGAGAAAATAACTCACGACTGCAGGAAGCTGCAAATTCAGGCAATATCACAAATACCAAAGGATTTCGTAGAATCACCTCACTATGAAATCTGTATCCATAACAATGAGGTGCGAATTTTTGGAGAAATTAAGTATGAATAGTCTTACAGCGCTCTCTTTGAGTATTGGCGTTTTGGCAGGATTCGCGACCTTTCTGGCTGTTGGTCCGCTAAGTGGTTTGTTTTTTATATGGGCTGCAACGATTGCATGGGCGGGATATTTTGCATTTGGTGGAAATAAAGAGGCATTAATAAAAACCATCGTGTGCGAAATTTTCGGCGTATTCATGGCCTGGGTTACCGCCATTGAAATTACCAATATTCCTTCTGACGCAGCGCTTGGATTTCCTCTGATGGCGGCTATTGCTGTCTGTGGTTCTGTGATTGTGACCTGCCTTGCAGCCAACATTCCGCAACTTTCGACGATTCCAGCCAGCGTGTTAGGCTATTCCTCTACCTTTGCCTACTTGCTGCAAACACCCAATAAGTTGACTAAAGACGTACTGTTAGGCATTTCCATCGATAATCCTTTAGTGATCATTTCCATCTCGATTGTCATTGGAGCTTACTTTGGACAGTATTCAGCCCAATTAGCTGTCAAGTGGACTAAAAGTTAGAATTCAAATTGTCTGGAGACAACGCTTTAGGATACACTTTAGGCAAATTCCGGATGCTCTGACCGTCTTAACTATTTTGGGATGGTCAGCAGCTTCACCATTAACCTTCATCAGACTGGCTTTAGCCTAAAAAAACCAGCTCAAACTTGCCGGCACGGGAAAACTACAGCGTTCATGGGCTATTTAAATCCGATTAACAAGGCTGTTTGTCTGGAACAAATTTGCGAATCCAACTTCCGGAAACTTTTTCAGTTGATTCCTGGCCTGCTTGCCTTTGAAGAGACCGCCAAGGGCTTTGCTGCCAATAACAGTACCTTGCATCTTGAGGTCATTGAACGCACACCCTATACGATGACGGTTGAATTAAGTCATAGCTATAACAAAAATCCGGACGAGTTATTAGAGCCCGCGGTGAAAATAAGAATTTATCTGGATGCAAAATTGGCAGAAGTGCTGAGCGATCATGCCAGAGTTAGTGTGTCACAAGTCTACAGAGATCCATCGCATACCTTTGAAATCATCAATTACAAATGGCGATTGAATTATTTTCTACAAAAGTGGCTGGATCACTGTTTGAAAAAAGATTATCGGTTTATCCATAAATTGATCAAGATGCCAACCTTGTCAACGCCTGATTCTTGTCAATTTGAAATTTAAGTTTAAAATGGCAGGTGTGTTTCTTGTGCCATTTATTTTAAAACTGTCATGAATCCATTATCAACCAGACTTTCTGCGGGCGGGCGTATTGTACTTCCTGCCCAGATGCGTGCCAACTTGGGCATTAAAGAAGGTGATGAACTGCTGCTTACTGTCGCTGACGGTGAGATCCGCATTACGCCTAAAGCCTTGGCACTAAAAAACGCATTGGAACTGGCGCGACTTTATGTCGCCACCGAATCCAGTTTAAGCGATGCGCTCATCGCCGAGCGCCGTTCGGAAGCCGCCGGTGAATAGTCAAACGGTGCTGGATGCTTCGGCACTGTTGGCACTTATTCAGAATGAGGCAGGGGCAAACTTGGTCAAAAACGCGATTACGCAAGGACAGGCTGTTATTTCTGCGGTCAACTTGAGCGAGGTCATCGCCAAACTGGCTGAAAGTGGTATGCCTGGGGACGCCATTGCAGGTTTCCAGAGCCAACTGCCGGTTGAGGTGGTCGACTTTAACAGTGCGATAGCGATGGAAGCCGGCTTATTGAGACCAACAACCCGTCCATTGGGCTTGTCGCTAGGCGATAGATCATGTTTGGCCACTGCGATGGCGCTCGGTAATTTGCCGATACTGACAGCTGATCGGGTTTGGGCTGAACTAAAGAATAATTTTAAGATTACTGTATTGCGTTGATTATTATTCAGATTTATCAATGTTTTAAACTGCGGTTTAAGCTTTGAGCGCCCTCGATTTTACTTTTTTACATCGAAGCTTGCTCGTCAATTAGCTTCTAACCAGATTTGATTCGGTACAACACGCGAACATCACTTTTATCCGTAAGCTCTTGAGGGACTTGCAAAACCCATTAAGGCGAGCGGAATTAGTAGCCAGAACGGCCAAAAAAAGAAAATAACTTGCTCAGTGTGATAAAATAGAAGCTTCAAAAATCCAACTTTATCAAAGACATGAGC
>JABFSH010000064.1 GCA_013140705.1 Methylococcaceae bacterium
GGATAGTGGGGTACTCTATCTGCCGGACAGGCTTTAAGCCTCAGGGATTGCACGATTTCCCCACCATCCTCCCGATGATCAGTCGGGGATTCTGGCTTGTTTGTTCGCCGGAATCAAGATATAAGGGTTTGCCGGGGTCCTGGTTACACGGGATGTAAACCCGTCGGATTGCCATCCTGATGAGTCACATCACTGTGTTCTGGATCCGGCAACGGCTCCTGAGTCGCCTAAAGCGCCTACTGTCGGCGCCCTACCTCCTGCATCCTTGCAGTCGACCGGCAATCCATGCCGGCATGACGGCTACTTGAGTGTTTGCTATTTCAGCTGAAGATTGTTGGTAATCGGGTAGAATTATGCCCCATTAACGATACTGAAGCCAATTTGCCTGTATTCGTTGCGCCCGGCTATTGGGCTTTAGGCTAAGACCCTTTAGCTTTACATGGCTCACAATCTATAAATCAACAACATCATTTCCATAGACCTTGTGAGGACTCCGATTGAAGCAAGGCTTTAAAAATTTCTGTTGAAAAAGGTTCGAACCAGTTTTTTCAAAGGCGCATCAGATCAGGAAAAAGCGGGGCCGAACTGCTGATCAATTGAATCCAACTATCAAATCAAACTTTATCTATCCTCAAGTAATTCCGCATTTGCCAATTCAT
Source organism: Methylococcaceae bacterium (assembly GCA_013140705.1). Lineage (GTDB taxonomy): Bacteria > Pseudomonadota > Gammaproteobacteria > Methylococcales > Methylomonadaceae > JABFSH01. Next base: position 660 of record JABFSH010000064.1, read on the forward strand.
TGAAAGATAAAAACTTGTAACTACCCTTGCGCATATTGAAAAACACCAGTTCAGGTAAGCTCATTAAAATGCCGGTTGCGCCCAATTGCAAATTTTTCCCCGAATCCAATGGCCAGGTAAAGAAACCATAAACGCTTTGGACGATACCGGCAACGGTATTAAAAAGACCAAATACAGGCCTCAACAGCAAATTGTCGCCAGTAAAAAACACGAAGAAGGCATCCTCTGGATTATATTTATAGAGATGACTGCTCAGGATATTCGATTCCCTTAGCGTTGTTATCACACTGTTTTGTCGGCTCTTGAGCTTTGCCAACTCCAGTCCTCGATAGGAGTCAAGGTCACGACTGTGAGTGACATGGTAATTATTTAGTACTGCTTGATAGGATACAAATGGAATGAAGCTCCGGTGGCTATCGACATACCCTCCCAAACGTTTTTCAGATTCTTTTATAACCAATGCGTCCGGGCTCGAAGACTCATCAATAGAACCGAAAGATTTTAACAATGCCTGGTTGATGGTTCTGAACAGTTCGGTGACGCAATTTCGGCTGATCAGGTCATAGCGAAAGTCCTGTTGCAATTTTTGGATCAGACTGTTTTCAACGTCAGTCAATGCAGACAGCGCAATTGTTATTTGTTCCGGGCTAAGTTCTGGAATCGGGCCATCCGGAAAACCGATACTTTTGGACGGCAGAGTTTTTTCGCCGTTATAGCGAATATCACGATGCTGTTCATTCTTCGATAATTCCACATACCGATTTGCCGCCATCTCGGTTTGGCTGTATTCGGTTTCCGTCAGACGCTGACGAGCTACCGCCAACTGCAGATTACGATCCAGATCCGCTCGAGCATCGCTAATGAGAACCTGAAAGTGTTCGCCATGATTAAGGTACTGATCAGGCCTGAGCCGTTCGCTGTCTTCAGCAAAGTCGTCGACAAAAGCCCAAAAGCCGGACTGCAATGAAGCGTCAACGGCTATAAATCTGGCCATATTGACTAAAACGGCATAGCCCCAGTCCGGACGATTTGAATCGATCGCATTGACAAGACTGGTTTCCAATTCCGTGCGCACCACCCGCAACACCCGTCTTTCAGCGTCTGAAATTCTGAAGGCCTCCTGCTTCATTCGAAAGAAGGCATCGGATATCAGGGGCGGCGCTTCGACGAGGGTTTTGATGGCAAATAATGCTGTGAGGTAGTCCGAATATCTGTCTGAGAAGGAATAGATTGAGGAAGGAAATTTTTCACCGGTTGAATCCGAATTTATGGCTGGCCAATGGCCAGGCACTAACATTTTTAATTGCGATTCGATGTTTTGTCGCCGGCGATGCAGAAAGTCCTCGCCAAATCGTAACTCAACTTTTCGGCGCAAGTTTTGTATGCTTAACGATTGTTGTCTGGCCAAGTCACTTTGTGGATATTGAGCCTGATGACCCGGTTCCGGATAAAAAAGCCCGACGCCTTTTAATCGCATGACGCTAGCGGCATTGGAGTCAGTGATGACATGACCGGTTGTTAAGCGCTGCAACAAGCGCCGAAGAAAAGCCTGATCCTTATGCAGATCGTCGAGCAATTTGAACTGTCTTTCCTGCGTCAGAAACTGCCATTTGAATTGATCTTTAAGTAAATCAAAGGTTTCATCTGTCACATCGACGCGGCTTAGATGCATCGGACGATTCTGCAAATACCGGTATAAAAAATGAAATTCGGTTTTTTCCCGCCTGAACAGACGAATCAGACCGGAATCAAGATGTTGATAATGATAAATTTCATCATCGAATTGAATCGCAGTATGCCCACCGCTCGAATTCCCTTCGCTGGCTTCAATATAAAGGTAATTAAAGGAGGCCGCTTCGGCCATTGAAGACAGAAAAATCAAGGCCGCCATCCCTAAATGAACGCCAATGGCATGTAGGTTCGATCGCTTCATATCCGGACAACCGGCCTTGTCGTCCAATATTCAATGTATCTGTAAGGATATTATTTTTCTGACTCGTAACCCTTTTGAATATTTTGCATTTTCTTCTCATCGGAGTGGGCAAAATTCATTTTATAGGTTTCGTAAGCGATACCCTGGCTACCTGCCCTTTTCAGTCCTTTGCCGATCGCCACATAGGTTTTGGGTTCCTGATCCCAGTTAACGATGCCCCTTTTGGCGGCAATATCGCTCAAGCCTTTAAGAAAACTATTGTAATCAACGTCGGAGGATTTCACATAAGCCATCGTGTAATCGGACACTTCATTTTCGTACTTCTTGTCCTTGTCGGAAATTGAAGACGGGCTGCTGATAATGGAGCTGGTGGAATCGGAAATGCTTCCAGAGCTGTCTGAAAAAGAACAGCCGGCAATGATAAGAGGAAGCATCAGAATCACATGGTTGAAACGGCTATAACTAAGGCTGTCTGAATGGGAATGCATAAATCTCCTGCTTAAAATGAAATTAAGGGGCATCGCTTAACACGGTATTTCGGCTTCAAACCAAAACACTTCCTGATTAGCAAGAATTGTCCGCCGATGCGTAAAATGCATCCCTTTTCGTCGTTCCGGCAG
>JABFSH010000012.1 GCA_013140705.1 Methylococcaceae bacterium
GAGTTCAGATGCCGCCACAACCTTATTGGTCTTGAACAAGTTGTGGGGCTTGGACTTATCCGTAAAGAAACTGATGGAGTTTGGTCTGGCTTTGGGTGCTGATGTGCCGGTTTTTGTATTCGGCTATTCCTCATGGGCAGAAGGGGTGGGAGAACAACTTGAGAAAATTGATATTGATGAGCGTTGGGTGGTAATTATTAAGCCGGACTGCCATGTCAATACGAAAGAAATATTTTCGGCTAAAGAATTGACACGGAATAGCAAATCGATCAAAATATCTGACTTTATAGGCGGCCAGCATCAAAATGATTGCCTTGATGTTGTTTGTCTTCGGTACCGGGAAGTTAAAAAAGCTTTGAGTGATTTGTCGGAATTTTCAGAGCCAAGGCTAACAGGGACGGGGGCTTGTGTATTTGCTCTGTTTGATTCGGAGGAATCGGCGCAAAGCGCTTATAGTTCCCTTAAAGGGAAGTGGCAAGTTTATTTATCCAAAGGGGTAAATAAATCACCTTTAATTTCAGGATTAGCCCGTATGGGTTTATCTTGAAAGATTCTTGATTTTTTGGGTCGTCGCCAAGCGGTAAGGCACGGGGTTTTGATCTCCGCATACCAAGGTTCGAATCCTTGCGACCCAGCCATACCTCTTCTAGGTTAGATTGAATTTGGGAGTGCTTGAATGACTGACGCCTCCATGATGGTGTTTTCAGGAAATGCCAACTTGGCATTGTCTGAGGGTATTGTTAAAAAGCTCAATATGCGCCTCGGAATGGCGACAGTGGGTCGATTTAGTGACGGTGAAATCGCTGTTGAAATCGAAGAAAATGTCAGGGGTAAAGATGTATTCGTCATTCAGCCAACCTGTTCTCCCACAAATGAGAATTTAATGGAATTGCTTGTGATGATTGATGCGCTGAAAAGAGCGTCAGCGTCACGAATTACAGCAGTAATGCCTTACTATGGATATGCTCGGCAAGATAGAAGATCTCGTTCAGCACGTGTTCCGATCAGTGCGAAATTGGTTGCAAGAATGATAGAGCAAGCTGGCGCGCATCGAGTTCTTACTGTTGATTTGCATGCGGATCAAATACAAGGATTTTTTGATGTGCCGGTAGATAATGTTTATGCGTCACCGTTATTGCTGGGTGATGTTTGGCGTAAGCAATACAAAAATCTGATTGTTGTTTCGCCTGATGTGGGTGGTGTTGTCAGGGCGCGTGCACTCGCCAAACGGCTTGATGATGCAGATCTTGCAATTATTGACAAGCGAAGACCTAAGGCAAACATCGCTGAAATAATGCACATTATTGGTGATGTAGATGGAAGGACGTGTGTGCTGGTAGATGATTTGGTCGATACGGCGGGGACTTTATGTCATGCGGCTCATGCTTTAAAAAAACATGGTGCGGTCAAGGTTGTTGCATATTGCACGCATGCTGTCTTGTCGGGGTCGGCTATGAAAAATTTGACGGGCTCGGTTTTGGACGAATTAGTCGTAACTGATACCATTCCTCTGAGTCAAGAGGCCGTTGATTCTGGAAAAATAAGACAGCTTAGTGTGGCTGAGATGCTTGCAGAAACGATAAGGCGGATTGCTGCTGGTGAATCTGTAAGCTCGCTTTATGTTGATTGATTATGTTTAAATTTTGTTGTGTTTCAAAGTGCGGAGTAAAAAAAGAAAATGTCTAACGTATTTGAGTTTATTGCCAATAGTCGTGGGCAATCAGGAAAAGGTGCAGCAAGAAGGGTGCGTCGTCAAGGTGATGTGCCGGCAGTAATTTATGGTGGGCACAAAGATCCCCAAATGCTCGTATTGAATCATAATGATATTATCAAGCATCTTGATCATGAAGCTGTCTATTCCCACATATTGGATGTAACAATAGACGGCCAGACAGAAAAGGCTGTGCTTAAAGGTGTTCAACGTAATCCGGCAAGATTTCAAGTATTGCATTTGGACTTTCAAAGGGTTTCAATGTCCGAAGCATTAAAAGTCCATGTTCCGCTGCATTTTGTAAATGAGAGTAGTTCTGTCGGCGGAAAGAAAGGTGGTATTGCTGCGCATTCTATGGTTGATGTGGAGGTTTCTTGTTTGCCGTCAAATTTGCCTGAATATCTTGAAATTGACCTTGCAAATCTGGATGTGGGTGAGACAATTCATTTATCGGATATCAAATTACCAGATGGTGTAGAGATTGTGGTATTGGCTCAGGGTCCCGAGCACGATCTCCCTGTCGTTTCGATGATGAGTTCGAAAGCAACTAAAGACGAGACATCCGTGTAAGAGGTTTAACCATTCTCGATGATTAAGCTTATAATTGGATTGGGAAATCCAGGAAAGCAATATGAAAAGACCCGGCATAACGCCGGGTTTTTGTTTTTAGATGTGTTGGCATCTGAGTCGGGATGCAAATGGACGTATGATTCAAGATTTCAAGGTTTGTATGCCGAGTATAGTGCCGGTATGCAAAAGGTGATTCTTTTGAAGCCAGAGACTTATATGAATCGTAGCGGGCAATCCGTTGGGAAAGTAGTTCGCTATTATAAGTTGGTGCCAGATGAGATTTTGGTGGTTCATGATGAGCTTGATTTTGCCGCAGGTGTATTAAAGTTAAAAAAAAATGGCGGACATGCTGGGCATAATGGTTTGCGTGACATCATCGCTCATTTGGGAACGAATCAGTTTTATCGGTTAAGGGTTGGAATTGGAAGGCCTGAAAATGGCAGGTCGGTTGCTGATTTTGTTTTGTCTGCTCCTTCAAGATATGAGTGGGAATTAATGGTTTCAAGTTTTGCTCGTTTAAGGTTGTTTTTGGGGAAAATAATATCAGGAGAAATTGAGGCGGTTATGAATGAAGTAAATGCAGGTGTTTGAGGTTGGTTTCGATCGCTTACAGTGCTCATTTGTGGATATTGGTTGAAGTTTAATGGTCGGGATTGGATCATGTTTGCAGACAATTAATTGGATAATAAATTAAGTATTGACAGATAGGCTTGTATAAAAGATAATAGTGGGCTATATCCGATTTATTAGGAGGGGTTCCCGAGCGGCCAAAGGGATCAGACTGTAAATCTGCCGGCTCTGCCTTCGGAGGTTCGAATCCTCCCCCCTCCACCATTCCGAATATAAAAATCTGCGGGTGTAGTTCAATGGTAGAACTCCAGCCTTCCAAGCTGATCACGTGGGTTCGATTCCCATCACCCGCTCCATTTTTGATTCGGCCCATATAGCTCAGTAGGTAGAGCACTTCCTTGGTAAGGAAGAGGTCACCGGTTCAAATCCGGTTATGGGCTCCAGTTTTAACAAAGATTGTTAAAGGTATTTTTGATGGCCAAAGAAAAATTTACGCGTAATAAGCCCCACGTAAACGTAGGAACGATAGGGCACGTTGATCACGGCAAGACCACCTTGACGGCAGCCTTAACCAAGGTGATGGCAGAACTGCAAGGTGGCGAAGTAAAAGCATTTGATCAAATTGATAATGCGCCGGAAGAGCGTGCACGAGGCATTACCATTGCGACTTCGCATGTTGAATATGAATCGGCGACGCGTCACTATGCGCACGTAGATTGCCCGGGTCATGCGGACTATGTCAAGAATATGATTACGGGTGCGGCGCAGATGGATGGTGCGATTCTGGTTTGTTCAGCAGCGGATGGTCCAATGCCGCAAACCCGCGAACATATTTTGCTGTCACGTCAAGTGGGTGTACCTTACATCGTTGTCTTTTTGAACAAAGCCGACATGGTCGATGACGCCGAATTGATTGAGTTGGTCGAAATGGAAATCAGAGAATTACTGGATCTTTATGAGTTTCCGGGCGATGACACGCCCATCGTGATTGGTTCAGCGCTGAAAGCATTGGAAGGTGATACGAGTGAAATCGGTGTGCCTTCGGTGGTCAAGTTGGTCGAAGCATTAGACAGTTACATCCCGCTGCCAGAAAGAGCCGTGGATGGTGCGTTCTTGCTGCCTATTGAAGATGTGTTCTCCATTTCAGGTCGCGGCACAGTGGTCACTGGTCGCGTAGAGCGTGGTGTCATCAAGGTTGGTCAGGAAGTTGAAATTGTTGGAATTCGTCCAACCGTTGTTACCACCTGTACGGGTGTTGAAATGTTCCGCAAATTGCTTGACCAAGGACAGGCAGGCGACAACGTCGGTATTCTGTTAAGAGGTACCAAACGTGATGACGTAGAACGTGGACAAGTATTGGCCCACAAAGGCACTATTAAGCCGCATGCGCATTTCAAGGCAGAAATTTACGTATTGTCAAAAGATGAAGGCGGACGTCATACGCCGTTTTTCAATGGATATCGCCCTCAGTTTTATTTTAGAACAACGGATGTAACCGGTGCAGTAGATCTGCCGGAAGGCGTTGAGATGGTAATGCCGGGTGACAATATTGCAGTGACAGTCAAATTAATTTCACCCATCGCAATGGAAGACGGCTTACGTTTTGCGATTCGTGAAGGTGGACGTACCGTCGGTGCGGGCGTTGTTTCATCTATTATTGAATAATAAATGAGATTAATTTAAAATAGCAAGTTGTCTACAGTTTTTCTGAAATAGGTCAGTAGTTCAATTGGTAGAATAGCGGTCTCCAAAACCGCGGGTTGGGGGTTCGAGACCCTCCTGGCCTGCCATTCAGAATAATTTAAAGTTTTAATATTAAAATAAAAAATCCAAATGAGTACTCAAGCAGAAGCTCCAACAGCAATTATTGACATTTTAAAGCAAGTTTCCTCAGTTGTTTTAGTGATTGCTGGACTATCTGCATTTTACTACTTTTCAGAGGTTCAGTTAGTTTACCGGGTGGTAGGATTGCTTTTGATAATGGCAATAGCTGCCGGTGCGGTGCTAACAACAGCTTTCGGAAGAATTATATGGGATTTTGTTCTTGAGTCCAAAGTGGAAGTAAGGAAAGTCGTGTGGCCTAGTAAAGATGAAACTACAAGAACTACATTGTTAGTATTTGCAATGGTGTTTGTTGTAGGGTTGATACTTTGGGTTCTTGATATGTTCCTCTTTTGGGGAGTTCGCCTGCTAACCGGTGAAGGTGGATAAGTAAATGGCATTGCGCTGGTATGTTGTTCATGCTTACTCGAACTTTGAGAATAAAGTAAAGCAGGCATTAGACGAAAGAATAAAAAGAGAGGGTTTGGAGCAGTTTTTTGGAAAAATACTGGTTCCAACAGAAGAAATCGTCGAGATGCGTTTGGGGCAGCAACGTAAAAGTGAAAGAAAGTTTTTTCCGGGATATGTGCTTGTGCAAATGGAGTTGACTGATGAGACGTGGCATTTGGTAAGGGATATTCCAAGAGTTCTTGGTTTTATTGGTGGGACATCTGATCGGCCTGCGCCGATTTCTGATAAGGAAGCAATGGCAATCCTGAATAGGGTGGAAGAAGGTGTTAATAAGCCTCGTCCAAAAATTCTCTTTGAAGTTGGTCAAACAATACGTGTAATTGAGGGGCCATTTAAGGACTTTAATGGAGTAGTAGAAGAAGTAAACTATGAGAAAAATAAGTTAAAAATATCAGTGTTGATATTCGGTCGATCCACTACTGTTGAATTAGGTTTTGGACAGGTAGAGAAGAATTAAATATCTAAGGTACACACTTCAAACATAGACTCAACTTAAATGAGATCTACGCATGTTTTGTCTGATTCACTGCTAAAAAATAAATTCATATTCAATTCAAGATCCAAGTAGTTATGTACTTGGTGTGAGTGTCATAAGAATATTTTTCTAACCTGTCCTGATTAGGCCGGGTATCGTTGTGTCTAGGGGAGCTGAAAAGCGTTATCACCCATATTGGAGTAAAAAATGGCAAAAAAAATAACAGCATACATAAAACTGCAAGTAAAAGCAGGTGAAGCAAACCCTAGTCCGCCTGTGGGTCCGGCACTTGGTCAGCGTGGTGTTAACATTATGGAGTTTTGTAAGGCGTTTAACGCAAAAACACAGGATACGGAAAAGGGCTTGCCTTTGCCAGTTGTTATCACTGTCTATAGCGATCGTAGCTTTACATTCATTACTAAAACACCTCCAGCGTCAATTTTGTTAAAAAAAGCGACAGGCATCAAAAGTGGCAGCAGTAACCCAAATACTAAAAAAGTGGGTACAGTTACTAAAGCGCAGTTGGAAGAAATTGCAAAAACAAAAATGGAAGATTTGAATGCAGCAAATCTTGAGGCAGCAATCAAGACAATTGCTGGCAGTGCTCGTAGTATGGGCCTGAATGTGGAGGGTTTATAATGGCTAAGTTATCAAAGAAAGCAAAAATTGTTAAATCAAAAGTTGACAGGACAAAACAATATTCAGTTGTGGAAGCCGTGCAAGTATTACAAGAACTTGCTTCAAAAAAATTCGCAGAAGCCATAGATGTTAGCGTAAATTTAGGTGTTGACCCACGTAAATCTGATCAGAATGTTCGTGGCGCAACGGTATTGCCTAATGGTACAGGTAAAACAGTAAGAGTAGCTGTGTTTACGCAAGGTCCAAATGCCGATGCTGCAAGAGCAGCGGGCGCAGACATCGTTGGGATGGATGATTTGGGTGATTTGGTAAAAAAGGGAGAAATGAATTTTGACGTGGTTATTGCATCGCCAGATGCTATGCGCGTAGTTGGTCAGTTGGGACAGATTTTAGGTCCAAGAGGCTTGATGCCGAATCCTAAGGTTGGAACGGTAACAGCCGATGTGGCGACAGCCGTAAAAAATGCCAAGTCTGGACAGGTTCGTTATAGGACTGATAAGTCTGGAATAATACATTGTACACTGGGTAAAGCTTCCTTTGATGCTGCTGCTATTCAAGGCAATCTGGAAGCATTACTTTCTGATTTGAGAAAGGCGAAGCCGACTACTTCAAAAGGTGTTTACATCAAAAAAATAACGTTATCGTCAACAATGGGGCCTGGGCTTTGGTTGGACCAAAGTAGTCTGGCTAGTTAAGCATCCCATAAACGATAATTACAAGCTTTGGGTTGCCGAGGACATTCGGTAACCGTCAAAGACCGCAGGTGTTGAAAAACTTAATTTTCCTGCGCAGACGGAAGCTGGACCTTGAATTTGGGGAAAGGGACCGTAAGAGGCATTTAAAAGAATGCATTTTATTAATTCTGGAGTAATTTAGAAATTACCGGAGGTAAGCTGTGGCACTAAATTTAGACGGCAAGAAAGCCGTCGTAAAAGAGGTTGCTGAATTCGCCGAAAAAGCTCTTTCTGCAGTCGCAGCAGAGTATAGAGGTTTATCAGTTACGGAATTGACTCAGTTGCGTAAAACTGCCAGAGAAACAGGTGTTTATCTGCGTGTTGTTAAAAATACGTTGGCGAAGCGAGCGATTGCTGGAACGGAATTCGAATGTATGCAAGATGCATTGGTTGGTCCATTGCTGATAGCATTTTCAATGGAAGACCCGGGGTCAGCTGCTCGTTTGATCAATGATTTTTCAAAGACCCATGATAAGTTAATAGCTAAGGTTGTTGCTATCGGCGGACAAGCTTATGGACATGCTGAGCTGGCACGGTTGGCGAACCTACCAACACGTGATCAGGGCATTGGCTTGTTGATGTCAGTCATGAAGGCGCCTACAGAGAAACTTGTACGTACTTTGGCTGAAGTTAGAGACCAAAAGCAAGCCGCTTAAATAACCCCTTATAACCAGTTAAAACCAAAAATATTTTTTAGAGGAATAATATGGCAATTTCACAAGAAGACATCTTGGAAGCAGTCTCAAATATGACCGTTATGGAAATCGTTGACTTAATTTCAGCGATGGAAGAAAAATTTGGCGTTTCTGCCGCTGCTGTTGCTGTTGCTGCACCAACCGCTGCCGCCGCCGTTGTTGAAGAGCAAACAGAATTTGATGTTGTAATGACAGGCTTTGGTGAAAACAAAGTTGCTGTTATTAAAACGGTTCGGACAATAACCGGTCTGGGCTTGAAGGAAGCGAAGGATGCCGTTGAAGGTGTGCCAACAACCTTAAAAGAAGCAGTTTCTAAAGCTGAAGCTGAAGAAATTAAAAAGCAACTTACCGAAGCTGGCGCAACTGTCGAAATTAAATAAATATTTTGACTCATTGTGGAGATGCCGTTTTGGCGTCTCTACTTAATGTGGCTGGTGGCAGTTTTGCCATCGGCCTTTTATTGTTTGCTGTAAAAGCACACTATAAATAATCCATGACACAAAGGTTCGGAAGCGATATGTCCTACTCTTTTACAGAAAAAAAGCGTATTCGAAATAACTTTGGGAAAAGCACAGAAGTGCTAGAAGTTCCCTATCTTCTTGCTACTCAAATCAATTCATATGCCAGTTTTTTACAATCCGGTGTAAAACCTGAAAAGCGATTAGATATCGGCTTACATGCGTCTTTCTCCAGTGTCTTTCCCATTGAAAGTCATTCCGGCTACGCAATTCTGGAGTATGTCAGATATAAGTTGGGTGAGCCCGTTTTTGATGTAAGAGAGTGTCAACAAAGAGGAGCAACCTTTGCGGCGCCTTTAAGAGTATTGGTCCGCTTGGTTATATACGATAAGGAAAGTCCAGCCAATGCAAAAGTCGTTAAAGATATTCGTGAGCAAGAAGTCTACATGGGCGAATTGCCTCTGATGACCGATAACGGTACATTTGTGATTAATGGTACAGAGCGGGTAATCGTCTCTCAATTACATCGATCTCCTGGTGTGTTTTTTGATCATGATAAAGGCAAAACACATTCATCTGGGAAACTATTATTCAACGCAAGGGTTATCCCCTACAGAGGATCTTGGTTGGATTTTGAATTTGATCACAAAGATTGCGTCTATGTGCGTATCGATCGTCGCAGAAAAATTCCAGCAACCATACTGCTTAGAGCATTGGGTTACGATAACGAAGAAATGATTAAAATTTTCTTCGAAACTAATAAATTCAGTCTCAATGCTGATAAATGTTTATTTCATATCATTCCGGAAAGAATGCGAGGAGAAATTGCGGCATTTGATGTCAAGCACAACGATAAAATCCTGGTTGAAGAGGGTCGACGAATCACTGCTAAACATATCCGTGAAATGGTAAAAGTTGGTTTGACTGAAGTTGAAGTTCCCAGGGAATACATCATCGGTAAAATACTGGGCCATAATTTAATTGATCAATCGACAGGCGAGTTGGTTGCCAATGTTAATGATGAAATTACTGCAGTATTGATTGATCGTTGTATTGATAGCGGAATTACTGAAATCAATACCTTATTTGTCAATGATCTTGATAGAGGACCCTATATTTCAAACGCCATGAAATTGGATGTTACATCCAATAATTTGGAAGCATTGGTGGAAATTTATCGCATGATGCGACCTGGAGAACCTCCGACTAAGGAATCAGCAGAGAATTTGTTCCAAAACTTGTTCTTCACGGATGAGCGCTATGATTTATCGACTGTGGGTCGTATGAAATTTAACCGTCGTCTGGGAAGGGAAGAAACGACGGGACCAGGTACTTTAACAAAAGAAGACATTATAGATGTACTGAAAGAGCTAATAAATATACGCAACGGCAATGGAAATGTTGATGATATTGATCATTTAGGGAATCGTCGCGTGCGCTCGGTCGGAGAGATGATTGAAAATCAATTCCGCGTGGGCTTGGTGCGTGTAGAAAGGGCTGTTAAGGAACGTCTGACATTGGCTGACTCCGAAGGATTAATGCCTCAGGAAATTATTAATGCCAAACCGGTTTCTGCAGCAGTAAAAGAATTTTTTGGTTCAAGTCAGTTGTCTCAGTTTATGGACCAAAACAACCCTTTGTCTCAAGTTACACACAAACGTCGTGTATCTGCCTTAGGACCAGGTGGGCTAGCCAGGGAGCGAGCCGGATTTGAAGTTCGAGACGTTCATACGACGCATTATGGTCGAGTATGCCCCATCGAAACGCCCGAAGGACCTAATATCGGTCTGATAAATTCCTTATCCGTGTATGCCAGAACCAATAATTATGGTTTTCTTGAAACACCATACAGGAAAGTTGTTGAAGGCAAGGTCACTGATCAAGTTGATTATCTGTCTGCAATTGAAGAAGGCGAGTTTGTTATTGCCCAGGCTAGTGTGGCCGTGGATGCTAACGGTAAACTGGTTGAAGGTTTGGTGTCTTGCCGTCATAAAGATGAGTTTACGTTGGCAATGTCAGATACGGTGCAATACATGGACGTGTCGTCGAAACAAATTGTATCGGTTGCCGCATCCATAATTCCATTCCTGGAGCATGATGATGCTAACCGGGCTTTAATGGGTTCTAACATGCAGCGTCAAGCTGTGCCAACGCTAAGAGCTGAAAAGCCACTTGTTGGGACGGGCATGGAAAGAACAGTAGCCAAAGATTCCGGAGTGACGGTCGTAGCTGCACGTGGCGGCAGCATAGAAGCTGTTGATGCCGCACGAATCGTGGTACGGGTTAATGATACCGAAACAGAAACTGGTACCCCGGGTGTTGATATTTACAATTTGACCAAATACACCCGATCTAATCAGAATACCTGTATTAATCAGAAGCCTCTGGTAAAGCCGGGCGATATTGTTAGCGCAGGTGATATTTTGGCAGACGGTCCATCGACCGACATGGGAGAGCTAGCGCTTGGCCAGAATATGCTGGTCGCGTTTATGCCCTGGAATGGTTACAACTTTGAAGATTCCATTTTAGTTTCCGAACGTGTTGTTAAAGAGGATCGATTTACAACGATTCATATCGAAGAAAAAACCTGTGTTGCTCGCGATACAAAACATAGTCCGGAAGAAATTACTGCCGATATTCCTAATGTTAGTGAAGAAGCCTTATCGAAACTTGATGAGTCCGGTATCGTTTATGTGGGCGCTGAAGTTAAAGGCGGCGACATCCTCGTGGGAAAAGTCACACCAAAAGGTGAAACGCAACTCACACCAGAGGAAAAGCTTTTGCGGGCTATTTTCGGTGAGAAGGCTGCGGATGTAAAAGACACATCCTTGAGGGTTCCTAGCAGTATCGAAGGGACGGTTATTGATGTGCAAGTATTCACACGCGATGGCGTCAAGAAAGATAAACGAGCACTGGATATTGAGCATCAAGAGATTAAACGTTATCGAAAAGATCTGGATGATCAACTCAAAATTCTGGAGGAAGATATTTTTGCCCGTGTCGCAAAGTTGTTAATCGGCAAAGTTGCGCAATCTGGTCCGGGACAATTAAAAGCGGGAACTGAGCTTACACAAGCCTATCTGGATGGATTAAAACACTCAGATTGGCTGAAGGTCCGCATGAAGGATGAAGACATCAACGTGCAACTTGAAACAGTTGCCGCTCAGGTTGAACAGCAGCGAAAAGACTTTGATGAAAAATTTGAAGTCAAACGTAAAAAAATCACCATGGGCGATGATTTGGCACCCGGTGTATTAAAAATGGTGAAAGTCTATCTTGCCGTCAAGAGGCGAATTCAGCCGGGCGATAAGATGGCGGGGCGACATGGCAATAAAGGTGTCATATCCATGATAAGACCCATTGAGGATATGCCTTATACAGCCGACGGTAATCCCGTTGATATCGTTCTGAACCCCTTGGGCGTCCCCTCGCGTATGAACGTGGGTCAAGTCTTGGAAACTCATTTGGGATGGGCTGCTAAAGGACTAGGCATCAAGATCGGAAAAATGCTGGAAGCCAAAGCCAAAATAAATGAAATCAGAGGCTTTCTGGATAAGATATATAACAGTAGCGGTCGAAAGGAAAATTTGGATTCTCTTACTGACAATGAAATCATCGAAATGGCGACTAATTTGGTGGGTGGTGTCCCGATGGCAACACCGGTATTTGACGGCGCCAGTGAAGAAGATATTCGCACTATGCTGAAATTGGCTGATTTACCAGCTCATGGACAAATCAGGCTGTATGACGGATTGACGGGAGAACCCTTCGAGCGTGAAGTAACGGTCGGTTATATGTATATGTTGAAACTCAATCATTTGGTTGATGACAAAATGCATGCCCGGTCTACTGGCCCTTACAGTCTGGTTACTCAACAACCATTGGGTGGTAAGGCGCAATTCGGTGGGCAACGTTTTGGTGAAATGGAGGTCTGGGCGCTTGAGGCTTATGGTGCGGCGTATACTCTACAAGAAATGCTCACAGTTAAGTCGGATGATGTAACGGGCAGAACACGTATGTATAAAAACATTGTTGATGGGGATCATAAAATGGAAGCCGGAATGCCGGAATCATTTAACGTTTTAATCAAAGAAATCCGTTCATTGGCTGTCAATATTGAATTGGAGCGGGATTAACAATCTCTCCAGAGAATTAAATAAATAGACAGCCAGTTCTGGAACGTTCCAGAAAAGTACTTAATGAGGATAGAATCTTGAAAGATTTAATGAATTTCTTAAAGCGTCAAGGTCGGACCGATGATTTTGATGGTATCAGCATCGGCTTGGCTTCACCGGACATGATCCGTTCGTGGTCTTATGGCGAAGTAAAAAAACCAGAAACCATCAACTATCGTACATTTAAACCGGAGCGCGATGGTTTGTTTTGTGCCAAGATTTTTGGTCCGGTTAGCGATTATGAATGCTTATGCGGCAAATATAAAAGGCTTAAGCATCGTGGCGTCATTTGTGAAAAATGCGGTGTTGAAGTTACCCTGTCTAAGGTTCGTAGGGAACGGATGGGGCATATCGATTTGGCCAGTCCTGTCGCCCATATATGGTTCTTGAAATCGTTGCCTTCTCGTATTGCCTTGCTTTTGGATATGACGCTACGGGAAATCGAGCGTGTATTGTATTTCGAATCATTTGTAGTTTTAGATTCAGGGATGACACCCTTAGACAAAGGCCAGTTACTGACTGATGACGAATATTTGGATGCAGTAGAATTGCACGGTGATGATTTCGTTGCAAAGATGGGTGCGGAAGCGATTTATGATTTATTAAAAGCAATAGACTTGAAGGAGCAGGTTGAAACTTTGCGAGAAGAAATCAATACGACGAACTCAGAAACAAAAATAAAGAAATATTCAAAGCGGTTGAAGGTAATGGATGCATTATTAAGCTCCAAAAACCGTCCTGAATGGATGATTCTGAAAGTGTTGCCGGTATTGCCGCCGGAATTGCGTCCGCTAGTACCATTGGATGGCGGTCGTTTTGCGACCTCTGATCTAAATGATTTATATCGCCGAGTCATTAACAGAAATAATCGCCTGAATCGCTTACTGGATTTAAATGCTCCGGACATTATTGTTCGCAATGAAAAACGGATGTTGCAAGAGTCGGTTGATGCATTGCTCGATAACGGACGACGTGGACGAGCCATTACGGGAACAAACAGAAGACCGCTGAAATCGTTAGCCGACATGATTAAAGGCAAACAAGGCCGATTCAGACAGAATCTTCTTGGCAAGCGCGTTGATTATTCTGGGCGTTCAGTTATCGTGGTAGGGCCAACATTAAGGCTTCATCAATGTGGTCTGCCCAAAAAAATGGCGTTAGAGCTCTTTAAGCCATTTATATTCAGCAAATTACAATTTCGTGGGCTCGCTACAACCATCAAGGCAGCAAAAAAAATGGTTGAGAGAGAAGGTGCTGAAGTATGGGATATCCTCGAAGAAGTTATTCGTGAGCACCCAATACTGTTGAATCGTGCCCCAACATTGCACAGACTCGGTATTCAGGCATTTGAACCTACGCTGATTGAAGGCAAGGCTATTCAGTTGCACCCTTTGGTTTGCAGTGCCTTTAACGCAGACTTTGATGGCGACCAGATGGCGGTTCATATTCCTTTATCAATCGAGGCTCAATTAGAAGCCAGAACATTGATGATGGCGACCAACAATATCTTATCGCCTGCGAATGGCGAGCCGGTCATCAACCCGTCACAAGATGTGGTTTTGGGTCTCTATTATATTAGCCGTGAAAAAATTAACGGGAAAGGCGAGGGCAGCGTTTTTGTCAGCGTTGGTGAAATCCACAAGGCGCTGATGGCAAAAAGTGTCGAATTACAGTCAAAGGTAGTATTGCGGATCACTGAAAAAGTTGCGGATGACCAAGGTATTGTTGAGGAAAAAACTTACCGGGTTAAGACAACCGTAGGTCGTGCAATCATCTGGGAAATAGTCCCCGATAGAATGCCATTCGAACTTGTTAATTGTGATATGACAAAAAAGAACATATCGCGTCTGATTAATTACAGCTACCGCTATCTGGGAAATAAAGATACGGTAGTTCTTGCGGATCAATTAATGTATTTGGGATTTAGATACGCAACTATATCCGGTGTGTCCTTCGGTATCGAAGACATGGCGATCCCGGAGAAAAAAGTTGAAATCATTAAAGCCGCTGATGCGGAAGTGAATGAGATTCAAAGCCAATATGCATCTGGATTAGTCACGGATGGTGAGCGATATAACAAAGTCGTTGATATTTGGTCACATGCTAACGATCAAGTAGCGAAAGTGATGATGGATGGTCTCGGTGAAGAATCTGTCATTGATGGGGAAGGCAATACGGTAAAGCAGAAATCCTTCAATTCCATCTTTATGATGGCCGAATCTGGAGCCCGGGGATCTGCCGCTCAGATCCGTCAACTAGCGGGTATGCGTGGATTGATGGCTAAACCGGATGGGTCCATTATTGAAACGCCTATTACAGCCAATTTCAGGGAAGGTCTTGACGTATTGCAATACTTTATATCAACGCATGGCGCACGAAAAGGCTTGGCCGATACCGCGTTGAAGACTGCGAATTCTGGTTATCTAACGCGCCGATTGGTTGATGTAGCGCAGGATCTGGTTGTAACTGACGCGGACTGCGGTACATCTGATGGTTTAATTATGTTACCCATAATCGAAGGGGGTGATGTTGTTGAGCCATTGTCAGAACGCGTACTGGGCCGTGTTGCTGCAATTGATGTCACTGATGCAACAGGTGAAAACATAGTAGTTCCACGTGGTACTTTACTTGATGAACACTGGGTTTCCGTGTTGGAAGAGCAAAGTATTGATCAGGTAATGGTGCGATCAATCATTACTTGTGAAAATAGGCACGGTGTTTGTGCGGCATGTTATGGGCGTGATTTAGGTCGCGGACATTTAGTCAATATCGGAGAGGCGATCGGTGTAATTGCCGCGCAGTCAATCGGCGAACCCGGCACGCAATTAACCATGCGTACATTCCATATCGGTGGTGCGGCATCTCGATCCGCCGCGATTAGTAATGTACAAGTAAAATCGACAGGAACTGTTCGATTGAATAACCTGAAATCTGTTACCAACAGGGAGGGCAATCTTGTGGCTGTCTCGCGTTCTGGTGAGGTGGGCTTGGTTGATGATTATGGGCGCGAAAGAGAGCGTTATAAAATCCCATATGGTGCAGTACTTTCAGTGCAGGAAGGTAGTCGCGTTAATGTGGGTGATATTATTGTTACATGGGATCCTCATACGCATCCGGTGATAACGGAGGTAGATGGTATTGTCGAGTTGATTCATTTTGTTGATGGCGTAACAGTACAAAAACAATCTGATGAAGTTACTGGCCTGAGTTCGTTGGTAGTTACTGATCCAAAGCAGCGCGGAAGTGCCGGCAAGGAACTGCGACCAATGGTGAAGTTATTGGACACCGACGGCAATACAATTTATTTGCCTGGCACTGAAATTCCGGCACAGTATTTTTTGCCGGCAGGTGCAATTGCTGGTATCAAAGATGGTGGTGAGGTAAAAGTCGGTGACGTACTGGCGAGAATTCCACAGGAGTCCAGCAAGACCAGGGATATTACCGGAGGTCTTCCGCGTGTTGCCGATTTATTTGAAGCACGCAAAACAAAAGATCCAGCGATTCTTGCGGAAACCAGCGGGACAATCTCGTTTGGAAAGGAAACGAAGGGTAAGCAACGCGTTATAATTACAGATTCAACCGGTGAGCAAGTTGAAACCTTGATTCCAAAATGGCGGCATATCACTGTTTTTGAAGGTGAATATGTTGAAAAGGGTGAGACGATTGCTGAAGGAGAGTTGACGCCCCATGATATTTTAAGATTAAGAGGTATTGAAGAATTAGCCAATTATCTTGTCAAGGAAATTCAGGATGTTTATCGTCTACAAGGTGTAAAAATCAACGATAAGCACATTGAAGCCATTATTCGACAAATGCTAAGGAAGGTTGAAATTACAGCTTCAGGTGATACCTCATTCCTAAAAGGGGATCAGGTTGAGCGTACAGTAATGAGAATGGAAAATGACAAAATGGAAGCGGAAGGAAAAATTCCTGCAAGCTATGAGTCAATATTGCTGGGTATAACCAAAGCCTCACTGGCAACAGAATCGTTCATATCTGCAGCTTCATTTCAAGAAACTACGCGTGTATTGACTGATGCTGCTGTTCGCGGTTTGAGTGATGGATTGCAGGGCTTAAAGGAAAATGTGATAGTCGGTCGCTTAATACCGGCTGGCACAGGACTCGCTTACCATGAAACACGAAAAAATCGCTTTATTCATCACCAAGTTTTAGATACGGATACTAATACAACGGTTGATGCTGTTGACGTTGAAGAGGCGCTTAAACAGGCTCTAAATATCTAGCAATATATCAACTGAGTAAAAAATTTGGCTTGACCTGGTGTGAATTAGCAAGTATCATGCTCAGTTCACATCGAGTCAAAGTACTTTGGTCAGGTATGCAATGCTAATGATCAATCGGTAAATAACATTGATGGTTAGTCTTGTAGTCTGACAATAATAATTGTATATCGGAGTTAATATAAATATGGCCACGATCAACCAATTGGTTCGTAAGCCGCGTGCTAAAAAAATAGAAAAAAGTAATGTTCCTGCTTTGGAAGCTTGTCCGCAGCGCAGAGGTGTTTGTACGCGAGTTTATACTACCACGCCCAAAAAGCCAAACTCAGCTTTGCGAAAAGTTGCGAGGGTTAGGCTAACAAATGGGTCAGAGGTAAGTAGTTATATTGGTGGTGAGGGTCATAATCTTCAGGAGCACTCAGTTGTTCTGATCAGGGGTGGTCGTGTTAAAGATCTACCAGGTGTAAGGTATCACGTTGTTCGAGGCAGCTTGGATGCTTCAGGAGTCAATAACAGGAAGTGTGGTCGATCAAAATATGGTACTAAGCGACCAAAAAGTAAATAGTGAGCTGAGAAAAGATGTCAAGAAGAAGAGTTGCTACAAAAAGAGAAATTATTCCTGATCCAAGATTTGGCAGCGTTATGCTGACCAAGTTTATGAATATGATAATGGAGAGTGGCAAAAAATCCATTGCAGAAGGAATTGTTTACGGTGCTTTAGATGTGATTGAAAGTAAAGGGCATGCTGAGTCTTTGGATGTGTTGTCGAGGGCGTTAGAGAATATTCAGCCAAGGGTTGAGGTTAAATCGAGACGAGTTGGTGGTGCAACCTATCAGGTGCCCGTCGAGGTGCGTCCATCTAGGCGAATGGCTTTGGCGATGCGTTGGTTGATTGATGCGGCTAGAAAGCGGAATGAAAGGAATATGTCGTCTAAATTGGCTGGAGAGTTAATTGATGCTTTTGAAAGCAGGGGTTCTGCTGTAAAGAAGCGTGAAGATACGCACAGGATGGCGGAAGCAAACAAAGCGTTTTCCCATTATCGTTGGTAGTTTGAATTATCAAAATCTAAAGCTGTAAAGACGTGCGAAAAACTCCTATAGAGCGTTATCGAAATATCGGTATTATGGCTCATATTGATGCGGGTAAGACGACTACGACGGAGCGGGTGCTTTACTATACAGGGGTTTCTCATAAGATAGGAGAGGTTCACGACGGTGCTGCAACAATGGATTGGATGGAGCAAGAGCAAGAAAGAGGGATTACAATTACCTCTGCCGCTACGACTTGTTTCTGGAGCGGAATGGAAAAGCAGTTTCCTCTGCATAGAATTAATATTATAGATACGCCAGGGCATGTTGATTTCACAATTGAAGTTGAGCGTTCTTTAAGGGTCCTGGATGGTGCTTGTGCGGTTTTCTGTGCTGTTGGCGGCGTAGAGCCACAATCTGAGACGGTTTGGCGTCAAGCTGATAAGTACCATGTGCCCCGTTTGGTCTTTGTAAACAAAATGGATCGATCAGGTGCTGACTATTTTCGGGTTATAGAACAAATAAAAAATCGGCTGGGTAGTAAGGCTGTTCCAATTCAGCTGCCAATCGGTGCTGAAGATGGTTTTGAAGGTGTTGTCGATTTAATAAAAATGAAAGCGATATATTGGAATGAGTCCAATATGGGAATGACTTTTGAAGAGCAAAATATTCCCGAAAGTATGAATTCATTATGTGAGAAATGGAGAGATTATTTAGTTGAATCGGCAGCGGAAGCCGATGAAGATTTGACAGAAAAATATCTTAATGAAGGTATTTTGACTGCTGATGAAATAAGGCGTGGAATTCGCTCCTTGACAATAGCAAATAAAATATCACCAGCGTTATGTGGTTCAGCCTTTAAAAATAAGGGCGTGCAAGCTATGTTGGATGCGGTAATTGAATATCTGCCTGCACCGACCGATATAGCAGCGATCAAGGGTTTGTTGGAAGATGAAGTAACAGAAACAGTGCGCTCTGCAGATGATGCGCAGCCGTTCTCGGCTTTAGCATTTAAAATTGCAACGGATCCGTTTGTGGGTACGCTGACATTCTTCAGGGTTTATTCCGGAGTGCTGAATTCAGGCGATAGTATCTACAATTCAGTAAAAAAGAAGAAAGAGCGTGTTGGTCGAATTGTTCAAATGCATGCCAATAGCAGGGAAGAAGTAAAAGAAGTATATGCCGGTGATATAGCTGCTGCAATTGGGCTGAAAGATGTAACAACTGGAGACACTTTATGTGATCTTAAGGAATTGGTTGTGTTAGAGAAAATGGAGTTTCCAGATCCTGTGATTTCTGTTGCTGTTGAGCCGAAAACAAAAGCTGATCAAGAAAAAATGGGCGTTGCTTTGGGAAAGCTGGCTCAAGAAGACCCATCGTTCCGCGTTCATACCGATCAAGATTCGGGGCAAATTATAATTTCCGGAATGGGTGAGTTGCACTTGGAAATAATAGTGGATCGAATGAAAAGGGAGTTTCATGTGGAGGCTAATGTTGGAGCGCCACAAGTAGCATACAGGGAAACAATACGCAAATCCGTAGAACAAGAAGGGAAGTTTATAAGGCAATCTGGTGGTAAAGGGCAGTATGGGCATGTTTGGCTAAGAGTTGAGCCTCGAGAGCCCGGGTCAGGATATCAGTTTGTCAATGAAATTGTTGGTGGTGTGGTCCCGAAAGAATTTATCCCAGCCGTTGATAAAGGTGTGCAGGAGCAGCTTAAAAGTGGTGTTCTGGCTGGTTATCCTGTGCTGGATGTAAAGGTTTCACTGTTTGATGGGTCCTATCATGATGTCGATTCCAATGAGATGGCCTTCAAGATCGCCGGCTCTATATGTTTTCGGGATGGCGCAAGAAAAGCAGATCCGGTTCTACTAGAACCAATAATGAAAGTTGAAGTAATAACCCCAGAAGAATATATGGGGGATGTGGTTGGAGATATAAATCGGCGTAGAGGAATGATTCAAGGTATGGAAGACTTGCCTTCTGGAAAATCTCTACACTGTGAAGTGCCGTTATCGGAAATGTTTGGATATGCAACTGATTTGCGATCGGTTACACAAGGAAGGGCTACGTACAGCATGCAGTTTGAAAAATATAATGAAACACCTTCCCATATTGCAGAAGCTATTATAAAAAAATCATCATAAAAATTGAAAAAGTAAAGGTATTGACTCATGGCCAAAGAAAAATTTACGCGTAATAAGCCCCACGTAAACGTAGGAACGATAGGGCACGTTGATCACGGCAAGACCACCTTGACGGCAGCCTTAACCAAGGTGATGGCAGAACTGCAAGGTGGCGAAGTAAAAGCATTTGATCAAATTGATAATGCGCCGGAAGAGCGTGCACGAGGCATTACCATTGCGACTTCGCATGTTGAATATGAATCGGCGACGCGTCACTATGCGCACGTAGATTGCCCGGGTCATGCGGACTATGTCAAGAATATGATTACGGGTGCGGCGCAGATGGATGGTGCGATTCTGGTTTGTTCAGCAGCGGATGGTCCAATGCCGCAAACCCGCGAACATATTTTGCTGTCACGTCAAGTGGGTGTACCTTACATCGTTGTCTTTTTGAACAAAGCCGACATGGTCGATGACGCCGAATTGATTGAGTTGGTCGAAATGGAAATCAGAGAATTACTGGATCTTTATGAGTTTCCGGGCGATGACACGCCCATCGTGATTGGTTCAGCGCTGAAAGCATTGGAAGGTGATACGAGTGAAATCGGTGTGCCTTCGGTGGTCAAGTTGGTCGAAGCATTAGACAGTTACATCCCGCTGCCAGAAAGAGCCGTGGATGGTGCGTTCTTGCTGCCTATTGAAGATGTGTTCTCCATTTCAGGTCGCGGCACAGTGGTCACTGGTCGCGTAGAGCGTGGTGTCATCAAGGTTGGTCAGGAAGTTGAAATTGTTGGAATTCGTCCAACCGTTGTTACCACCTGTACGGGTGTTGAAATGTTCCGCAAATTGCTTGACCAAGGACAGGCAGGCGACAACGTCGGTATTCTGTTAAGAGGTACCAAACGTGATGACGTAGAACGTGGACAAGTATTGGCCCACAAAGGCACTATTAAGCCGCATGCGCATTTCAAGGCAGAAATTTACGTATTGTCAAAAGATGAAGGCGGACGTCATACGCCGTTTTTCAATGGATATCGCCCTCAGTTTTATTTTAGAACAACGGATGTAACCGGTGCAGTAGATCTGCCGGAAGGCGTTGAGATGGTAATGCCGGGTGACAATATTGCAGTGACAGTCAAATTAATTTCACCCATCGCAATGGAAGACGGCTTACGTTTTGCGATTCGTGAAGGTGGACGTACCGTCGGTGCGGGCGTTGTTTCATCAATAATCGAGTGAGTAATATGTCTAAACAAACTATCAGAATCCGATTGAAATCATTTGATCACAAATTGATTGATCAATCGGCTGGCGAGATAGTAGAAACTGCAAGAAGAACAGGTGCGCAAATTAAGGGTCCTATTCCACTGCCTACTAAAAAAGAGCGTTTTACAATTTTAATATCTCCGCATGTTAACAAGGATGCTAGGGATCAATATGAATTAAGAACATACAAGAGATTGTTAGATATCGTTGAGCCGACCGATAAAACCGTAGATGCCTTGATGAAGTTGGATCTTGCGGCTGGTGTTGACGTTCAAATAAAGCTGAATTAAAAGTAGGGGGATTGGCAAATGTCAATAGGTCTAGTAGGTCGTAAATGTGGTATGACCAGAGTGTTTTGTGAGGATGGTTCATCTGTGCCTGTAACTGTACTTCAGATTGATTCAAACAGAATTACTCAAGTAAAGGATGTTGAGGTGGATGGTTACCGATCAATCCAGGTAGCAGTTGGTGATAAAAAGTCATCTCGCGTTAATAAGGCTCTAGCTGGTCATTATGCGGCGGCAAATGTAACTGCAGGTCGTGGATTGTGGGAGTTCAGACTTGAAGATGGTGAAGGGCAGGATTTGGCAACAGGTACTGAGTTGTCGCTGGATGTTTTTAGCGTTGGCCAAGTTGTCGATGTGCAGGGGAAAAGCATTGGTAAAGGTTTTGCTGGCGGTATAAAGCGCCACAACTTTAGCATGCAGGATGCCACTCACGGGAATTCGCGCTCCCATAGAGTTCTTGGCTCTATTGGTATGAATCAAACGCCAGGTCGTGTTTTCAAGGGCAAAAAAATGGAAGGCCATTTGGGTGCTGTCAAAAAAACAGTGCAAAATCTAACCATTCAAGCAATAGATAAAGAAAGAAATCTGATTTTGATCAAAGGCGCAGTGCCTGGTGCTAAAGGTGGTGATGTAGTAATCACGCCGGCAATAAAAACAAGAAGAAAAGGTTAAGTTATGGGATTGCAAATACCTGCTTTAAATAATGAAGACACTGCAGGAGCAGTTACAGTTACAGATGCTGTTTTTGGTCAAGCATTCAATGAAACCCTGATTCATCAATTGGTTGTACGGTACATGGCTGGTGCCCGTGCGGGTACAAAGGCACAAAAAACAAGAACCGATGTAAGCGGCGGCGGTGCTAAGCCTTGGAAGCAAAAAGGCACGGGACGAGCCAGATCGGGCTCAACCCGCAGTCCAATTTGGCGGACAGGAGGTGTTGTTTTTGCTGCACGACCTAGATCCTATGAGCAAAAATTAAACAAAAAGATGTTCCGCGTAGGGATACGTTCAGTATTATCAGAATTGCTGAGACAGGGTCGTTTAGTAGTAAGCAACGACATTATCCCTGAAGAACCGAAAACAAAAATTTTAAACGAAAAATTAAAAGCTCTTAATGCTAAAAAAGTTTTGATAGTTGTCGACAGTGTCGATGTAGCATTGGCTCTAGCAGCAAGAAATCTACCTTATGTAGAAGTGATTGAAGCTATAAATCTAAATCCGGTTCTTTTGGTATCTGCGGATAAAGTAATTGCGACGCCAGCGGCGATTAAGATTATTGAGGAGCGATTGGCATGAGCTTGAACAAGTTTAATTTGGCAGCTGTAATAGAAGCGCCGATCATTTCAGAAAAAAGCACTATTTCAGCAGAAAAAAATAAGAGTTTTGTTTTTAAAGTTCAAAAGCAAGCTACTAAAAAACACATAAAACAAGCTGTCGAACTGATGTTCAGTGTTGAGGTTGATTCAGTACAAGTTTTAAATGTTAAGGGTAAACAAAAGAAATTCGGGCGTTCTCTTGGACAGAGATCAGATTGGAAAAAAGCGTATGTAAAGCTTAAACCTGGTCACGACATAGAGTTTTCTGTAGCTTAACTAAGATTATACGAAGAATAATAGGAAACGGTAAGAAACATGGCGATTGTAAAATCCAAACCAACCTCTCCTGGATCAAGGTTTGTTGTACGCATTAAAAATGATGGTTTGCATAAAGGTAAACCTTTTACGCCCTTATTAAGTAAAAACAGTAAAAGTGGCGGCCGCAACAATCAAGGGCGTATTACAACACGTCATGTCGGTGGTGGACATAAACAGCATTACCGTATGATTGATTTTAAAAGAAACAAAACTGACATACCTGCAATAGTTGAGCGCTTGGAATATGATCCCAACAGGACTGCAAATATAGCTCTTATCCTATTTAAAGATGGAGAGCGCAGATACATTATCGCACCAAAAGGATTAGAGGCAGGTCAAGAAGTTATTTCATCTGAGACAGTACTTGTTAAGCCCGGTAACTGTATGCCCTTAAGAAATATACCGATGGGTACAACAGTTCATTGTGTTGAATTGCAACCTGGTAAGGGTGCTCAATTAGCAAGAAGTGCTGGAGCATCAGCTCAACTCGTTGCAAGAGAAGGCGCTCATGCCACTTTAAGATTACGCTCGGGAGAAATGCGAAAGGTAATGGCTGATTGCAGAGCGGTTATAGGTGAGGTATCTAATTCTGAACATAATTTGAGGTCGCTCGGAAAAGCGGGAGCAACAAGATGGCGTGGAGTTAGACCGACTGTTCGTGGTGTCGTTATGAATCCCGTCGATCATCCGCATGGTGGTGGTGAAGGTCGGACCTCAGGTGGTAGGCATCCTGTATCTCCATGGGGCATGCCGACAAAGGGTTATAAAACAAGAAAAAATAAACGAACTGATAATATGATTATCAGAAATCGTAAGCAGAAATAGTGAGGATTAAACGTGCCGCGTTCAATTAAAAAAGGTCCATTTATTGATCATCATCTTCTAAAAAAAGTTGAAGATGCAGTAAGTAGCAATAACAGGAAACCAATTAAAACATGGTCGAGAAGATCTATGATAATACCTGATATGTTGGGTTTAACAATAGCCGTCCATAACGGACGACTACATATTCCGGTACTTGTTTCCGAAAACATGGTCGGACATAAATTGGGCGAGTTTGCCCCCACTCGAACATACAAAGGCCATGTGGCTGATAAAAAATCTAAATAGGGTTGTTAATGGAAATTTCAGCAATTTTACGAAACGCACCTTTGTCTGCTCAAAAAGCTAGACTAGTTGGTGATCAGATACGAGGTCTATCTGTTGATAAAGCGCTTAATACATTGAAGTTCAGCTCAAAAAAGGGCGCGACAGTATTCAAAAAAATCCTTGAATCAGCGATAGCGAATGCCGAGCATAACGAAAGTGCTGATATCGATGATTTAAAAGTCTCGACTGTATTTGTTAATGAAGGTGTGACAATGAAGAGATTTAAAGCAAGAGCTAAAGGACGTGCCAACCATATCCTTAAAAGAACTTGTCATATAACTGTTAAAGTTGCAGAAGTCGAGTAGGGGCAAATAATGGGTCAAAAAGTTCATCCAATCGGCATACGCCTTGGTATAGTTAAAGACTGGAATTCGAGATGGTATGCGAACAGCCATGATTATTCCATTTTTTTGCATCAAGATATTACTGTCAGAGAATATATCAAAGAAAAATTAGCGCATGCATCGGTAAGTAAAATTCAGATAAATCGCCCTGCGAATAATGCCCATATAACTGTACATACTGCGCGTCCAGGAATTGTGATCGGTAAAAAAGGGGAAGATATTGACATTTTGCGGCAAGAAATCTCAAAAATGATTGGTGTGCCGGTGCAGCTAAACGTCGAAGAAATAAGAAAGCCTGAGCTCGATGCACAATTAGTCGCAGAGGGGGTTGCTCAGCAGCTTGAAAAGCGAATTATGTATCGCCGTGCGATGAAAAGAGCTGTGACGAATACGATGCGTTTAGGCGCTGAAGGAATTAAAATTAATGTCGGCGGTCGTTTGAATGGAGCCGAAATCGCTAGAAGTGAATGGTATAGAGAGGGTCGAGTACCATTGCATACTTTACGAGCTGATATTGATTATGCAACAGCAGAAGCAAATACAACCTACGGTATTATCGGCATCAAAGTGTGGATATTCAAAGGTGAAGTTTTTGATATGGATGCACATATTGCATCCATAAATTCTGATTCTAAAAAATAGTTGAAGGGACGAGGATATGCTTCAACCTAAAAGAACTAAATTCCGTAAACAACATAAAGGCAGAAATAACGGAACTGCTGTACGGGGTTCATCGGTAAGTTTTGGTGAATATGGCTTAAAATCAATAAGTCGCGGTCGACTTACTGCTCGGCAAATTGAGTCAGCTAGAAGAGCGATTACAAGACATGTTAAGCGCGGTGGGAAACTTTGGATAAGAATTTTTCCAGATAAGCCAATAACTAAAAAGCCATTAGAAGTTCGTATGGGAAAAGGAAAAGGTAGTGTAGAATATTGGGTTGCTCAAATAAGACCTGGTACCATGCTCTACGAAATACAGGGAGTATCAGAAGAGTTAGCTAGAGAGGCATTTACTCTGGCCGCTGCAAAGTTACCGTTAAAAACATTATTTACTGCTCGGACCATAATGTAATGAAAGCGAACGAAATTCGAAAAAAAAACAAAGAAGAACTTGTTGAGTTATTGGTTGAACTGGCCCGTGTACGATTTAATTTAAGAATGCAAAAGGCAACGGGTCAATTGTCTAAGCCTGATCAGGTAAGGAAAGTAAGACGAGATGTAGCACGAATTAAAACAATACTTTCTGAATTTGCGAGTGTTAAATAATGACAACTAATACCGAAAACACTGAAAGTAAATTACGAACAATCAACGGTAAAGTTGTTAGTAATAAGATGGATAAATCAATCACAGTCTTAGTTGAGCGTGTAGTTAAACATCCTATCTATGGCAAATTTATTAAAAGATCATCAAAATTGATGGCACACGATGAATTAAATCAATGTCAAGAAGGCGATATAGTTGCAATTACATCTTGCAGACCGATATCCAAAAATAAAACATTTAAATTAGTACAGATTTTAGAAAGTGCTAATAAGTAGTTCATTGCAAAATTCGTTAATAAGGAAATAATCATGATTCAGATGCAAACTAACCTTGATGTCGCTGATAACAGCGGCGCAAAAAAGGTCATGTGTATCAAAGTTTTAGGTGGTTCGCATAGACGATACGCCGGTATTGGAGATATTATTAAAGTTAGTATTAAAGATGCAATTCCGCGAGGAAGAGTAAAAAAAGGCGAAGTATATAATGCCTTGGTTGTCAGAACGCGTAATGGGGTTAGAAGATCAGATGGATCAGTGATTCGTTTCGATGGGAACGCAGCTGTCATTCTCAATAATAATTTGCAACCACTCGGAACGCGAATTTTTGGGCCTGTCACTCGGGAATTGAGAGGCGAGAAGTTTATGAAAATAATTTCGTTAGCACCTGAAGTGTTATAAAAGGAGATCCTATAATGCAAAAAATTAGAAAGGGTGATGACGTTATTGTTCGTACCGGCAAAGACAAAGGGAAAAGCGGAAGAGTTGTAAAAATTCTTAAAGACAGCAAAGTATTGGTTGAGGGAATTAATCAAGCTAAGAAAACCCAAAAAGCAAATCCAAATGCCGGTACTACTGGTGGCATAGTAGTAAAAGATATGCCTATAGATATCTCAAATATTGGATTATACAATCCTACAACTAAAAAAGCTGATCGTGTTGGAATCAAGTTCCTAGAAGATGGAAAAAAGGTCAGATATTTTAAATCAACAAATGAAGTTGTTGATATATAAAGGTATAGATAAGTCATGGCTAGATTAGAAACCGTATACAAAGAGACAATTCTTCCTGAATTAGTTAAGCAATTTTCTTATAAATCTATTATGCAAGCCCCTCGGATTACAAAAATTACATTAAATATGGGTGTAAGTGGGGCTGTAGCAGATAAAAAAGTTTTACAGTCAGCAGTTAGCGATATGGAAAAAATTGCTGGGCAGAAACCTGTCGTCACGTTAGCTAGAAAGTCAATCGCTGGATTTAAAATTAGGGATGATATGCCTATCGGCTGCAAAGTTACTTTGCGCAGTGATAAGATGTACGAATTTTTGGACCGTTTAATTAGTGTTGCTATTCCAAGAATTAGAGATTTTAGAGGATTGAGTGCAAAAAGTTTTGATGGAAGGGGAAATTATTCGATGGGGGTTAGAGAGCAAATCATTTTCCCTGAAATCGATTACGACAAAATTGATGCTTTGCGTGGAATGGATATCACGATAACAACAACAGCAAGCACTAATGAAGAAGGGCTTGCGTTGTTGAGGCTTTTTAACTTCCCTTTCAAAAATTAATAGGTTACGCGGAAATGGCAAAAAAATCAATGATTGCACGTGAACACAAGCGTATCCAATTGGTTAAAAAATTTGATACAAAACGGAAGGAATTAAAGGAAATTATCAGAGATCCGAACGCTACGTTTGAAGACAAAGAAACTGCACATCTAAAACTGCAAAAATTACCAAGAGATTCAAGCCGCTCAAGGATAAGAAATCGCTGTAATATAACGGGTCGCCCGCATGGATATTATCGCAAGTTTGGTCTAAGCAGGAATAAACTTAGAGAAGCAGCAATGCGTGGTGATGTGCCAGGTGTCGTAAAAGCGAGCTGGTAATAGGTAGGAGACAATATAATGAGTATGACAGACCCCATAGCAGATATGCTGACCAGAATAAGAAATGGTCAATCAGCTGGAAAAATATCGATAAAACAACCATCTTCAAAATTAAAAGTATCTTTAGCAAAAGTACTTAAAGAAGAAGGTTACATACTGGATTTCAGTACTGAGAAGGCTGGAAGTCATACCGAAATGACAATCCAGTTAAAGTATTATAAAGGTGTGCCGGTAATAGAAAATATTAAAAGAATTAGTAGACCCGGTTTACGGATTTATAAATCTAAGGATGAATTACCAAAAGTTCTAGGTGGACTCGGGATTGCTATAGTATCAACATCTAAAGGTGTGATGACTGATAGGGCTGCGCGTGCCATTGGACATGGCGGTGAAGTTATTTGTACTGTTAGTTAACGTAGGCGAATTATGTCAAGAATAGCAAAAGCCCCAGTTAGTATTCCGAATGGTGTAGATGTAAAGTTGGTTGATAATTATATGACCGTAAAAGGAAAGTTTGGTCAATTATCATTTGATTTAAATCCTGCAGTCAATGTCGCTATTAATGATAATACAATACATATGCAGTGGGATAAGGAAAATAAAATCGCTACAGCTCAGGCTGGAACTGCACGAGCTATAGTTAACAATCTGATAACAGGTGTGTCAGTAGGTTTTGAGAAGAAATTAACCTTAATTGGTGTCGGTTATAGAGCTCAAGCAAAAGATAGCATTTTAAATCTTGCCCTTGGATTTTCGCATCCGGTTGATTTTCAGGTACCGGTGGGAATTTCGGTAGAGACTCCAACTCAAACAGACATCATAATCAAAGGTAGTGATAAACAATTAGTTGGTCAAGTCGCAGCAAAGATTAGGGCAATTCGACCCCCTGAACCATATAAAGGTAAGGGTGTTAGGTATGCTGATGAGAATGTTGTTAGAAAAGAAGCCAAGAAGAAGTAAGGTATAATAATGGATAAAAAGCAATCTCGTTTAAAGCGTGCATTGAAAGTGCGAAGCAAGATAAAGCAGTTGAAAGCGACGCGTCTTACAATTCACAAAACGGCTCAGCATATATATGCTCAAGTAATAAGTGAAGATGGTTCATCTACTTTAGCTAGCGTATCAACCACACAAGCCGATATTAAATTGAACTTGAAAAACACAGGCAATATAGAAGCAGCCACTGAAGTGGGCAAGCTTATTGCTTTAAAAGCAATAGCTGCAGGGATAACAGAAGTTGCTTTTGATCGATCAGGTTTTAAATATCATGGTCGTGTCAAAGCACTTGCAGACGCCGCGCGTGAAGCCGGTTTGAAATTTTAGGAGATAGAGATGGCAACGGCACCAGCTCAGGCTAGTACTGATGGTTTACAAGAAAAATTAGTCAATGTAAGACGTGTTGCAAAAGTTGTAAAAGGCGGTAGAGTCTTCGGTTTTACAGCACTGACAGTAGTAGGTGATGGCGAAGGTCGCGTAGGCTATGGGGTCAGCAAGGCACGTGAAGTTCCAATTGCAATTCAAAAATCTTTAGAGCAAGCACGTAAGAACATGAGGAAAGTATCTTTAAAAGGAGATACTTTGCAATATCCTATTGTTAATACGACAGGTGCTGCTAAAGTCTTTATGCAGCCAGCTTCAGAAGGTACGGGAATAATAGCAGGCGGTGCAATGCGCGCTGTTTTTGAAGTTGTTGGTGTGCATAACGTGTTAGCTAAATGCATTGGAACGAGTAATCCAATTAATGTGGTTAGGGCAACAATCAATGGATTAACGGGTATGCATAACGTGAACCAGATAGCTGCTAAACGTGGTTTGTCAGTCGAACAGATAACCGGATAGTCAAAATGCAAGTAAAAAAAATAAGTGTTACCATGACTAAAAGTAAATTTGGTCGTCTACCTCGGCATCAAGCATGTTTAAAAGGTTTGGGCTTAAAAAAAATTAATCAGACGGTGGAAGTTCTTAACACCGCTGAAAACAGAGGAATGATCAATAAAATATCGTACATGTTAAGTGTCGAGGAACTTTAATGTTTTTGAATACAATACAGTCAAGCGAAGGTGCTCGAAAAAAATCAAAGCGTGTTGGACGTGGAATCGGTTGCACACTCGGAAAAACTTGTGGAAGAGGTCACAAGGGACAGAAGGCCCGTAGTGGTGGATTCCATAAAGTAGGATTTGAAGGTGGACAGATGCCACTGCAAAGACGCTTGCCTAAAATAGGGTTCAAGTCACGTTCTAGCAAGTTTACGGCTGAAGTTAGATTGAGTGAATTAAATGGACTTTCCTCTGATACCATTGATCTTAAGACGCTAATTGAGAGAAATGTTGTTCCTGTCTTTACAAAAATAGTTAAGGTCATAAAGTCGGGTGAGGTGACGAAAAGCTTAACTATCAAGGGGATAAAAGTTACAAAAGGTGCCAGGGAGGCGATCGAAGCCGCTGGTGGCCTTATTGAGGTTTAAGTGAGTACTTCAAGAGCTCAGATGTCCAATAAGGTTAGTGGCAACTCCGAACTTAAAGCAAGATTGCTTTTCGTTTTGGGTGCATTTTTTGTTTATCGAATAGGTTCACACATTCCTGTTCCAGGAATTGATCCGAAAGCACTGGCTGTAATGTTTGAACAACAAAGCGGTTCCATTCTTGACATGTTCAACATGTTTTCAGGTGGTGCTTTAATGAGATTGAGCTTGTTTGCTCTTGGTATTATGCCCTATATTTCTGCTTCAATCATCATGCAATTGATGACAGTTGTTATTCCAGTCATGGAGCAGCTTAAGAAAGAAGGCGAATCAGGGCGACGAAAAATTTCTCAATACACCCGTTATGGGACAGTAGTTTTGGCAACGTTTCAGGCAATAGGTATTTCTCTTGCTTTGCAGAATCAGACAGCTGGTGGATTATCTGTTGTAATCAACCCAGGTATTGGTTTTATATTTATTACAACTATAACATTGGTTACTGGCACAGTATTCTTGATGTGGTTGGGTGAACAAGTAACGGAACGTGGTATTGGAAACGGCATCTCAATGATTATTTTTGCCGGTATTGTATCAGGTTTGCCAAAAGCAATTGGCGGTACGTTAGAGCTTGCAAGGACGGGTGAAATGAATGGGGGATTTATAATTCTACTATTTTTGCTATCTTTGTCAGTTACTGCATTGGTAGTGTTTGTTGAAAGGGGACAGAGAAGGATATTGATAAATTACCCAAAGAGACAGCAAGGTCGTAAATTATACGCCGGACAAACAAGTTTTTTACCGCTAAAGTTAAATATGGCTGGTGTAATACCCCCAATATTTGCTTCGAGTATAATTCTTTTTCCTGCCACTGTCGCAGGTTGGTTTGGCAACTCTGAGGGATTTTCTTGGCTTCAGGATGTTGCTACCATGTTATCTCCGGGTCAGCCGATCTACGTTTTATTTTATGCTGCGGCTATCATATTCTTCTGTTTTTTCTATACAGCCTTGGTATTTAACTCGAAAGAAACAGCTGAAAATTTAAAAAAATCTGGGGCGTTTCTCCCTGGGATAAGGCCGGGCATACAGACAAGCGCCTATATTGATAAAGTTATGACAAGATTAACATTATTAGGAGCTTTTTATATAACACTGGTTTGCCTTCTCCCAGAGTTTTTGATTGTTTATTGGAATGTTCCATTTTATTTCGGTGGTACTTCATTATTAATTATCGTTGTTGTTGTTATGGACTTCATTTCACAAATGCAGACTCATGTCATGTCTCAACAATATGAAGGATTAATGAAGAAAGCAAATTTAAAGAAGTAATATAGTTGAGACTCAACTAGGAGTGATTGTGAAAGTTCGAGCATCTGTAAAAGCAATTTGTAGAAATTGTAAAATTGTAAAAAGAAGTGGCGTTGTAAGAGTTATTTGTTCGGATAGTCGGCATAAGCAAAGGCAAGGCTAGTATATATTGCGCCATTGGTTATGCTATGATAAAATTTGGCGTTTAACTTTAGAAAAACTCAGGGGAAAATTTAAATGGCACGTATTGCCGGGATAAATGTACCAGATCATAAACATACTGTAATAGCTTTAACTGCTATCTATGGTATTGGTCGTCAAACAGCAAGTGAAATTTGCTCACAAGTAAATATTATTTCTTCAGTTAAAATAAAAGATCTTACTGAAGAACAGCTTGATTCGATAAGAAATGTTGTTTCGAAGATGACAGTTGAGGGTGATTTACGTCGTGAGGTCTCAATGAATATAAAACGTTTGATGGATTTAGGTTGTTATCGCGGTATAAGACATCGTAGAGGATTACCGCTAAGAGGTCAACGTACGAGGACTAATGCACGTACGAGAAAAGGTCCACGTAAACCAATTAAGAAATAATATTCCCTAAAGAGGTTGAATTACAATGGCTAGTCCAAATCGATCGAGAAAACGCGTAAAAAAAGAAGTGGCAGATGGAATTGTGCATGTTCATGCATCTTTCAATAATACAATTATTACAATTAGCGACAGAAAGGGAAATACTTTATCTTGGGCAACGTCTGGAGGTTCGGGCTTTAGAGGTTCAAGGAAAAGCACGCCTTTTGCAGCGCAAGTAGCCGCAGAAAAAGCCGGAATAGTTGCTCAAGAATTTGGTATGAAGAACTTAGATGTTTTGATAAAAGGTCCTGGTCCCGGTCGTGAATCTGCGGTGAGATCCTTAAATAATTTAGGATTTAAAATTAATAATATAATTGATGTGACTCCAATACCACATAATGGTTGTCGCCCCCCTAAAAAACGCCGCGTATAGAATAAAGGAGTAGTATTAGAATGGCAAGATATTTAGGACCAACATGTAAGCTGAGTCGAAGAGAAGGCACTGATCTTTTCTTAAAAAGCAGAGGAAAATCTCTTGAAGGTAAATGTAAATTAGACCAGAGACCGGGACAACACGGTACAAAAAGAACAAGAAACTCGGACTATGCATTGCAGTTAAGAGCTAAACAAAGATTACGTAGAATATACGGGATTCTTGAAAAGCAGTTTAGAAACTATTACAAAACAGCTGATATGAAAAAGGGTGCAACCGGTGAAAACTTATTGCATCTTCTTGAGTCAAGGTTGGATAACGTTGTTTATCGAATGGGCTTTGCATCAACGAGAGCTGAAGCCAGGCAATTAGTTTCTCATAAATCTATTGTGGTCAACGGTAATCTAATTAATGTCGCTTCATATCAGGTTAACCCAGGTGACATTATTTCGATAAGGGAAAAAGCTAAAAAGCAACAGCGTATCATTGATGCTTTGAGCGTTACTGAGCAGTATGGATTTCCTGTTTGGGTAAGTGTTGATTCTAAAACATTCACCGGGACGTTCACTTCTTTACCTGATCGCCAAGATTTAGGAAGTGATATCAATGAACAATTAGTTGTTGAACTTTACTCAAAATAATTGCTTTTCTGAGGCTTGTAAATGCAGAATACTATTTCTGGCTTATTAAAACCTCGATTGGTTGAGGTAGTTAACAAAACACCTAATCATTCTAGGATCGTAATTGAACCTTTGGAAAGTGGTTTCGGCCACTCATTAGGCAACGCCCTAAGAAGGGTTTTGTTATCGACAATTCCTGGATGTGCTGTTACTGACGTTGAAATTGATGGCGTATTGCACGAATATACCACTATAGAGGGTGTTCAGGAAGATGTAATCGATATCTTGTTGAACTTAAAAAAATTAGCGGTTATTCTTCATTCAAAAGATGAAGTTGAGCTAACGCTCAATAAAACAGGCGCGGGTTGTGTTACAGCAGCCGATATAAATATACCTCATGATGTTCAAATTGTTAATCCTGATTTAGTTATAGCCAATTTAACGCAGGCTGGTAATTTAAATATGAAAATTAGGGTTCGAAGAGGAAGAGGCTATGAACCAGTTAGTATTCGAAAATCTAAGTCTGAATCGAGTCTGGTCGTGGGCGCATTGCAAATGGACGCTTCCTATAGTCCAATAGTCAAAGTAGCCTATCAAGTTGAGAGTACTCGTGTAGAACAACGTACTGATTTGGATAAGTTGATAATAGAATTGGAAACTAATGGAACAGTTGATCCAGAGGCAACTATCAAACTAGCTGCGACTATTCTTCATGATCAATTGTCAGTATTTGTTGATTTTGAAAAAGTAAAAGCACCGATAGAAGAAGAGAAAGCTGAAATTGAAGAATTCTTTGAGCCTGTTCTTCTTCGACCAGTTGATGATCTTGAGCTTACCGTTCGTTCAGCAAATTGTTTAAAAGCTGAAAATATATTTTATATTGGTGATCTTATTCAGCGCACAGAGGTTGAGTTATTAAAAACTCCAAATCTTGGAAAGAAATCGCTTACAGAAATTAAAGATATACTTGCCTTAAAAGGGCTTTCCTTAGGTATGCGCTTAGAGAACTGGCCTCCAGAAAGTCTAGCCGAGCAAACTCACTCGATAAATTAATTAACATATTAGGTCTGCATTAAAATGAGACATCGAAAATCTGGAAGAAAATTTAACATAAACAGTAGCCATCGAAAAGCGCTATTCAGTAATATGGCTAGTTCCTTATTTAAGGAAGAGCTTATTAAGACTACCCTGCCAAAAGCTAAAGAATTGCGAATGTTTGCTGAGCCCTTAATTACCTTATCTAAAGAAGATAATGTGGCTAAACGTAGAATTGCATTTGCAAAATTGCGTGATCGGGATGTTGTGACTAAATTATTTAACGAGTTGGGTCCACGCTATAAAAATAGATCAGGTGGTTACCTTCGGATATTGAAATGTGGCTTCCGATCTGGTGACGATGCACCTATGGCTTATGTTGAGCTAGTAGATAGACCTGAGATCTAATTTTTATCTTTAATTAATAAAAAAGCCGGATTATTCCGGCTTTTTTATTTTTAAAAATTATTATTTTTCTAATAATGTAAATTTATTGGGTTTTCCATTCCAGTCATCTGCGTCGTTCAGCGCTGCTTTCACTTCAGTTATTGTTGGCCACTGCTTTGAAAGATCCGCATTCAGGTCTTTGAATTTTTCTTGTCCTTCAGGTAATTCATCCTCTGCATAAATGGCGTTTGCAGGGCATTCTGGTTCGCATAACGTGCAATCAATGCATTCATCGGGATCAATGACAAGAAAGTTGGGGCCTTCATGAAAGCAATCCACAGGACATACATCTACGCAGTCTGTGAATTTACATTTAATACAATTTTCAGTGACTACAAAAGCCATAATTAACACCAAGAAAGTTTTATAAGAAATCTGATATGAGAACGACGCTATTTTATCAGAATCTGCCGTTCGTTTGAACCCAGAATTAACAATGTAGATTGTTTGGAACTAAACAGATTGAATAAAACGATCGGTGACTTGTATGGATGCAGTACGAAAAGAAATTATCTTTTTAATACCTTGATCTGAATTGCGCTGTTATTGCATTGATACTGTAAATTTTCGTCGGATTATTAAGTCAAATCAATTTGTGCTTCCGCTCAACTTCAGAATCAACATTCAGGGCAATTATGCGATACTAATTGCCTTAAATATTAGATCCCTTAATTAAACTCAAAAAGGAGTAACAGATGACCGCATTGGTTGGCATCATCATGGGTTCACATTCTGATTGGGAAACCATGCGTTTTGCTTCGGAAACCCTGGAACAACTGGGTATTCCACATGATGTTGAGGTAGTGTCTGCGCACCGAACACCTGATAAACTGTTTCAATATGCCGAAACTGCTGAAGCAAAAGGGCTGGAAGTTATTATTGCCGGTGCCGGAGGGGCTGCTCATTTACCGGGTATGACCGCTGCAAAAACGACCGTCCCTGTGTTGGGTGTACCTGTGCAATCAAAAGCTTTAAATGGTATGGATTCCTTGTTATCGATTGTGCAAATGCCTGCCGGTATTCCAGTAGGAACCATGGCCATCGGAAAGGCGGGTGCGATTAATGCCGCCTTGCTTGCAACTGCCATCGTCAGCAATAAGCACAGTCAATATCGTCCGGCATTAAATAATTACCGGCAACAACAGACAGAAGCGGTATTGTCCAATCCTGATCCGCGCAATTATGGAAATTCGGTCATGGGAGGGCCCCGATGATAGTCGGCATTTTGGGCGCGGGCCAACTCGCTAGAATGATTGCATTGGCCGGTTATCCGTTAGGGCTGGATTTTATTTTTCTGGATCCATCAGCAGATGCTTGTGCAAATAAACTGGGTATCCATTTACTTGGCGACTACAACGATCCCCGGCTTTTGGCAGAGCTTGCCGAGCAAGCCGATGTTGTGACTTATGAATTTGAAAATGTGCCCGCCGATGTGGCTGCGTATTTATCGGCTCACACGAAGGTTTATCCTTCGCCAAATGCCTTGGCAGTGGCTCAGGACAGGCTGATTGAGAAAAATTATTTTCAAAGACTTGATATTCCCACCCCCGACTATGTGCCCGTGGATAGTTTTGCGGAACTGGAGCAGGCGATGACCCAAATCGGCTGGCCTGCAATTTTAAAAAGTCGAACACAGGGTTACGACGGCAAAGGCCAGTCAGTTCTCAAATCACCGGATGACCTTGTGGCAGCTTGGGCTTTGTTGGATAGTGCTCCCGCCATCGTTGAGGCGTTTGTGCCTTTTGATCGGGAAGTATCGATTATTGCTGTGCGCAATATATCGGGATCGATTGTTTTTTATCCACTGGCTGAGAACTTGCATAGAGGTGGTATTCTAAGAGTTTCGGAAAGCCGAGATAACGATGGCATGCAGGCGCAAGCTGAAGTTTTTGTAACTCGTCTAATGGAGTCTTTAGATTATGTCGGTGTACTGGCTTTGGAGTTATTCGAAATAGAAGGCCAATTGATTGCCAATGAATTTGCTCCACGGGTCCATAACTCAGGGCACTGGACCATAGAAGGCGCTGAAACCAGTCAGTTTGAAAACCATTTGCGCGCTATTTTGGGGCTTCCCCTCGGCGCGACAACGGCAGTAGGTAAAACTGCGATGGTCAATTTTATCGGTGGATTGCCAACCTGTAAGGACGTACTTGCCATCGAGCACGCGCATCTGCATTTGTATGATAAAGCGCCGCGCAAAGGCCGTAAGGTTGCTCATGCGACGGTCTGTGCAGATCATGTAGATAGTCTGGTCACGCGGCTGGATTTGCTGATTAAGCTGGCTCAGCAGGTAGATAATTCCTAGAAATGAACTAAAAACGGTTTTAACGCATCTAAACGGTGCCGCTTTTCAGTCGGATATGTAGTTAGCGCCGCAGCAGCGCTTAAATTTTTTACCACTGCCGCATTGGCAAGGCGCATTGAGTCCCAAACTTGTTGGTTGTTTTGGTTTCCCGGTGGGCTTGAAAACGCCGTCCAGATAGTACCACTGTCCCAGTTGCTTATTGAATCGACTCGCTTCGTGCAGAATGAGATCCTTATCTTCGTACCGGTAATGGGCCTTAAATTCGACAATCCCCTTGTTGTCGTTGGCACCACCTTTTTTGCAATCAATAATTTCAAGGCTTTTCCATTCGATGGAATCGTTAGCCAGGTTGGGGTGTTTGGGTCGCTTGGCTTTGTCCCAGGTGGCCAAGACATAGCCTTCGAGCTTTAATACATAAGCACTAAAGCGCGATCGCATAAGTGCTTCAGCGGTTATAGGACGCTGATTGCCAAGATGAAAAGGTTCGCAGCAGTCGCTATAGGATTTTGTTGATCCGCAGTAACAGGATGTTGCCAAAATTGCTGCCTTGCGCTTAGGTTTTAGAAAGTCAATAGTATAAATGATTATTGAAGGAAACCATGCCCTTCAGTTTCGTTCACTAAGTAGTCGCTGGTTTCTTGGTGGTCTTAAAATAAGCGTGCATAAATAGTAACTATTTGATAGTCTGCAGTCGTTCCAAGTCGTTGCATTAAATAATCTTAACAATAGCTGTTCCGGCTTGTTACAAAGAAAGCGAAAAATTGTCACTTGTATTTATTTATTATTAAGTTAAGGAATTATCATCTATGCATCTTAAAAAATACACATCGATTGGTGTCGTTTTGTTAGCCATCAGTCAATCAGCAAATGCATTAATTATAAATTTTGATTATACCTACGACACATCCGGATTCTTTGCCGGCGCCAACGCAAGTCGACAAGACATACTCAATGCTGCAGGGAGTTTTTTTAGTAACCGTATAACGGACAGCCTGTCGGCTATAACATCTGGTGGCAATAATCACTTCGATGCACAATTCCTAAGGCCTGATACCGGAGCCCTGGCAACTTTAAATGACTTTAGTGTAGCGGCTAACACGCTTACTGTGTTTGTTGGCGGACGTGATTTAACAGGAAACACTCTAGGGGAAGGTGGTTATGGTGGATACAGTGCGAGCGGCACTTCAGGTTTTCTCGCTACTATCGATCAACGTGGGCAGTCTGGTGAGGCCACAGGACCTTCTGCTACTGATTTTGCTCCTTGGGGCGGTCAGCTTGCTTTCGATACTAATTCTATTTGGTATTTCGATGTTGATCCGTCGACTACCGAAAGTTTCAGTGGTAGCGACTTTTATTCTGTAGCATTACATGAAATTGGGCATTTACTCGGATTGGGAACAGCCGACTCGTGGGATAACAAAGTTTCCGGCACTAACTTTACCGGTGTAAATGCAGTGGCTGCATATGGCGGAAATGTCCCATTAACAACTAATGGCAGTCATTGGCAAGAAGGTACGCTCAGCACAACCCTGACGGGTCTGTCGCAAGAAGCAATGATGGATCCTACCATAACTAACGGCACGCGCAAGTTAGCTACTCAGCTTGATATCGCTGCGCTTAAAGATGTGGGTTGGCAAGTGAGTAGTGTTCCAGTTCCTGCGTCCATTTGGTTATTTGGATCGGTGCTTGCGACATTTGTTGGTATACGCCGTAAACAATCGGTAACAGTTTGACCATAAATACTGGGTAATGATTGCAGTTCGTATGTAGCATCGTACCTTGGATACAAAAGTGTGGGCAGACTAATTGCCCACTATTCGATTGAGACAAAAACTTACAATAACATATTTATTTCCGGGTAGTTGTTTATAATCTGTTGCCGGAATAACTCAACAGCCTGGTCGTCATTGCGTTCGGTCTTAGCAAGAGGGACTTTGATTTCACTGACAACCCGCATCGGTGCTGAAGACAGAAAGACAATACGGTCGGCCAGGGCAATGGCTTCCCGAAGGTCATGGGTCACGAAAAGCACGGTATGCGGGCGCTGTAACCAAAGTTGCCTCAATAATTCTCTAACCTGTCTTGCAGTGGGCGCATCCAAAGATACAAACGGTTCATCCATCAGTAGAATATCGGGATTGATAACAAAAGCTCGAATAATAGCCACCCGGCGACTCATTCCCAATGACAATCGTTCAGGGTAACTATGCTGGACCTGCTTTAGCTGCATGGTTTCCAGCAAAGCATCAATAACGTCGGTGGATCGACGGTCAGATACGACCAGCTCTATGTTTTCTCTTACCGTAAGCCAGGGCAAAAGCCTCGGATTCTGAAAAACGTAGCCGATCATTGGATGGTCGTGGCGATGTTCGATCGTAATATCGCCTTTGAAGTCGGCATCCAGTCCTGCGATAATGTTCAGCAATGTGGTTTTTCCGCAACCGGATGGCCCAACCAGGCATACAAATTCTTCAGCGTGGAGTGACAGGTAAAGATTGGCAATGGCCTGATGAAGTTTTGCTCGTTCGACAGACGGATAGATTTTGCTGTGAATATCGATGTGAATAGTAGCCATTATCGACGCCAGCGCTGCGCTTTGTTATCCAGTGGTTTCAAAACCATGAATTCGATGAGTTGGGTTACTGCTACGAAGGCAATGGTATAGGCCAGCAGGCTTGCGACATCGAAGAGTTGAAAGAACAGGTGCAACTGATAGCCCATGCCATTGCTGCGGCCCAGTAATTCAACCAGTAGAATGATTTTCCAGATCAGCGCCAGGCCGGTTCGTGTGGCGCCCATGACGAAGGGGTAAAGTTGAGGCCAGATGACGTGAATGAGTGTTTTACGTTTGCCCAGATGATAGCTCTGTGCCATTTCAAGCAAATCCTGATCCAGCGAGCGGGCGCCTTCCCGTATCGTTACAATCACATTAGGCAGTTTATTGATCACGACGGCCAGTATGGCAGCCGATTCAGTCAGACCAAACCAGACATAGCAGAGAATAATGGTAACCAGGGCAGGAATGTTTAAAAATATCACCAGCCAGTTATCGAAAAAGGCATCAAGCTTTTTGTTTCGTCCGAGTGCTATGCCCGTGGCGCAGCCCAGCAGCATGGCGATGGAAAAGCCGGTGATGAGTCTCAGCAGAGTAACGCCCAGATGAAAGGGTAGCCGCCCGGAACTGCACTCCAGCCAGAATACCTTGGCAACGGCTTCTGGAGTGGGTAATGTGTTGCGGTTGATATAAATCGCCAGGCCCTGCCATACGGCGATAAATACCAGTAAAGACAGCGTTGGCAGATATTTTTTTAGGGTTATCAAAATTAACAGTTATTCAGCAGACCAAAATACGCCAGGTAACAGAAGTTCAGATTGTCCGGTTAATTGTTGTTTGCTGACGTGGCTAAGCAGATTATAAATTCGGCTGGCGGCCAGCTTTTCCGGATCCCCCCAATGCTCAACATGTCCTTCGCAATAGCGTTGACGCAGTTTGTTCTGCGTCGGAACATCACTGACCTGTGTTAACGGAATGATTTTCTGCCAGGCCGCATCGGAGCTGCAAAGCCCGGATTTCGCCTGTTTGCTTGCATTAAAGAAATTACTCACGGCTTGTTTATGGCTGTCTGCCCAGCTTTGCTTGAAGACATAGCCTAAGTTGGGTAGGGTTTCCTGAACGCCTAAAGCTGTCAAAATGCCTTTGCCGTCGATAATTTGTCGATAGCCGGAGGCTTCCAATCGGGCGGCGAAATGCCAATAGGTGAGGGCGGCATCGATACGTTTCTGCTTGATTTGCTCATTGATCAATGGCGGCGCAGCATACACTTTTTCTACCGAAGCATTCAGATCCATATGTTCTTTTTGCGCAAGTGCTTGAAGCAATAACCAGTTTTTATCCAGTTCACCACCGGCTATGCCCAAACGTTTGCCTTTTAGGTCTTTGATCGAACGGATTGGGCTGTCAGCGGGTACTACTAATGCGCCTGATGTTGTCGAATAAGGATAGAAAGAGAAGTCGGTTTCTGCGTTACGCACTCTCGATACCCAGATCCAGTCTGCAACGATCATATCGACGGCACCGGATTGCAAGGCAATTTTGCCGGCTTCGGGATTGGCAACCAGATGGGATTCAATTTTAAAATCGGCCTGGGCTGTTTGCGCGTAATCCTGTAATGCGGCCAATTCCCATTCGAGGGTACCGTTCGCTTGAACACCGATACGAATAACGGTTTTCTCTGTTGCATGGCAAAATGCCGATACACACAGGCAGAAGCCAATTACTATGGCATTAAATTTCATGGTTACTGTCTCGTTAACGAAGGAATTGAATCGATATTTTATAGGTTCGATAAACAAAGAGCGAAGTGGAATATTTTTGAGTCTGAGGTTTTAAAATAGCCGCCCGATTGACGGCTATTCATGAAAATTTGATGTGTGAGAGTTACAAAAATTCTAATAATAAAAATAAAATGACCGTTAACCCTAGCCCACAGTGGATAACGCCAACGATGCTGGCGTAGGGCCCCATCTTTCCAGCGGTGGGTAATTTTTTAAAAAAACTGAAGTTTTTAATGGCTGGATATGCGCCATTGTATTCAAGTAGCAATATTAGCGTGACGGCGCTAAGGAGCGCTATCAGACTGAAGCTGTGTGGATAATGGGCTGACGCGCCCATAAAAAACAGCATCGGCACCGAAAACAAGGCATTGGTTCTCGATGCCAGGCCGGCTGTAGCCAGAGCGCCTGCGGCTTCCGGTATAGCTGCGCCGCCGCCTGCAACCTGCTTCGCAGAAGCAATCACAATTTTCTGATTGGGCCAGATAATCAGCCAGACATTCAGAAACATGATGGTGCCTAGTAAGGCGCCAATATAAATATCAATCGACATGCCGCCGCCCCTGACAGCGAAAATACCTAAGCCTGTTGCAAAGGTTGCTGCGGCTCCCCAGCGAAACCAGAATAATGCCCGAGGAACCAGCTTTTGTATGGCATCTGATTTGGCAGACGCTTCAGCTTCCTTGAAATATTCAGTTTGTACCAAGTTAAAATAATAAAGTAAGCCAATCCATGTGATTCCTGATAAAAAGTGTCCCCACCTCAAGAGCATTTCCCAGCCCAGTGTCGTTGTAACAATACTCATTGTAATACCTCTTTATAGTTATAAATTAGTTAAGTAATACGCCAATTAGTTTTGTTGGCAGGGATATACAAGCGCTTACAGTTAAAGAAGTCAAGCGAATTAATGTCTTGTTAAAAAATATCAATCGGGATGTCTGAGCAGCCAGGCATTTTAGATGAAAAAAAATGGGCACTTAAGAATGCCAATAAAAAAAGGCCTGTCAACCAATGACAGGCCTTTTTGTAATTCGGGGGTAAGTTGTGGAATTAACCTTTGACAGCCACGGCAATTTCGTTAAATGCTTCCACTTTAGTTTTACCGGTTTTAGCCAGCTCGATTCCTGTATCGATAATCATTTTGCAAAGAGTCGGCGTTTTATAAACCATCAGGCAAAGATAAGCAACGGTAGGAACGGCGATAAGTGCACCGATGAATCCATGTATGCCGA
Source organism: Methylococcaceae bacterium (assembly GCA_013140705.1). GTDB lineage: Bacteria > Pseudomonadota > Gammaproteobacteria > Methylococcales > Methylomonadaceae > JABFSH01. The sequence goes on from JABFSH010000012.1 coordinate 42,289, forward strand.
TCAGAGTCATCAATTTGATTAGCAATGAAACCGCATCCAGAGGCAACAGTATCAAAGCGCCAAAATAGGCCGTTACAACAAATATAAAAACAACAAAGACTACAAATTGAATCAGCCTTACCAAGGCAACGTTAATTTTTTTCATATGACTTTAATTTTCCTGATAAATCTTGATCGGTTTAATTAACCGCGAGGTTTTTACACATTGTGGTGGATGGCTTAATAGCCAACATGACAGCCTCAAATTATACCTGAAAGCAGTCTGAGTGATTCAATTTTCTTTAATAATCAATTGAACATTTGCTTACTTTAATAGTAATAAAACAAGTGGGGATTCTCAAAGTCTTCAACTGTCTTCAATATTTTTCCTGAAAAATATAGGAATAATTCCTTTTTATATTGTTTGTGTGTGGGTTTCTTGTCGATTTGGATATCATGACCTCATTTTAACTTGAACTAACCATGAAAACACTCACCTTTACTGTAATCGGGCTATTTGGATTGACGATTGTCAATGTCGTTTTAGCGAAAGATCAGCCACTGGATCTTGGTGTAATGAATGTCATTTCGGTTACTCCATTGGATGGACGTGGTGTTGACGCGAACAAACTGCCCGGCAATATCCAGACTGTTTCTTCCGGACAATTGCAAAAAGCCCAAAGCATATCGCTGGCCGATTATATCAACCGTTATCTGGGTAGTGTTACTATCAACGAAGCTCAAAACAACCCTCTGCAACCGGATATTTATTACCGTGGCTTTGTTGCTTCACCGTTATTGGGCATGCCGCAAGGGTTGTCGACTTATGTTAACGGCGTGCGCTTTAACGAACCGTTTGGCGACACAGTGAACTGGGATTTAATTCCCGAAGGCGCTATCGACTCCATGGCCTTATATGGCGGTTCCAATCCGGTTTATGGCTTAAACAGCCTGGGCGGCGCCATCTCTGTCAAAACCAAAACCGGATTTACTGCGCCCGGACATCAAATCGAAGTGTATGGCGGTTCGTGGGATCGGCATTCAGAAGAGCTGAGCAGTGGCTGGAACAACGGCACCTGGGGCTATTTTGTTGACCTTAATCACTTTGAAGAAGAAGGCTGGCGAAACTTTTCACCGACCAAGGCCGAACGTGCCTTTGGCACTTTAAGTTGGCGTGGGGATAGAGGCTCCCTCGATTTAACGCTGGCCGCCAATGATAATGATCTTCGTGGCAATGGCGCAACACCTGAAACCATGCTGGTGCGCGAAGGCAGAAAATCGGTATTCACTCACCCCGATCAAACCATCACCCGCATGTTCTTCTCGGAACTGGCCGGTAGTTACGATCTGACTGATGATATAGAAGTCAGCGGTAATGCCTATTTTAGGCAAAATCGTGTCAAAACTTTTAATGGCGACACCAGTGATTTTGAGGATTGCGAATTTACAGGCGATGTAGACAATCCGAGCAATGTAGGTTTTTTATGCGAAGACCCCGTAGACGACCCCGAAGAAGAAGTGGTTGTGGATACCAATGGCATTCCAGTAGCGGCTTCTGCTGCAGTCGAAGGCGGCACCAACAACACCAGTCAAACCAACATGCGTAGCCGTGGGGGCTCGTTGCAAACTGTGTTTGCCCAGGATTTGTTCAAGCATGCCAATAATTTAACTGTGGGTTCCAGCTACGATTATTCGGAGGTACATTTTTCTTCGGATACCGAATTAGCATCGCTAACCGACGATCGAGGCACGATCGGCAGCGGTGTGTTTGTCGATGAACCCCGTGTCCGCCTGACAACCAATACTTCAGCTGTTGGCGTGTTTCTGAGTGACAGCTTTTCGATTACCGATGACTTAACCGCTACCGTGGCAGGACGCTACAACTACATTCACATGAATTTGATAGACAACTATGGAACCCTTCAGGACGATGGCTCACGCACCTTCGATTTGAATGGCTCACATACCTTTGAGCGGCTGAATCCGTCGGCGGGATTAACCTACAACATTTTAAACAACCTGACGGTATACGGAAATTACAGCGAATCCACGCGAGCGCCATCACCGATGGAGCTCAGTTGTGCTGATCCTCAGGCGCCTTGTAAATTGCCCAACTCCTTTACCGCTGATCCGCCGTTGGAGCAAGTTGTTGCCAAAACCTGGGAGGGTGGTTTCAGAGGTGATCTGAACACTCTTTTGGGCAAAGGCGACTTGAAATGGAATTTAGGTTATTTCCATACCATTAACAGCAATGACATTATTTTTCGCCGTGATTTGAACAGCGGTCTGATTAGTCAGGGTTATTTTGACAATGTTGGCAAAACCCGTCGTTATGGTATCGAAGCCGGCACTCAAATCAATTATCCGCAACTGTTTAGCAGTATTGATGACTGGCATTTTTCCACGAACTATACCTATCTGAATGCGCGTTTCTTGAGTGGCTTTGATAGTCTGGACCCATTAGGCATTGAGCCATCAGCGCCAGTCAGTCAGGGCGATAAGATTCCCGGTATTCCCGAACATGTTTTTAAAGCGTCGCTCGGTGTTGATCTGTGGCAACGGGTGTTGTTGGGCTTTGACGGATTATATAGTGGCGATCAGGTGTTTAGAGGTGATGAAGCTAATAATAACGCGAAACTGTCAGGTTACTGGGTGTTTAATGCTCGGGCAGAATACAAAATAACTAAAAACGTTGCCTTATTCGGTAGGCTCGATAATATTTTTGATAAAAATTACAACACCTTTGGCGTCTATGGAGACGCAAGCAGTGTGCCGGGTAATTTTGGCACGAGCAATGATCGTTTTGTTTCGCCAGGAATGCCGAGAGCGGGGTGGATTGGGATTCGTTTGAGTCTTTAGACTAATGGGTCTCTGAGACATATAGAGACGCAAGATATTGCGTCTCTAGTTAGCCCGGCATGGGCCAAGACTTATTATCTGTGGCTGATTATTGCAGGAGGAATACGCAAGTAGGCGGTTTCAACTGTAGGGTATGCACCCTACATGACTGGCTTGAATTCTTTTAAAGGAATATCTTTCAATATTCGGAGGGACTTGCAAAACCCATTAAGGCGAGCGGAATTAGTAGCCAGAACGGCCAAAAAAAGAAAATAACTTGCTCAGCGTGATAAAATAGAAGCTTCAAAAATCCAACTTTATCAAAGACATGAGCAA
>JABFSH010000056.1 GCA_013140705.1 Methylococcaceae bacterium
AGAGGGCTTGGAAAGGCATTGCTTCAGGATGCAGTACTAAGATCAGTCCGAGCCGCTAAAGAAGTGTCCGCACGACTTCTGATTGTTCACGCAATTTCCCAAGATGCAAAAGAATTCTATTTACATCATGGTTTCGTCCGACTTCCAGTTGAAACGCCAACCTATGCTTTAGATCTTATTAAGTATGCCGGATTGAACGAATAGAGCTGAGCCTACTAAGTTGAAAAAATTAGCGGATTTAGTATTCCAAGGACTGTTCTCGTTGTCAAACATGTAACAATGTATAAATATCGTCGACCTTCCAATGACAGCTATTGGCAACTTGAAGGTTTGAAACTCTCAACCTCCACGCCCGCTCTTGGCCGAAAATGTATGCGCTGGTTGATATGAGCCAAAAAACGCTAAGGAGAAAGAGATCAATGTTAATATCTTATTGAATATAATGATGAATTAGTTATCATTTAAACTTGTCTTCCCAGTTTTGCCCACCATAGAACAAGCGTAAAATCGTTACACGCTCATCATCCATTGCAAATGCAATGGTCACTCGCCGTTCGAATCCTACAATCCGTAGCCCAGGGCTGATATCGTCGCACCGGTGCCCACGTTCCGAGGCTAATTCAAACCCCAAACAATAAGTTTCAATTCGTTCTATGTAAGAGATAGCAATTTGGGGACCTGCTTTTTCCTCAATCCAATCATAAATTTCAAATAAGTCATTTCGAGCTTCCGGTGTAAACACCACTCGCCGATGTTTCACGAATTATCTGCTATCTTGGCGGCATGATGGGCACGCAGGTCATCGAAAACTTTTTGAGCCTCAATTCCTCGACTGGGATCGGCCTTAAGAGCATCGTAGGCTGGTACAACTTCCTTTTGCAACCAGCGTTCAATAGCCGCATCACGTTCTTGAAGAGCCCTTAAGCCGGCACGAATAACTTCGCTTCCCGAAGCATAAGCACCGGAAGCAACTTTCTCGTCGATAAAGGCGGTGTGTTCTGATGGTAGGCTAAAAGTTCGTTTTTCGGCACTGGCCATAATAAAACCCCTGAGAGTTGGTGTGTAAGTATGAATCAATCATACCAAATCAATTAAGCATTCTCAAGGGCTTCATAAATTACTTCGCTCACAATCGGAGCTAAATTAAACTTCCGTCTGTTCGGCCATTTCTAAGGCTGTCACGTTCGGCAAACCGGCTATCTTTGTGATTGACTCTAAAGATCCGCGATTTTCCGTCCCCGTCTCACGGCAGAGTTGGCTATTAATACTTCTGTTTAATGAATTGTCCCGCGAGTCCGTTTCAGCTTTGTTCGCTGTTATCGGAAAACTCATGGCACCGGTATGAGAGCATGAAGAGATTGGTCATGTTGAACCAATCTTGAGCAAAGCAATTAGCTGAGGCGAGATTACAAACTATTATTGCGTGCTTGTCAATAATATGGATTTATAACGCCAGGGCAATCGCGCTTAAAAGCACTTGAAAATAGAATTTAGATGAGGTATTAAGCTTATCATTTTGATTTAAAATGACTGCAAAACCAACACCTTCAATTATTCATCATTTTTCAAGCATTGAAGATCCCAGAGTAAATAGACAAAAGAAGCATCAACTACAAGATATTTTCTTTATCAGCATCTGCGCGATCATTTGTGGCGCTGATAACTGGGTTGCCGTTGAAGAATTTGGACAAGCAAAAGAAGAGTGGTTCACTGAAGTACTTGGTTTAGAGAATGGCATCCCGTCGCACGACACGTTTGGTGAGGTTTATGCCGCCATTGATACCGACCAGTTTAGCGTCTGTTTTTCCCGCTGGGTTTCAGATTTAGCCAATATAACTGATGGAGAAGTCATTGCGATAGATGGCAAATGCCTCAGACGCAGCATAGACAAGGCTTCAAAAAAGGCCGCTATTTATAGGGTCAGCGCCTGGGCGCAACAAAATAATCTGGTTTTAGGGCAGGTTAAAGTCGATGATAAATCGAATGAAATCACTGCCATTCCTAAGTTGCTGGCACGGCTTGATATAGCGGGGGGCTGTAATTACCATTGATGCGATGGGTTGCCAGAAAAAAATAGCCACGCAAATTAAGAAACAAGGCGGCGATTATGTGTTTAGCCTGAAAGGCAATCAGGGCAATCTGCATGACGATGTTAAAACATTTTTCACTTCGTCGTTATCTCCTGCAGTGGCCTCTGTTAGCTATGATGGTGGTCATGGTCGTATTGAAACCCGCACCCTTCGTGCGACAGCCGATAGAGACTGGTTGCGAAAACGGCATGACTGGGACAGTCATACAAAGCATGATCGCCGTTACGGCCAAAAGAGAAATCGGCGATAAGGTTACTGAAGAAACACGCTATTTCATCAGCAGTCTTGATGCGAGCGATCCAAAACGATTAGAGCGTGTGGTGCGGGCACACTGGGCTATAGAGAACAATCTTCACTGGGTTCTTGATGTAGCCTTTGATGAAGATAGTAATCGAACACGTAGCGGACATAGTGCAGCAAACTTGGCTGTTATCCGGCATATTGCTTTAAATCTGATCAAAACTGAAAAAACCTCTAAAGTCGGTGTGAAAATCAAGCGGCTCAAGGCCGGATGGGATAATGATTATTTACTTCGAATCCTTGGGGTAATTTAAGCGCGATTGCCCTGGTGGGCGATAGTATTTTCATGGCTTTGCTCCTGTCATTGATTGTTTGGGATAGCGATGAATTTTCTTGCATTTTACTTCTTTACATTCACAAAAAGTGAAAAATCTTATGGTCATCCAGCAAAAAAGTGATTATTTTGTCTCGGGTTATATATCCGAGGCTAAGCTTTATCGAGTTTAATTTATGTTGTTTGGCGCTGCAGTATGGAAAAAAGATAACCGCTATAAAGCATGAGCAACGCAACCCCTTGGCCTCGGCTTATTAGACCTGTACGAGAGGGATAGGTGAAAATCAAGGCCACAAATCCAAAAACTAACGTTATAGCAACGTCATTCAATGCGACTCTTATGGGATGGATTGTGGCTGCAACGCCAATGATGAAGATACCGTTGAAGATATTGCTGCCTAAAATCGTACCAAGGCTAACTTCGTCGTGTCCACGCACTTTTGCAATCACTGTTGTCGCAAGTTCAGGGGTTGACGTGCCTAAAGCTACAATAGTTGCGCCAATAATGAATTCATCTAAACCAAAGGAAATGGCTATGCCTTTTGCTCCCGTCACTATTAAACCTCCCGCAGCGACTAGGAATATAAGCCCAACGGTACACGAAAGAACAGCGAGCCATCTTCGTTTCTCACCAAGCACATCCACTGTAGCACTTCGTTGTTTTCGTGCCTCTAATACCACAGCGACAAGCCAAGTGAAAAATAGGCTTAACAGCAATAGGCCATCAAACCTTGATAGCTCGTTGTCGTAAAAAAGCATTGCGGTGAAAATAGGGATAAATAATGCGACCGGAAACTCTCGCTTTATATTGCCTCGAGGGCTTTGGATTCCAGAAATCAGTAACGCCAGAGCGAGAATTAGCGCGATATTCACCACGTTACTGCCTAATGAATCGCCCAAAGCAATTTGGGGGACTCCTGAAATGGCTGAATTGATGGAGACTGACAGCTCCGGGCTTGAAGTAGCGAATGCGGCTATTGTTGTGGCAATAATACCCGGAGAAACCCGAGCCCAAGAAGCAATCCCGACTGTTCCTCTTACAAAAAGCTCTCCGCCTACGCCCGCGAAAATAATGCCCAAAGATAAAGTTAAGTAATCGTTCATTGCTGCCCAAAAGTCATTTACTGGCTAATATACCTGAAAATGAACAATAAACTGTGTGCCAGTTTTCTACTCCCCTATGACAAATTGCTTTAACCATTTCAATGGCCGTATTGACATGGTTAAAGCAAAAGGGTAAATCCAAATAGATATCAAGAGTTGCTACTAATTTTGATTTAAAGTGCCGATTTGTATTAGTCTTAATAAGCTTCTTTAAAGTTGATAAGGAATCATCCATGGTTAGAGTGAGTAAGTTGTTTCTAAAATACTTCATCGTCGGAATTTTAGCGCTAATTCCGGTCGTTATTGTGATACGGGTTCTTTTGTTTTTAGAACGCATTTTAAGGGAATTTTTTTATCTATATTTACGGCTATTCCAGCAATGTCCTCATTACCTTACTGGCCTTCATGATTTTCCTTTCAACCATCGCTTATCTGGGTTACAGAATCACCAAGTCTGAAAAGTTATGGTTTTTGCAGCAAGTCGAACAGCTATTTAACAGAATCCTTTTAATCAGGACAATTTATAGGGTGAGCAAAAACTGGTCAATATGCTTGGTGACCAAGAAAACAGTCTCGCAAAAGAAATCTTTTTCATCGAATATCCCAAAGAAGGCTTATGGTTACCTGGCTATGTAACCAACAGGGCGGGAGAAATACTTGTTCTTTATGTGCCAACCTCGCCCAATCCGACATCCGGCTTTACGATTGTTGTCCACCAATCCAAAGTCGTACCGTCAAAAATGAAAATGGAGGCTGTTACCAGTTTCATCGTCGGCGTTGATTGTTGGAACATAAGGATGACTTCATACAACTTGCAGGCGTTAGGGAAACAAAAAACATTGACCAGTAAATAAAAAGTTAAAAACTGAATTCGATTGCACAATTTTTAAGATAATTAAAGCCATATCCAACGGAGCAGTTGAAAATATGGATGTTTTCACTAATCGCACAACTAAACATCTGCATGCATTATTATGGTATTGGATCACAAACCCAAATAAGGAAATGAAATGAATCTTGACGTATTTCTATCACTGTTCAGTTTAATGCTTGTTTCATTGGTAGTTTTTTTGCTGTCAAAAAAATTACGGACCCCTTATACCGTGCTGTTGGTCATTGCCGGTTTACTCCTGGTGCCGATTTCACATATCCCTTTTTTTTCATTTATTACCAGTTTCGAACTAACACCGGAATTACTGTTCTTTGTATTCCTGCCGATCTTGATCTTTGAATCGGCTTACAACATGAACTTCCGCAGCATCACCGAGAATATTTTCTCGATTGGGATGCTGGCAATCATTGGATTGCTCATTTCGACACTATTTGTTGGGGTCGCTGGGTATTATGTATTCAAGTTTGCCGGTTTTGAAGTACCGATGATGGTATTGCTGCTGTTTGGCGCCATTATTTCCTCAACCGACCCAGTTGCTGTTTTGGCATTATTTAAGGAATACGGGGCTCCTCGCAGATTGACACTGATATTCGAAGGCGAAAGCTTATTTAACGACGCCACCGGTTTTGCTGCTTTTTTGGTGGTACTCGACCTACTTTTACATGGATACAATGGGTCGGATTCATTCATAACGGCGCTGGTATCGTTTTTTACCATGCTTGCTGGGGGAATCGTTTTTGGTTTACTTATGGGTTTTTTATTCGCCAAATTGATCGAGTCAGTCAGGGGCAACGAGCATTTGGAGATCACCTTAACTCTGTTGGTTGCTCACTTTACATTTGTACTCTCGGAGGTTATTTCAGAGCATCTAGTCGTTCTGGGGCAGGAAATCCGGCTCTCTTCAATCATTGCGACACTGATTGCATCGATGGTAATAGGAAATTTTGGGCGCTACAAAATGTCCCCTGCCGTTGAAGAGTATATGGAAAAATTTTGGGGCTATTTTGCTTTCGTCGCCAACTCGCTGGTCTTTATATTGATGGGGCTTCTGTTTGCCGACCTTTCAATTGACCTTAATGTCGCTATTTTCCCTATCGGCCTCGCAATCTGTGTTGTGGCAGTTGGGCGCGCTATATCGATTTACCCATCAATATGGCTATTGAACTTAATCGGAAAGGAAGAAACCATCCCTAGAAATTGGATGCACTTATTGTCTTGGGGCAGCCTGCGCGGAGCATTAGCCGTTATTATGGTTCTTCTGATACCTAATGATTTAACCATTCCCGGTTGGACATATGCTTTTAGTATCAAACAATTTATTGCCGCACTCACCATCGGCAGTATTTATTTCACCCTGCTGGTTAAAGCCACAACGATAGGCAAAGTGGTGCGGGCGTTAAAAATCGATGCATTAACCCCGGAAGAACAGGTCGGCTATCACAAAAGCAAAGCCCAGATGTATGATGAATCCTTACAGAAAATCGATGCTTTGCTCCACAATCAACAGCTCAACAAAGAACAGCATGATGGGTTACATCAGCATTACCAGCGCCTTTATCACAGTGCCTGTATTCAATGTAAGGATGCAATAGGAAACTCCAATCAACTCGTGGAAAACATGTTACGTATGTATGCTCTTGGCATTGAAAAAGGAGAATTGAAAGAAATTTTTCAGCGCGGTGAAATAACCGAGAAAATTTATAAAAAAATACTGAATATGTTAAGCATTCAAACAGAGCGCATTGAACGCGGAAATGTGCAGGTTCACTCAGCCGAGGAGCACTTTCCCATTGACGGTTTGGAACGGTTTGTCTTGTTGCTGAGTCATTTAGCGTTCTGGCGTGACCATTCTTTTAAGAACGAAGACCTCTATCTATATTACCGAACCTTGGAAAAATTAATGGTTCGCGTCATAGAACAGCTTAGTTTTGAGGCAACTTCCAGTTCCAATGAGATTTTTGATGATAAATTAACATTAGAAAGGTTATTGGCTATGTATAAAGAATTATTGGCCAATACCCATCACAAAATGGCTGCCTTGATTCACAAAAACGCCGACCTGCTGCATCAGCTAAACCTAAGTTCAGCAACAATATCACTTCATGCAGTTCAGTTAGAAGCCTTGGATAACTTGCACAAAAATGAAATTATTTCGGATAAATTGTATATCATGCTCCATCATGAAATTCTGAATAAAAAATCGAGCTGACATCATTTAGTTTTCAAAACGATTAGTCCAAATGTTGGATCATTAATGGTTATCCTGTTTTATGTTCAATGCAGGCTTATAAGCCTCGCACAAAGCAAGGTACAACGGTTTCGGATGAATAATTTTTGATATCCCGGCAGCGATAAAAGCCGTAGCCATCAACGGAATCAGGATTGCATGGCTGTTGGTCATCTCCATGACGATAACAAAGGAAGTGAGCGGGGATTGCAGCATCCCGGAGAAATAGGCCGTCATACTCAGCAAAATCATCGCCGACGCGGGTGCTATTGGAATCCATAGCGCCAAATCAACGCCAATTCCGGCTCCGGTCGCAAGCGACGGCACAAAAATTCCGCTGGGTATGCCGCTAAAGAAAGTCGCCCAGGTTGCGATCATTTTAAAGAAAGGAAAAGCCGGCTCCATCGTTTGTGTGCCTTGTAAAATGGCTTTGGTTTGTTGATAACCAGTCCCCACGGCAGCCCCATTGGAATAAAAATTGACCGCTGAAATAATCCCGCCGCAAAGGACTGCAATGACAACGATTGGAATCTTTCTACGGTTGAAGAATTGGTTTCCCATAATGGTAACTTTGCTGAAAAAACCACCTAAAATACCCCCGAAAAGACCGCATAAAGGTATAGCAAGCCAGTTCTGGCCTAATGGCATCAAGAGCGATTCATCCGCAAAATAAATGCGGTTGTTCAGCAAAGCATAGGCAGTGACGCCAGACAGAATAATCGCTGTCAGGACTAAACTGCTGATTTTTTCTTCGAGCGTACGGCCCATTTCTTCAATGGCAAAAATAATGCCTGCCAAGGGTGCGTTGAACATAGCCGCAAAACCAGCCGCACTGCCTGCCAGAATCAAGCCTTTCTCCATATAATGGGGTGGAAATTTCACTATTTTCCCAACAGTCAACATAATTGAAGCGCCGACATGTACGGCAGGGCCACCGAAACCAACCGACGCACCGGACAATAAGCCCATAATGGGTAGAAACAACTTACCAATCGCTATATTGAAAGAAACCAACCTTGATCTGTCTTTTAAGGTAAATGATGTTTCGATTGCAGTTTTGACTTGGGGGATGCCGCTGCGTTCACTGCCTGGAAAGAAACGAAAGGTGATCCATGCGGTCAAGCCCAGCCCTATAGGCGGGATCGCAAAATTAAACCAGTTGTATTGAATGGAAAGTATCCGATAAGTTTGTGCCGCCCATTCACTGAGCAGGGTCATTGCTACGATAACAAAGCCGACCATAATGGCGCCAATCCAAAAAGTTAAGCGTTGAGATACTGCGCTTAGGGTTGGCAAGTACGTTTGCTGCCTCAAAAGAAAGTGCCTGTACTAAGGTTAATCATCATAGTTGTTTACGGTTGTTTATTGCTACCAGGGCAATACGAGCTTGCCACGTAACCTTGAAGCCAACATGGGAAATAAAACGACCGAAACCATACCTGCACATACCAGGACTGAAGCCCTGTCTTGTGGCATATAACCAGAAGAAACACCGATTTCGCTAATAATAACGATCAAAGGGAGGCCGGTGGCTGAATATAATGCAAACGGTACTTGTTCTTCCGGGCTAAGTTCTTTCCTATATAAAAACAGGGGAATGCCCCTAACCAGCAGTAATAATCCCGATAGTAGCGCTACCTGTACGGGAGCCATCGGTGCCGACCATAAAGCGCTGACATCAAAGCGCATACCCGCGACAATAAAGAAGATGGGTATCAAAAAACCATAACCTATCGCATCGAGTTTATCCCTCAGTAGTTCGCCTTCCTTGCCTTTTATCGCGAGACTGACCACTATCCCGGCAGTAAAGGCACCCATCACGATATTCATGCCAAATTTATCCGCCAATGCAACGAACAGAATTTGCAACAAAATACAGATTCTGACTGGAAGTTGACCGCTGCTTTGCATCGTTTTCTTGAGTATTTCTATTAACCGCGAAGGACGGGCATTCAGGGCGATATTCGCCGCTGTAAAAGCGATGATAATAAACAGCAGCATAAAAAACGTATGGATTACCGTGCTGTTTGAAGGTATCAGCACCATGGATATGACGACAAGAGGACCAAATTCACCCGCAGCTCCTGCAGCAAGCATGAACGTGCCGAATTGGGTGTTTAATTCATCACGGTCACGCAGGATAGGCACCAATACTCCCAAGGCGGTCGTGGATAAGGCGACTGCCGCCAAAATGGGCGGCGTTTGGATAAGCCCAATCGTATTGAAAAAATACATTAAAACCAAGGCGACAAATAGGGAAAGAAACCATCCTCCAATTGCCAGTGACATAGGCCGGCCGTGAATTTTCTCGAAATCGATCTCAAGCCCAACCATAAACAACAAGAAGGCTAATCCCAGTTCCCCCATTGTTGCAACCATGCCTGTGGGGTTTGCCAAACCAAAAGCATGTGGACCAATCAGTACGCCCAATAGTATTTCAAGCACGACAACGGGAATCCGAATAGTTTTAGGTAATTCGGCAAGAATAGGTGCAAGCATCGCTGCACCCGCAATCAAAAGAAGCTCAGTAGGATAAGATTCCATAATTAATATCGCTTATAGCCTTGATGGTAATCATCGAAAGATAATGAGTTTAAACAAGTTACTACTCAGAGACTAATGGTTTTTGCGGGTTTGGCTAATCTCTTTCAGGATTGAAAAATTGCAAAGTCATTTTTATAGGGTCATGAACAAATTGCAGGCAAGCCAGAAATTACTGACCCAATCCCTTATCATCCCTATAAACGGCCTGTTTTATAGCTTGCAATGGGGATTTATCTGAGTTTGAAGTCGATAGTTTGCAGAAAATGAGTAGCCATGCAAACTATATCTGTCTCCTATGTTCTGAGCAGGCATTGCTCGGTAATGCGCACTATGCCGTCATTTGATTCAACCCGTAGCGAATAGCTCATCCAACATGACATCCAAGAAAGCTTATTATTTAGCTTCAACAATAACGACGGCGTTACCATTTGCATCGGTGCGGCTCAGTGAACCCCGGATCGTACCTTTTTCCGATGGACGGTAATTTTGCAGTATGCAAGTGTGATTGGCTTAGAGTTAGAAAAATTGCTTACGGCAACACCGGTAACTTGACCCTGACGTAGGGCTTGAAAAGATGCTGTTGCCAATATTTTGCCCTCCTCCCCTTCAATGATAGAAATTGTACCGTTACGAGGCGCATGAAATGCATTGACTACATTGCAATGAAGTCCACTTAATGGCGCACCTGGATTCGCCGTGGCAATTTCCATTATTGGTGTATACAGAACATCATCTGCCGAGACAGGGTTGGCAAGGACTATTAATGTAGCAAAGATAATAAGATTCTTCGTATTCATTTTGAAATTTCCTCTAATTCCGATAAATCATTAAGCTGTTTCCCCGAACTGTAAAACATTCTAAACAAAAAGTTGTTCGCTAATTCGTTGTGCTTTTTTACCTTATCGAATAGACAAGAAATATTCTCGAAGTTCCTCCCGTGGCGGTTTTAACCAAAAGCCTTCATCGGGCTGAATGACAAAAATGTGTGTTAGTGAAGCTATATGGAATCTATGAATTTCTTGGTATCAGTGCCTGTTTTTGATGATTTGAAGGTCTGCTATCGAAAACATCGACCGCTGCACTTGCCAATCGGGAATAAAGGTTTTACAGAAATCATCTATATCGCAATACAGTTATGTTAATATCATAACCGGCAGGTTTTTGTTGGAGATAGATTGTTTGAACTCAATTTTTTCTGATTTTACAAAAACCTACTTTACTTTTTTTATCCCATACTGAGGATAATTAGTATATTAAAATGCAAAATATTGGACGCCTTTTTTAGTTACTTGTAGCATGATGTTTTTGGCGACCTCCTTACAGGGCGCCGACTCGAATGCGAACAATCCAGATCGCTATGCACCTCTTTCCAACAAAGTTAACATCCCCATCTGTCAAATAGAGGCGCTGCTTTTGTATCCTGGAACAGTTAAGTCCCTCCAAATACTTCATCAGGACGGAGGCTCTCTGCTTCAATTTAGGATAGCGTCTCGTGATGGCATCGAGAAGTTGGTGTATGATACTCCCCATATTTTAGACCAGGGATTAAGATAGAAGGCCTTATCAAAGAGGCAACAAACAAATGGCCAATATGAGAAAAAAGCATACAACGGAATTTAAGTCAAAAGTGGCAGTTGAGGCC